>NZ_QYUP01000008.1 GCF_003590855.1 Massilia cavernae
GATGTGGCGCGCGGCACCTTCATTATCGCCGGTCAGCATGACTGTCCTGATGCCCAGGCCGTGGAGGCGCGCGACGGCCTCGCGGCTCTCCGGCTTGACGGCGTCGCCGAAGGCCAGTAGCCCGACCAGCTTCGGTTCCGGCGTAAGTTGCGCGAGCCAGGAAACCGTCTGGCCGGCTGCTTCGTGTTCCTGCGCGGCGCGCGCCAGGTCGCCCGTTCCGACGCCGTGGCGTTCCATCAGCCGCCGGTTGCCCAGCGCATAACCGGCGCCGTCGACGGTGGCCGTCACGCCGTGGCCGGGAACGGCTTTGACATCGGTGGCGGCCAGCGGCACGCGCCCTGCCGCCTCGCCAACTGCGCGCGCCAGCGGATGCTCGCTGCCTTGCTGGATGGCGGCGGCCAGTGCCAGCATCGCATCGTGACTGCCATCCGCCGCGATGTGCGCCGCCAAGCGCGGTTTGCCCACGGTGAGCGTGCCGGTCTTGTCGAAGGCGACGACATCCACGCCGTGCAGCAGCTCGAGCGCCTGTGCATCCTTGATCAGGATGCCGTGGCGCGCCGCCACGCCGGTGCCGGCCATGATGGCGGTGGGCGTCGCGAGTCCCAGCGCGCATGGGCAGGCGATGACCAGCACCGCCACCGCGTTCAGCACGGCCGCACTCCAGTCGCCGTTGTACAGGGACCAGCCGGCGAAGGTGGCCAGCGCGATCGCCAGGATCACCGGCACGAATACCGCGCTGACCCGGTCCACCAGGCGCTGGATCGGCGCCTTGGCGGATTGCGCATCCTCGACCGCGCGGATGATGCGGGCCAGCGTGGATTCGGCGCCCAGCGCAGTGGCGCGCGCGACCACCATGCCGTCGCCGTTGACCGAACCGCCAATCAGCTGGCTGCCGGGCCCTTTGGTGACCGGCATGCTTTCGCCGGTGAGCATCGATTCGTCCGCGTGGCTCGCGCCTTCGATCACCACGCCGTCCATCGGCACACGCTCGCCAGGGCGCACCAGCACCTCGTCGCCCACGCGCAGCGCTTCGACCGGCACTTCGCGTACCTCGCCTCCCGCGCGCATCCGCGCGGTGGCCGGACGCAACGCCTGCAAGGCCCGGATCGCCTCCGTGGTCTGCCGCTTGGCGCGCGTTTCCAGCCACTTGCCAAGCCGGACGAGCGTGATGACCACGGCCGCGGCTTCGAAGTAAAGGTGGCCGCCCTGCCTTGGCTGCGCCAGCCACTGGAACATGCTCAGGCCGTACGCCGCCGAAGTGCCCAGTGCCACCAGCAGGTCCATATTGCCGGTCCTGGCCAACAGCGCCTTCCATGCGCCGCGGTAGAAGCGCGCGCCGATCCAGAACTGCACAGGCGTGGCTAGCGCGAACTGGACCCAGCCGGGGAGCATCAAATAGATGCCCACCAGCTCGGCGAGCATGGGCGCAAGCAGCGGCAGCGTCAGTGCGGCCGATACCGCTATCTCGAGGGGTTCTGTGGACGTGGCGGCGGGTGCCGGTGCGGCGGCGGCAACGGGCACCGCCTTGTAGCCGGCGCGCTCCACCGCCTGTACCAGTTGTGCGGTGTCGAGCGCGTTGTCCGACGTGACGAAGGCGCGCTCCATCGCCAGGTTGACGTTGGCGTCGCGCACGCCCGGCACGGCGCGCAGGGCCTTCTCGACACGGCCTGCACAGGATGCGCAGCTCATGCCTTCGATCGGCAGCGTCAGTTCGTTCGCGTTCGCTGTTGCCATGATGCTCCCCAGAATGTGTAATGCAGCCATCTTGAACCTTCCCATGATTGTAAGGTCAAGCGCGATTTTTCACATAAAGGGGCTTGACCTTCCCATCATGGCAAGGTCCATCGTCCATGCACGCTATACTTATTCACCGCGCCATCGAGGGACAACGCTGGCGCGCCGGCACACTAAACGCAGCAAAAGGAACAGCAGATGGTTTCACGCAGAGATTTCTTCCGCGGCGCGGGTGCCGCCGCCGTCAGCACCGCGATCGTCAGCCGCGTCGGCGCAGCCTCGCTGCCGGAAGCGGTAATCATGGACAAGGCCACCACCCAGGCGCCGCTGGCGCCGCCCAACGGCCGTCCGTACAACCCGGTAGTCACGCTCAATGGCTGGACGCTCCCGTGGCGCATGAAGGACGGCGTCAAGGAGTTCCACCTGGTGGCCGAACCGGTGGTGCGCGAAATCGCGCCCGGCATGAAGGCCAACCTGTGGGGTTACAACGGCCAGTCGCCGGGACCGACCATCGAGGTGGTCGAGGGCGACCGCGTGCGCATCTACGTCACCAACAAGCTGCCCGAGCACACCAGCATCCACTGGCACGGCCAGCGCCTGCCGAACGGCATGGATGGCGTGACCGGCCTGACCCAGCCTGCCATCCCGGTCGGCAAGACCTTCGTGTACGAATTCGAAGCGCGCCGTCCGGGCACCTTCATGTACCACCCGCACGCGGACGAGATGACGCAGATGGCGATGGGGATGATGGGCTTCTGGGTCACGCATCCGAAGGACCCGGCCTTCCAGCGCGTCGACCGCGATTTCTGCTTCCTGCTCAATTCCTACGACATCGAGCCGGGCAGCGCGACGCCGAAGGTCAACACGATGCTGGACTTTAACCTGTGGACCTTCAACAGCCGCGCCTTCCCCGGCATCGACCCGATGGTGGTGGGCCTGAACGACAAGGTCCGCATCCGGATCGGCAACCTGACCATGACCAACCACCCGATCCACATCCACGGCCATGAATTCACCGTGACCGGCACCGACGGCGGATGGACGCCGCCCGCCTCGCGCTGGCCGGAGGTGACGACCGATATCGCGGTGGGCCAGATGCGCGCGATCGAGTTCGTGGCCAACGAGCCGGGCGACTGGGCCTTCCACTGCCACAAGTCGCACCACACGATGAACGCGATGGGGCACGATGTGCCGACCATGATCGGCGTCGATCAGCGCGACATGGTCGGGAAGATCAACAAGCTGGTGCCCGACTACATGATCATGGGCGACAAGGGCATGGCAGACATGGCGGAGATGGAAATGCCGCTGCCGGACAACACGCTACCGATGATGACGGGCACCGGGCAGTTCGGCGCGATGGGCATGGGCGGCATGTTCACCACCGTAAAGGTGCGCAAGGGACTGGCGCGCGGCGACTACAAGGACCCGGGCTGGTACAAGCATCCGGCCGGCACCGTCGCCTACGAATGGAAAGGTGACGCCGCACCGCAGGCCGTGCGGGCACCGGACGCCGCGCCCGCGAAGCCAGGGGAAAAGGTACTGCAGGTCAGGAAGCCTGGCCAGCATCACGGCCACTAAGCCTGTCGGCATGAACGTTTATTTCAAGAATGGAGTCATCATGAAATTTTCTAACATATTCATCAGATTTGCTCCGAGAAACCTCGTCCTTCAGAGGGTGTCGCAAAACGTTTTTCTGCGATCACATCAGGCCCGGGCGATGTTGTGGTTGAGGACGCAAGCCCAAAAAACGCGGCATGCGGCCGAAAAAACGTATGCGCCCCTCTGAGAGCGTATGGAACGGCGTAAAAGTAGAAAAACAGCGCTCTCAGCAGGGCAACCGCTCTGGACAAGTCGTACGCGATGACATGTAAGGCAAATTCGCGCTTGACCGCCTGTAGCCCACGTCGGCGAAAGCGATCCAGGCCCTGCTGACCGCGCAGGCTGCTGAACACTGGTTCGACGATCGCCTTGCGCTGGCTGAAAATGTAGCGCGCCTGGCGATGCTGCATCACGAGACGAAGCGCGTCCCGTTGCTCATCCTCGGGGTAGCGCTTGATGCGCCGCCCCTGCGCGGCCTTCGTACAGTTCGCACGCAGGCGGCAAGCTGTGCAGCTTGATGCCGCATACACGCTCACTGCCCGCGTGCGCGGTGTTTCTCCGCATTTGGAAATGAGGACCAAGGTTTGGCCGGCAGGGCATCGGTAAGTGTCGGTATGCGCGTCGTAGGTGAATGCGCTCTTGTGGTACAGCCCCTCCTCTTTGGTCTTGGCAGGCCACTGGCCCTCCGGACACAACAAGCTGATATCGCGTGTGAGCGTCGCGTCAATCACTTCATCATCGAAGTAGCCGGCGTCGAGCAGCAATTCCCTGACATCTTCTCCAGTCACGCGTGCACTTTGATCGAGCATCGGTGCGATCACCTTCGTCTCGCTCGATGGATCGATTTCGAAGGCTGTGATGATTCTGTCTGGATTTGCCAGTACCGATGGTTTGTACGACGCCGCAAACCCGTGTCCACGTTTCAGGCGCTGTACCATGGCCTCCGGTTCGCTGCCGCTGATACGCAAGGTCTCGACATTCTTGCCATTGCTGCGGCGCGCAGTCTGGCGCTGCTCGAAGAGTTCCTGGCATCGCGCACTGCGTTCCTGTTCCTGCTGCGCCGCCCGATTCTCCGGTGTGCGTTCTACGGCCTGGTGCGCCGCTGTTGCGCGCGCCTTGACGGCCTCTTCCTTGAGCAGATTGTAGTGCGAGCAAGCCGCTTCAATAACGGTGCCGTCACCGGCCAACCGAGCGCTGCCAGAACCCGTCGCTTTCAAAATCGACCCGGTCAGCGATTCAAAGAAATCCCGGGTCAGCGACGCTTCATGCTGGACGATGAAGCGTCCGATGTTGGCATGGTCCGGCGCGATGCCGCCGGTCACCCACATGCATCCGAGATCGAGTCGCGCCAGCCGTTCCAATTCGCGCAGGGAATGCACCCCTTGCATCACGCCGTACAGGATCAGGCCGACCATCAGTTGCGGCGCATAGGGAGCGCGGCCAGTTGCAGCGTAGCGCCGCTCAAACGCTTGCCAGTCTTGTGCTCCGAGCAGACGGGCCACGGTAAATGGAGCATGCTGGCCAGAACGCTTCAGATGTTCTTCCAGACGCATCGTCCCCAGGAAAATGGCGTTGGCATCGCCCGTCACGAAACGCCGACCGCTATGGACCGCCGTTTGCAGAGCCGGCGCATCCGAACCTGCCGGCACGCCGCCAAACAAATCGTACTGCGGATCGTCGGGCGAAGGTAATTTGCGGGTGCTGCTCATTGTCGGTTCCTGGCGTTTCATTCTGAGCAATATTTTATCGCGCAGAGGGCTTTTGCGACACCCTCTTCAGGGCAGGGAGTGAAAGGAGCCGGGCGCGAAGCGCACGCAGCCGTCCACGTGAAATAATGTTTTGAACTTTGGTGTTGGGGCATGGTCAAACTCCCTAAGTGCTTCAGTATGCGATTACGCGCTGGGGCATCAGTCACCTGTACCGTTTTTTCCGATCCGCGGTCGCCTTTAGGCGAGGTCGAGAGATATCCTGCGGATTGAATAAGAAGCTGGGCTACCTTCAGTCCGGCTTCCGTCTGGGGCATCAGACGCCAGCAGTGGGAATCCCCTTCCGTTTACGACGGGGAGGATGTCAACGCAGCAGCACTTTTCATGTCCTTCGGCGCCAGCGTGGCCACCGAGACCGCGCCTACTCCCACCGCCACCGCAGCGGCGGCATTGGTGGCCGGCGAAGTCAAGAAAGTGGACAAGGAAGCGGGCAAGCTCACCGTCAAGCACGGCCCGCTGGCCAGCCTGGACATGCCAGCCATGACGATGGTGTTCCGCGTGAAGGAGCCAGCCATGCTCGACCAGGTCAAGCCGGGCGACAAGATCAACTTCGCCGCCGAGCGCGTCAACGGCCAAATCACCGTCACCCGCCTCGAAGCCGCGAAGTAAGGCGGACACGCCCGTTTACAGATCGATCTTGCCGTGCTCGACCGGGTCGACCTTTGGCGGCTCGCCAGTAAGGGCCGCCCTGGCCACGGCAAACAGCGACACCATCTTGTTCGCAGCCGTATCCCAATACTCCGCGCTGTGCGGCACCACGCGAATCAAGGCCACGTGCGGATCGTCCGGCCCGCTGGGGAGCCATGCCTCGACGAAGGGATTCCACAACTCATGCACCTTGACGGGGTCGACCACGCGCTCGGCGGTTCCGCTGACCGACACATACAGTCCATCCTTCGGTTCGGCGAAGCTGGCGTTGACCTCCGGTTGATGAGCAATGTTTTCCCACAGGTCAGTATTGATCGAGGTGAAGAACCAGAGCTCGCCCGCTGGCCCCATTTCCTGGTTGGTCATCGGGGTGGCGATCAGATGGCCGTACTTGTCGGTGCAGGTGAACATGGCGAAACGAACGGAATCGATTTTGTCCTTAAGTTCCTTCACGTGGTGCATCGAATCAGTTGGGAACATGGGGACTCCTTGGTTTGTCCTGAACAGTAGTTCATTCTGGGCGTGTCTTGTGGCGCCCTCTGTGCGGCGCCGAACGCAAGCCACAACAATACTGGCCCGAAAAGGTTCAGTTGTTCACATTGAGGCCGGTCATCCGGTCCACGTCGCTGCGGCCGATACTTGAAGTCCGGGGCGAGGCGCCTCGCTACTTCAGGGAGGAAATGTGATGCATCCAGGCGAGCAACTGGCCCGCCACAGCGCGCGCAACTGGCTGCGCCATAACGACAAGGTGCGCGATGCCGTGCTGCGGCACCTGCCCGAGCTGATCGCCGGCCCGGACCTGATCACTGGGCTGCAGGAGCGCACCGTGCAGGTGCCGGTGCGCTTGCTCGAACACGCGCGCTTCAGGCTGGCCGAGCCGCGCAGCCGGACCGGCGCCGGCCAAGGCGCAGGCAAGCCGGGTGACGTACTGCAGTGGGCCGCGCGGCATGACTTGGCCGATGGCGACGGCGGCAACGAAGACGGCGGGGTCAGGCTGCTGCTGGAACTCTCCATCGACGAAGTGATGGACTGGGTGTGGGAAGAGCTCAGGCTGCCGGACCTGAAGCTGAAAGCCCGTGCGCGCAAGCCCGGCATCAGCGCCGTCATCCTGTTCGTGCTCGACGTCTCGGCCAGCATGACCGAGCTGGAACGCAAACTGGCCAAATCGTTTTTCTTCTTTGCGCTGCAGGGCATCCGCCGCCAGTACGCGCGGGTGGAAACCCGCTTCGTCGCACACACCACCCACGCTTGGCAATTCAGCGAGGCCGAGTTCTTTCAGGTGTCGGGCATGGGCGGCACCATCGCGTCCAGCGCCTTCAGGCTGGCGCTCGACATCGTGCGCAAGGAGTTCGACCCAGCGCAGGACAATGTCTACATGTTCTATGCATCGGACGGTGAAAACTTTACAGAGGACCGCACCGCGGCCGGCGAGGCGCTGACCGAACTTGGCACGATGCTCAACCACATCGGCTATGTTGAAACCCTGCCCGGCGTAACGCGCTCGCTGGAAACCGAGATGCGGCGCCTGTGCGGCGAGCTGGAGCGGCGTGGCGTGCCGATCGGCAGCAGCGTGCTGACCGGTCCCGACGACGTTTGGCGCGCCTTGCGAAAATTTTTCACGCAGAAAGCGGACGACAGCGCGGAGGCCCCGGCATGACGACGGCAACCCAACACACGCTGGCCGGCTATGGCGCGCAGCTGGAAGCGCTGGCGCTGGAGCTTGGCATGGACTTTTACCCGGTCAACTTCGACCTGGTGCCGTCCAACTTCATGGTCGAGATCGCCGTCCACGGCCTGCCGGTGCGCCTGCGCCACTGGTCTTTCGGCATCCGCTACATCCACCATCTGGTGCGCCAGCACATGGGGCATTCGCACATCGTTGAAGCGATGTTCCCCGGCGACCCATGCCAGGCCTACATGCAGGAGCAGAACTCGCTGGCCGAAAACACCCTGGTGACCGCCCACGCATTGGGGCACGCCGATTTCGCCAAGAACAAGCAGTTGTTCACCCGTTTCATGGACATGGCCGGCAGCCGTATCCTGGAGCGGAGCGCGGCGCGCGCCAACCGGCTCGAGCGCGCACTACAGGCCCACGGGCTGGAACGGGTCGAGGCCGTGCTCGACGCGGCGCTTTCGCTGGAAATCCACATCGACACCAACCAGCCGCTGCATCGGCCGCCCTACCCCGAATTCGCCAGCGAGCCGTCCCAGCGCCCGCCGCCGCCGCCCCGGCCCGAAGCCGACCTGCTGTGGTTCATCGCGCGCTACGCGCCGGAACTGGAGGACTGGGAGCGCGACATCTTCCTCGCGGTGCGCGAAGAAGCCTACTACTTCCACCCCATCCACGCCTGCCAGATCATGAACGAAGGCTGGGCATCGTACTGGCATGCGCGCCTGCTGTGCGAAGCCACCTTCCTGCCGCACGAGCTGTACCTGGCCGCCATCAAGTCGCACCCGGACGTGGTGCGCCCGTTCGCCGGCAGCCAGCAGCTGGTGCTGTCGCTCAATCCCTGCCACCTGGGCTGCTCGCTGTGGGAGTACATCATCGAGAAGCACGGTATGGACAAGGCGCGCCAAATTTGCCGCGAGGAAGACGATTTCGGCTTTATCCGCAACTACCTCGACCAGGAAATCTCCGACCGGCTCGACCTGTTCGTGTACGAGGCGCGGCGCCACGGCGAGACCCGCATCGCCACCCGCGACATCCATGCCATCCGCGAAGCCATCCTGGCGCCGCGCTTCAACTACGGCGCGCCGTCGGTCATGGTGTCGCAGGTAGGCGCCGACGGCAGCCTCGACCTGCGCCACGACTACCTGCACGATGGCGCGGGCTGGACCTGGCACAGGCCGAGCGTGTGATGGAGTACGTGGCACGCGTCTGGCGCCGGCCGGTGTCGCTGCACACAATCGACTTCCGTGGCGTGGTGCGCGTCCTGCGCGGCAAAAGGCCTCCGGCCTGACTGCGAAGCCTTGTTGCGCGTTGCCGTTGACAGTCATCAACAAGTTGCATGGTGGACTCACTACCCTAGTCAGGTCACCTGACCGGAGAGTGCCATGCCCGAACAAAAGCAACCCCTGTGGTCCCGTTCCGTCGCTGCCGCCCTTGCGGTATCGCTCGGCATCACCGGCGTCGGTTGCAGCGGCAATACCGAGGTCGCCCCGCTGATCGCCGAAGCGCGCAAATACCGCGCGCAGGGCGAAATCAAGGCTGCCGTGATCCAGCTCAAGAACGCCATCCAGCGCGACGAAGGCAGCGGCGCCGCGCGCATCCTGCTGGCCGAGGTTTACCTGGACGAAGGCGACGCGGCGTCGGCCGACAAGGACCTGCGGCGTGCCATGGCCGCTGGAGGCGACGCCGCCCAGGTCGCGCCGCTGCTGGGCAAGGCTATGCTGATGCAGGGGCAGTACGACCGGCTGCTGGCGGACATCGTCCCGGTCGGCGCCGCGTCGGTGCGGCCGGCCCTGCTGGCCCTGCGCGGTTCGGCCTTCCTCGGGCTCGGCAAGGTGGAACCGGCGCGCGAACTGCTGAACGACGCGTTGAAACTGGCGCCACACTCGATCGAGGCCCTGATCTGGGCATGGCAAGCTGGAACAACGGATGGTCGAAGGCAATGCGGCCGAAGCGGGCAACTGGATCGTGCGCGCGCTGGCGGCCGGCCAGCGGACACCGAGCTTCTGCGCCTGCGGGCGACGTCGACCGAGCCACGGCAAGGCCGGCGCGGCGATGGCTCGTACATACAGAAAAATACTGCGAACTGCGTCCGGCAACGCGCATGTCTGGTCCGACATGCCAACCTGCACTCGAGGAGGGCAGGCTGCAGGAAGCGCGCACGGCTATCGAGCAGGCGCGCAAGTCCGGCGCCGGGCGCCGCGGTTGTGATCCTTCCCAGGCCATGCTGATTTCCCGCGAAGGCAAACACAGGCGCACTCGCCGCGGCCCAGAACATCCTGCGCGGAAACTACCGGAGCACATGCCCAGCGTGCTGCTGGCGGGGGCGTGCATCGCGCACTGGGTTCGAGCCGCAAGCGCAAACAGCATGCAGACTTCCTCGGAGCCATCCGACGCACCTGTACCGCATCTCGGCTGCTGGCTCGGTCACATCCGCATAACGCCCCGGCGGACGCGCTCGACCTGCTGCGTCCGCTGATACTCGCCATCCGCGCGACGTCGAACTGCTTGCGCTGGCTGGCGAGGCCCACCTGCGCGCCCGGCAGTTCACCCAGGCCGCGGAACTGTTCCAGAACGCGGCGGCGCTGCGTCCCGACGCGGCCGGCCTGCACACCGGCCTTGCCCTCTCCAGCCTCGGCACCGGCGAGAACGGCCGGGCCGTCGCCGAACTGGAGCGCGCTGCCTCGCTCGACAAGGGCACCCAGCGCGCCGGCATCTTGCTGACCATGAGCTACCTGCGCGCGAGGGCGCCCGACAAGGCCATGGCGGCGGTGGTGCAAATGGAGAAGAACGGCAGCAATCCGCTGGTCCAGAACCTCAAGGGCGGTGTCCACCTGGCCAAACAGGACCTGGCCGGCGCGCGGGCCAGCTTCGAGGAGGCCCTCAAGCTCGACCCGCTCTACATGCCCGCCCTCGACAACCTGGCACAACTGGACACGATGGAAAAGCGGCCCGGCGGGGCGCGGCAGCGCTACATGGCCGCACTGGCTCGATCGCCCGGCAATCCCCTTCTGATGGAAGCGCTGGCGCGCCTCGCTGCCGCCGAAGGCAAGACCGGCGAAGCGCGACAATGGCTCGCACGCGCCCTGAACGACAACCCGGACGATCTGCGGGCCGGGCTCCGGCTTGTGGAATTCGACGTTCGCGCGGGCGACAAGCAGAAGGCGCTTGTGCTGGCGCAAAAGATCCAGACCAGCCACCCCGCCAACGTGGACGCGCGCGCCATGCTCGCCCACGTGTCTTACGCCAACGACAACTTCGCCGCGGCCGCCGAGGAATACGCCCGACTCACTGCGATGTCGCCCAACAACGCCGGGCTGCACGCGCGCTACGCCACGGTACAAATGAGCATGGAGGATATGGCGGGCGCTGAAGCATCACTGCGCAAGGCGCTGTCGATCGCGCCGGACATGACCGCCGCCCAGCTCTCGCTGCTGAACGTCCTGATCGCGCAAAAGAAGTTCCCCGCCGCGCTGTCGTACGCCAAAACGGTGCAGGAAAAGCAGCCCGCATCCGCAAGCGGATTCAAGTACGAGGGCGACGTCCACGGCGCGCAGGGCATGCACGCGGCGGCGGTCAAGGCCTACGAGCGTGCGTTTGTGTTGCAACAAAGCAGCGCGCTGGTCACCCAGCTCCACGGCGCGCTGACCCGGGCCGGCAAAGCCGGCGAGGCCAAGGCGCGCATCACCGGCTGGCTTGGCCAGCACCCCGGCGACATCGCCACTCGGATGTACTTTGCCAGCGGACTGCTGCTGGCGAAGGACGTCGAAGCCGGCGCCGAACACCTGCATGCCGTACTCCGTTTCGACCCGGCTAACGTGATGGCGCTCAACGACCTGGCCTGGGCCTCGCAGCAACTGAAGCGCAAGGACGCCCTCTCCTACGCCGAGCGCGCCTACAAGCTGGCGCCGAACAATGCAGCCGTGCTCGACACGCTGGGCTGGATCCTGATGGACAATGGCGAAACCCGGCGCGCGCTGCCGCTGCTGAAAAATGCCAGCGCCCTTGCGCCCGGCTCCAGCGACATCCGCTTCCACTACGGCGCCGCGCTCGCCAAAAGCGGGGACAAGCGCAGCGCCCGCGCTGAGATCGAGCGCGCCATGGCCGGCACGTCCTTCACCCACAAAGCCGAAGCGAAAGCCCTGCTCGCCACCCTCTGATCTGACCCGATTTTCCCTTTCCGGATTGGTTTCGCGATGTCGGAAGCTTTTACAGGGGCGGTGGCTGGTAGCGGCCGGGGGCAATGATACCGTCGGGATCGAGTGCGGCTTTGATCTGGCGGACAGTCGCCCAGAAGACGTCCGAATGTGGATCGAGCTGGGCCATCGACTGGTTGCCGACCCGGTAAGGTACGTATCCCTCGGCCATGCACAGGTCGAACACTTTCTGGTAGCAGCCCAAAGCCCGCGCCACTTCGTCCGGATCGTCCTTATCGTACGCCACCGTGATGACGCCGCCCAAGGCACGCTCGTTGATCATGCTGAAGGTAATGAACAGGTCGAAGCGGAACTCCGCGAACACTGGTTCGACCAGCCGGTACACCGCAAGCAGGTCCGCGCCGCGCATCGGGAGGATCGGCGATACCCACAACAGGCCGCAGTTGTCGGCCGCAGGATTGGCATCGTGCGGGAAGCCGGACGGCAGCCCGCCGCGCCGGCGCCAGTACGCGCCGGCGAGGAAACGCCCGTTCGGCACGCCGCGGTTCATGGCAAAGAGTGCTTCGCCCAAGTCGACCCTGGCCCGCATCCGCTTGCCGGCCCTTGTTCCGCCCAGCAGGCGCGCCGCCAACGCGCCCAGCCGCAGCCTGCCTTCGGTGAGGATGATGGTCCGCGCTGGCGTTGGCTTCATCGCCTGCTTGAGCGCATGGCGCGCCGCCGCGACCTGCCGCTTGCTGCCGTACAGCGCGCCCGATACAGTCCACGCACCCACGCCCGCGCCCTCGCGCATGCGCTGGCGCAGTCCTCCTGGCAGCATCGGCGCGCCACCTGCCTGCTCGCGCGGATACACGGTGCCGCCCGACAGCACGCGCAGGTCATTGCCGATGTGGAGGATGCTGCGCAGGGTGCCGTCCATGCGCAGCGGCCGCAACGCGTCCACCACCGCGCCGATGTCCTCGTGCCGTTCGACCGTGCAGAAGAAGTGTTCGACCGCTTCGGACTTCGGCATCAGCCAGATCGCGATCCGCGTCACGATGCCGAAGTTCGACTGGGTGAACAGCCCGTCGAGGAAAGGCCCCACCCCGTATGGGAACAGGTAGGCGGCCCTGGCATTCGGGTAGTGCCCGAACCCTGTCTCGAGCACGTCGCCGCTGGCCAGCACCACCTGCATCCCGGCGACGTGCTGCAGCCTATTGCCGTAGGGTGAATGGCCGAAGCCGCGTTCGAGGATGTTCCCCATGAAGCTGGTATCCGGCCCCGCCCCTGTGCAGTCGATCCAGAAATCGAGCTTGTGTGCTGCCAAATATTCCGACAGCTGCCGCTGCGTGACCCCCGGTTCGATCACGGCGTAGGCCAGCGTTGGATCGACCGTGATAATCCGGTTCATGCGCGACAGCTCGACGATCACCTGGCCCTCGGTCACCGGGCAGGCGTCGCCGTAGCCCCAGTTCTTGCCTGTGCTGATGGGGTAGACCGGCGTGCGGTGGCGCAGCGCCGCCCGCACAACGCCGGCCACTTCCGCCACGCTGCCCGGCGTGACCACCGCCAGCGCGCGGGTGCTGCGCGAGGCGGTGCTGCGCGCATAGCGCTCCAGCGTGGCGACGTCGTCGCGTATTTGCGCGCCGCCCACGATGGCGCGCAGCTCGTCCAGCAAGTACACGTTCGCCGCCGCTCCATGTTCGAAGGTCGCGCCCATGGCGCCCCCTAGCTGCGCCCGGTGAGCAGCCGAGCGGTGATGCCCGGCTCGTCCCAGGCAGGAAAGAAGTAGGGATAGAACGAGCGTTCCTCGCCGTGCGCCTCCATCAGGCCGCCCCATTTGCGGATCTGCTCGCCCATGTATTCAAGCTCCAGCCGCAGCAGCACCGCGGGTGCACCCACCCGCGTACACGGCCGCTCGCCGCCGAAGTCGCCGAAGCCCAGCATGCGCTTGTAGAACATCACGTGGCGCGGATTGACCTCGATCACATAGTCGCTGAAGCGGTGGATGTTGTGGGCGTAGATGTAGGAGATGTGGATCAGCGCGGCGAACACGCGCTTGGTCACGCCCTTGTCGATCGCCAGCCGCGACGGCTCGCACAGGCGCCGCCCCTGCGCCCGCAGGCCGTCCAGCATGTCGCGGAAGTTTTCATCAGCAGGCAGGCGGGTGTCCCGGTCCAGGCACAGGCTCATCGTACCGACCACCATGCCCCCGGTCTCGGCGTACAGCGTGACCTTGTTGGCTTCGTGTTCCTCGCCCGGCTCGAAGGCATAGCCGCGCCAGCCGTACATCTTGCGGATCAGGAGGCTGGCCGCCTCGCGCCGCCCGGCCGAATTGGCAAGGCGGATGTGGAACACCTGCACGTCGAGCGGATGGTCCAGGCGTGCGTCCATGCCCTGTTCGCCGATGCACAGCTCGCGCAAGCCGGTGGGACATACAAACGAGGCAATGGGGAGCTCGTCGTTCAGCATGATTGTCGTCCTCCAGGAAAGCGTCGGCACCGATTGCCGGCACGAATGAAATTGTTGTGTCTCTCAGACATGCTCATGCATGGGGAAGTTCCCCCGGGCTGGACAGTAGACGCGCCAGCGCAAACCCGGGTCCGCGCGTCGGAAAATTTTCCAGCGCCGATACAGCGCCATGCCGGACGCTATCCGCGGCAACGCAAGCTGCTGATTTGGTGGGGAAAAGTCGGGTGGTACGAAAACTGCAACAAGGGCCTGCGAGGCGGCATCTTGCGCCCGGCACATCCAGTTTCATCCCCAACAGGAGATCGACATGAAGATCGTACGCAAAACCTTGCTGCTGACGGCGATGGCCGCCAGCATCGCCATCGGTGGGATGGGCAGCGCGCGAGCCGATGCGTTCGCACAGTCCATCCTCGTCATCAACAACTTCCGGCTGCTGAACTCGTCCGGCACGCCATTCAACGTGAGCGACTTCGCCATGCTGACAGGGACCAACGATGCCCATGCGACCGGCTCGCTGAACGGCACGTTCGCGAACGGCGCCCAGTCCTTCGGTATTTTGAGCGGCATCAATCCGGACGTCGCCCAGCAGACGGTCGGCTTGCCCAACCCGCCGCTGGCCGAGAACGACTTCTCGCCTTTCCCCGCGCCACCCGGCGTGCCCGGCACCTTCGGTTACGCCGACCAGAACCTGTCCGGCAGCGCGATCACCGTCGGCGACGTCCCCGCCGGCGCGCTGGCCCAGACCCGCGCCGACGCCTCGCTCGCGATGAACGGCATGGCATCGGGAAATTCGGACGTCGGCACCTCGACCACCTTCAGCTTCGTGATGGGCGCCGAAGACACCATGACGATCGCGTTCGAGGCCAATCCCTACACCCAGGCCCATGTATCGGCCGACGGCGCCCCGACCACCAACGCTAATGCGCGCCTGTCGTGGAGCATCAACATCGTCGACATGACGACTGGCCTGAGCGTGTTCTCCTTCGCCCCCGACGAGCTGAACGGCGCCAGCAACGTCAGCCGCACCGACGGTTTCCCGGGTACCACCACCTACGACCCGGGCACCCTGAACTTCAGCGCCACCACCGGCATGCTCAGCGTCGACAGCACCTACCAGATCACGATCCAGCACAACACGCTGGCCAACGCGCTGCAGAACCAGGCAGTGCCGGAGCCGGCCACGCTGGCGATCTTCGGGCTTGGCGTGCTGGGACTGGGCACCATCGGCCGCCGCCGGTTTTCCACCGACCCGAAGCATTTTGATTCGAATCAACGGCTTCCAAGGTAGCCAATTTTCGTTGCCGGTCCGCCATATAATCGAAAAATTCATGGCGGCGCCGGGCACGCGCTCCCCGATACCGCACGACTTACGGAGATCGACAGAATGGAGGACCTCATCAGCCAGCTGCTGTCCCACGTGCGCGGCATCTGGAGGTACCGCTGGCATGCCGTCGCCGTGTCCTGGCTGGTCGCCGTGTTCGGCTGGACCCAGGTCTATACGATGGACGACGAGTACCAGACCAGCGCGCGTGTGTTCGTCGACACCCAGACCATCCTCAAGCCGCTGCTGTCGGGGATGACCAGCGTGCCAAACGTCGAACAGCAGGTCGCCATCATGAGCCGCACGCTGCTTAGCCGCCCCAACGTCGAACGCGTGATCCGCATGGTGGACATGGATATCCGCGCCACTACCGCGCGCGAGCATGAACGGCAGATCGAGAACCTGATGTCGACGATAAGGATCAACGGCACCACCGCCAACGACATCTACACCATCACCTACCGGGACAAGGACGCCAGGACGGTGCGCGACGTAGTCCAGTCCCTGCTGACCATCTTCGTCGAGGGCAGCTTCAAGGGCAAGCGCAGCGACTCGCAGAAGGCTGTGCAGTTCATCGACGAGCAGATCAAGAACTACGAAGACCGGCTGGTCGCGGCCGAGAACATGGTCAAGGAGTTCAAGCTGCGCAACAGCAGCCTGCTGCCGCGCCAGGGCGTCGACTACGGCGCGCAAGTGGCGATCGCCTTCGACCAGCTGAGCGCCGCCCGCCTCGAACTGCTCGAAGCCGAACAGGCGCGCGCCGCGATCCGTGCCGAAATCGTCGGCGACGTGCCGATGATGAGCGTCGAGGCCGTGCGCCCGCTATCGGTCGCCAACCCGGAACTCGACGCCCGCATCGCCGCGGTCGACAAGAATCTCGACGCGCTGCGCATGCAGTACACCGAGCTGCATCCCGACATCGTGGCGGCGCGCCGCCTGTTGTCGCAGCTGGAAGCGCGCAAGGTCGAGGAGGCAAGGTCGCGCGTGCGCGACGGCGACCCTGGCCGCAATTACAGCCCGATGCTTCTGCAGCTGAAGGTGGCGTTGACCGAAGCCGACGCCAAGGTGGCGGCGATGCAGGCGCGGGTACAGGAGTTCACCGCCCGCCACGTCCGCCTGGTCGCACAGAGCAATGCGGTGCCGGAAGTGGAATCGCAGCTGGCGCAGCTTAACCGCGACTACGAGATCAACAAGGACAACTACGAAAAGCTGATCGGGCGGCGCGAGGCGGCCAAGCTGTCGGGCGACCTGTCGTCGACCACCGAGATGATGTCCTTCAAGATCATCGACCCGCCGACGATGCCGTTCGCGCCGATCGGCCCCAACCGCCTGCTGTTCTACAGCGCCGTGATGATCGCGGCGTTGCTGGCGGGACCGGGCATCGCGCTGCTGGTCAGCCAGGCCCGCCCGGTCTTCCTCGGCCCCGGCGAAATGCGCGAGAACACCGGCCTGCATGTGCTGGGCACCGTCTCGATGAACTGGACCGATGCCGAGCGCATCAAGCGGCGCCGCGGCCAGTACCTGTTCTTCGCCGCCCTCGCGCTGCTGGCCGTGGTGTACGCCGCCATGATGGCCGCCGCGCTCTGACCCAAACCCGCCACGGGAGATCGACATGGAAGATCCGCAGACGCATGACAGCGCGGTGCTGGGGGCCGGCCAGGACAGCCGTCGGCGCTATGTCGACATCAACCTGGCGCGCCTGCACCAGATGGGAATCATCACCCAGGACGGCGGACGCACCAGCGCCGCCGAGGACTTCCGCATCATCAAGCGCCCGCTGCTGCGCAACGCCCTGCAGCCGGGCAGCGCTGCCGCCAACCGCAACCTGATCGTGGTGACCAGCGCGCTGCCGGGCGAAGGCAAGACCTACTGCGCGATCAACCTGGCCATGAGCATCGCGATGGAGAAGGACCACACGGTGCTGCTGGTCGACGCCGACGTGGCGCGGCCCTCGGTGCTGAAGGTGCTTGGCCTGCCAGCGGCGCCGGGGCTGATGGACATCCTGCTCACCGAAAAAGTGGGCGTGTCCGACGTCATCCTGCGCACCAATATCGATACCCTCAGCCTGCTGCCGGCGGGCCGCAACAACAAGCACGCCACCGAGCTGCTGGCCAGCCAGGCCATGAGCGCGCTGCTGGTCGAGATCAGCAGCCGCTATCCCGACCGGATCGTCATCTTCGATTCGCCGCCGCTGCTGCTGACCAGCGAGGCCAGCGTGCTGGCGTCCCAAATGGGCCAGGTGGTGATGGTGATCGAGGCCGAGTCGACCACCCAGGCCACGGTCAAGGAGGCGCTGCGCCGGCTCGACCACTGTCCCCATATCAACCTGATCTGCAACAAGGCACGGTCCTTTCCGGCGGGTGACTACTATGGCTACTACGACTGATCCGGCGCGCCATGCAATGACGGTCAACATGAAGTCGACACCTGCGGAGCAGAACATGACAGAGTCTCTTGAACAGCCGCGGCTCGTGGTGCACCTGATCCACCAGCTCGATGCCGGCGGCTTCGAAAATGGCCTCATCAACCTGATCCGGAACATGCCGCCGGAGCGCTACCGCCATGCCATCGTCTGCCTGAAGGATTACTCCGATTTCGAATCGCAGCTGCAGCCGCGCGGCGTCGAGATCATCAGCCTGAACAAGCGCGAGGGCAAGGACTTCGGCCACTACCTGCGCATGTTCAAGGCATTGCGCGCGCTGCAGCCGGACCTGATCCACACCCGCAACCTGTCCGGCCTGGAAGGGCAACTGGTGGCGGCGCTAGCCGGCGTCAAGCTGCGCGTGCACGGCGAGCATGGGCGCGACATGTTCGACCTGTACGGCAAGCGCCTCAAGTACCAGTTGCTGCGGCGCCTGCTTCGGCCACTGATCGGCCACTTCATCGCGGTCAGCGCCGATCTCGAACACTGGCTGATCGACAATGTCGGCGCCGAGCCGCAGCGCGTGTCGCAGATCGCCAATGGCGTCGACAGCATCCAGTTCCATCCGCGTCTCGGTCCGCCCGCGGCGGTCGGGCCGGCCGGCTTCATGCAGGACAACGCCTTCGTCATCGGCAGCGTCGGCCGCATGGTCGACGTCAAGAACCACGCCACCCTGGTCGAAGCTTTCCTGCGCCTGATCGCCTCGCCCCACCCCTCGCACCAGCGCCTGCGCCTGCTGATCGTCGGCGACGGGCCGGCCCGCGCCGAGTGCGTCGACATGCTGACCCGCGCCGGCGCCTCGCACCGCGCCTGGCTGCCGGGCGAGCGCGGCGACATCCCCCAGATGCTGCGCGCGATGGACCTGTTCGTGCTGCCCTCGCTGGCAGAGGGCAGCTCCAACACCATCCTCGAGGCGATGGCGACCGGATTGCCGGTGGTGGCCACTGCAGTCGGCGGCAATACCGAACTGGTAAAGCCCGGCTTTACCGGCATCCTGGTGCCGCCCAAGTCGCCCGAGCTGATGGCAGCCGCCATCGCCGACTACTGCCGTATCCCCGAAATGGGGGGGCGCCACGGCATGCGCGCGCGCAGCCAGGTGATCGCCCACCACAGCTTGCCGGCGATGGCGCGCGGCTACATGGCGGTCTACGATGCGCTAACCAACGCCTCGCCCTGCACTGCCGCCCAGGAGAAGCGCGCCTGAGCGCGCGGCGCAGCATGCGCGTCCTGCATATACTCGACCACTCGCCTCCCCTCCATACCGCCTATTCGCTGCGCGCGGTCTCGCTGCTCCGGCAGCAGCGAGCGCTCGGCTGGCACACAATCCAGCTGACCGGCCCGGCCCAGGGCAAGGTCGAAACCGAGGACCGCAACCGCGACGGCTGGCATTTCTTCCGCACCGATCCCGGAAACGGCCTGATGCCGCCGGCGCTTCTGGCCGGCCGGATGGCGCGCCGGATCTGCCACGCCATCACGCTGGCGCGGCCCGGTATCGTCCACGCGCACCCACCGGTGCTGAACGCCGTCGCCGCCCTGCGAGCGGCGCGCCAGGCGGGCCTGCCGGTGGTGATCGGCATGCCGGGCCGGCTTCATAGCCACGGCGTCAAGGACTGGATGGTGCGTGCGCTTGAGGTGCGCGCGGCGCGCTCCGCTGCCGCGGTGGTGACCGACACCCTGGCCATGCGTAGCTGGCTGATCGCGGGCGGGGTCGAACCGAGACGCATTTCCATCGTGCCGCCCTCGGTCAGCGCGCCCGCGGCGGCGAGCGATTCTCCACGCGCCGGTGTCCGAAGCGCGCCGCTGGTTCATTGTCCCGGCGCGGTGGAAGCATGCACCGTGCTGCGCGCTGCGCTTCCGGCGCTGCGCGCAGCATTTCCGGGCCTGCAGCTCGGGTTCACGGGTGCAAACAACGCGGATGCGGACATGCTTCTTTTTCCCGAACCGGCCTCGCCGTCGCTGGTGGCGCCAATCCGCCTGCTGGAAGCGATGGCCCGCGGCGCCCTGGTGGTGGCGTCCGATACCGCCATGCACCGCGAACTGGTCGAGCATGGCCGCAACGGCATCCTGTTCGAATCCGGGAACGCGGCCGCGCTGGTGGAGGCGGTGCTTGGGATGCTGGCCGAACCGGAATGCATGCGCCAGTTGCGCGGATGCGCCCGCGCGTTTGCGCTGCGCGAGCGCAGCTGGGAGGCCGCCGCCAGGCTCTATGGGCGGTTGTACGAGGAATTGATCGAGAACGGCGGGCGCTGAAGCAGCGCCGTCATTTCGGCGCGGCCTGGCGCAGCGCCGACCACCTCAGCGTAACAGCGCGCGATGTCCTGCGCGATCCGGTCCCACGTGTAGTTGCGCACCAGCGCGCGCACACGCGCTGCTTCGGGCGGCTCGTCGATGAAGCCCATCACCGCGCGTTTCAGGCCGGTGACGTCGTCCGGGGCGACCCGCCGCAGCGCAAACGCGTTGTCGGCCATCCCAAGCTCGCTGTCGGCGCTGGTGACGACTGGCGTGCCGGCCGCCAGCGCCTCGAACACCGTCATCGGCAGCACGCCGGGCTGGGTCGGCAGCGCAAACACCGAGGCGGCGGCGAAGGCGCTTGCCAGCAGCCTGTCGTCGTGGCGCAGCTTGCCGATGCAGGTGACGCCGCGCACCTGCCGCACCTGCGCCAGGTAATCCTGGTCGCGCTCGCGCGCTTCGCCGATCAGCACGAACGGCAGCGCCATTTCCGACAACGCGTGGGCCATGCCCAGCTGGTTCTTCTGCGGGCCGATGCTGCCCACCATCAGCACGAACGGCCCGGTAATGCCGGTGCGGGCGCGGAAGTGGGCGCCGTCTGCGTGGAAGAATTGCGGCGCGATCCCGTTCGGGAACACCCGGATGCGCGAGGGCGACACCAGGAAGGCGTCGCCGATGGCCCGCTTCTCGGCTTCGCCCAGCGCCACGATATGGGTCGCCAGTTGCAGCGCGCGGCGCGTCTGGGCGTAGCTGGTCTCGACGTTCCAGGCGGTGAGGTTGGACAGCAGCCGGTCCGCGACGCGGGCGCGGGTGCCGCTGGAGCGGTTCCAGCCGGGCGAAATGAGCGGCGACAGGATCACTGGCACGCCCAGCTCGGACGCAGCTTCGACAATGCGGTGGTTGCCGTGCACGGCGGCGAACACGTGGACCAGGTCATAGTCGTCCAGGCGCGACCGGCACGGGTCGACCAGTTCCACCGCGATCGGTTCGCCGTCGATGCGTTCGAGCTCGTTGAGCGCGCGGATGGTTTCGCGCATCTGGATCTGGAGGCTGCCTTCGCGCTGAAACAGCATGGGATAGGACAGGATTCCGATACGCATACACACCTCCGCTTGTTCCGCATTTGGCTGCAACGCACAGCGCCATGAGCAGGCTCAACAGATATGCGCCGGCGCTGATCTATATTGTCTGAACCTGATTTGCTCCAGTGTAGCGGCGGTCCCCATGGCATTGTTGACAAGTGTCAACCGATCCCGGTGCCGCGGCAATACGCCCTCCAGCCAGCCGCCAACATGCAAGTACCGCTCACGATCCTCGCCTACCGCCGCGTCGTGCCACGGCCCGACCCGCTGTTCCCGGAACAGATCGATGCGCGCCGCTTCGACGAGCAGCTGCAAGCGCTGACCCGCTGGTTCTGTGTGCTGCCGCTGTCCGACGCGGTGCGCCGCCTGCGCGAACGCACCCTGCCCGCGCGCGCCGCCTGCATCACCTTCGACAACGGCTATGCCGACAATGCCGCGGTGGCGCTGCCGATACTGCAGCGCTACGCCGCACCTGCCACCTTCTTTGTCGCCAGCGGTTTCCTCGATGGCGGCTGCATGTGGAAGGACGCGGTGATCGACGTGGTGCGCAACGCGCCCGGCGACCGCCTCAACCTCACCGCCAGCGGCTTCGCCACCTACGACCTCGGATGCCCGGTGCGGCGCCGCGCGGTGATCGACATGCTGGTCGACAGCCTGTCGCGCCTTCCGCACGTCGATCGGCTGGAGCGCATCCGCACCATGGCGCGAAGCTTCACCCCGGCCATGCTGACCTCCGACGAGGTACTGGCGCTGCACCGGGCCGGCATGGAGATCGGTGCGCAAACGGTCAGCCACCCGGTGCTGACGACAATCTCCAACGCCGACGCGCGCGCTGAAATCGCCAACGGCCGCGCCCGGCTTCAGGAAATCATCCAGGCGCCGGTGCGCATGTTCGCCTACCCGAGCGGGAAGCCGGGCCAGGATTTCGAGCCGCGCCACGTGCACATGCTGCGCAGCCAGGGCTTCGATGCCGCCGTCACCAGCGCGCGCGGTGCGGCGCGCCACGACACCGACCCGATGCTGCTGCCGCGCCTTGCGCCGCCCGATCGCGCCAACGGCTGCTTCCTGCTGCGGGTCGGCGGCAACCTGCTGATGCGGCCACATTGAGGCCGTGCGCCGGCTCAAGGCGAGCGCAAGTTCTGGGGTGTCTAATGAAACCGGAGTGGCAGGCCTGACAAGTCTTTCCGCCCTCCGCACACACAGGAGCCACCATGAACGCCCCGCTGCTGTCCACGCCAAGCGTGGAGGCATTCTTCTTCGATGCCGACCCCGGCACCCGATTCAGCCTGTATCACGCGCCGGCGCCGCGCCGCCCCGAACTGGGCGCGATCCTGTACGTGCACCCGTTCGCCGAGGAGCTCAATCGCAGCCGCCGCATGGCGTCGCTGCAGGCGCGCCAGTTCGCCGCGATGGGATACGCGGTGTTGCAGATCGACCTGTTCGGCTGCGGCGACAGCTGCGGCGACTTCTCGGCTGCGCGCTGGGACATCTGGCGCCGCGACCTTGCCGCGGCGCTCGACTGGCTGCAGCAGCGCAGCGCCGGTCCGGTGCAGCTGTGGGGACTGCGCCTGGGCGGGCTGCTGGCGCTCGACTTCGCGTGCAGCACGCCGGTCGACGGCATCATCCTGTGGCAGCCCTTCCTGCACGGCCGCACCTGCATCAACCAGTTCCTGCGCCAGCGCCTGACCGAGACCGAAGGCGACTCCACTGCGCCGCGCAGCACCGCGGTCCTGCGCGCCAACCTGGCCGCACACGGCAGCATCGAAGTGGCCGGCTATTCACTTGCACGCGAACTCGCCCAGGCGATCGACGCCTGCGACGCCGCAGCCATGCCGGTGCCGCCCTGCCCGATCCACTGGTTTGCCAGCGGCGGCCCGGCGCCGGCGCGGCAGGCGGCCGGCGTCGCGCGGCTGGCGCAGCGCTGGGCCGAACGCGACGCCATCCTGCACTACCACCCACTCGACGGCCCGCCGTTCTGGGGTCCGGCCGCTGGCACCGAATGCCAGGCGCTGCTGGCCGCCACCGCCACCGTGTTCGGCGCGGGGCAGCCATGAACTTCGACCAGCGCGCACTTCGCTTCTGTTGCGCCGGCAGCTGGCTGGTCGGCATCGTCGACGTGCCTGAACGTCCAATCGAGCGCGGCCTGCTGGTGGTCACCG
This sequence comes from Massilia cavernae, assembly GCF_003590855.1. Lineage (GTDB taxonomy): Bacteria > Pseudomonadota > Gammaproteobacteria > Burkholderiales > Burkholderiaceae_D > Telluria_A > Telluria_A cavernae. Next base: position 23,238 of record NZ_QYUP01000008.1, read on the forward strand.
ACACCGCGCAGTACCGCGTGGGAGGGCACCGCCAGTTCACGCTGCTCTCGCGCACCCTGGCCGGACGTGGCATTCCGGTCATGCGCTTCGACCACCGCGGCTGCGGCGACAGCGAAGGCGAGCCGCGCGCCTTCAACGCCATCGGGGAAGATATCCGCACCGCCATCGGCGAGTTCTTCATGCAGATGCCCGAGCTGAAGGAAATCGTTATCTGGGGACTGGGCCATGCCGCCGCAGCGGCCGTCCTCTATGCCCACCTCGATCCCTGCGTGCGCGGGCTGGTGCTGCTCAATCCCAATGCGGGTGTTCCGGAACCCGAACCGCGTACCGGCGGCCGCCAGCAGTACATTGGGCGCCTGGGCGAACTGGCGTTCTGGAAGAAGGCGCCAAGGGGTGACGGCGCGGTGCCCGTGGCCGACAGCCTGGCCAGTTTTACCGGACAGGCGCTGGTGGTCACCGGCGGCGGCGACGGCAGCACATCGGATTTCATCCGGCTGGCCGGCAAGCATGTGCTGAAATATCGGCACGTCGAGATCCCTCATGCCGGCCATACCTTCGCCAGCCGCGAGTGGCGCGACGAGGTGGCGCGCCTGACCGCGCACTGGGTCGTCACCTGGTAAGCAGCCTACGTTGCCGGCTGCGGCTTCACGCCGTGGTGGTGCATCAGGTCATACAAGGTCGGGCGGCTGACGCCAAGCAGGTCGGCCGCCTTGACGATATTCCCGTCCGAGCGCGCCAGCGCCATCACCATCACCTTGTACTCGGCCGCGTCGCGCACTTGGCGCAGGTTGACCGGCGCCGCGGCGTGCGCGACGCCTGGCAGGCCCAGGTCGTCCGCGCCGATGTGAGGGCCGTCGGACATGATCACCGCGCGCTTGATGCAGTTTTCCAGTTCGCGCACGTTGCCGGGCCACTCGTACGCCTCGATCGCCGCCAGCGCTTCGGGCGCGAACACCATCAGCGGCCGGTTCTCGCTGCGGCAGTAGCGGTTGCGGAAGTGGTGGGCGAGGAGCGCGCGGTCGCCGGACCGCGAGCGCAGCGGTGGAATCGCCAGCACGATCTCGCGCAGCCGGTACATCAGGTCCTCGCGGAAGCGGCCGTCGCGCACCATCGCGGCCAGGTCCTGGTGGGTGGCGCACACCACCCGCACGTCGACCGCGATCTCGCTGCGCCCGCCGATGCGCTCGATCACGCGCTCCTGCAGGAAGCGCAGCAGCTTGGCCTGCAGCGGCAGCGCCATGTCGCCGATCTCGTCGAGGAAGAAAGTGCCGCCGTCGGCCATTTCGATCTTGCCCAGCGTCTGCTGGCCGGCGCCGGTAAAGGCGCCTTTCTCGTGGCCGAACAACTCGCTTTCGAGCAGGTCGGCCGGAATGGCGGCGCAGTTGATCGCCACGAAGCGCCGCTCATGGCGCGCGCTCATCTGGTGCAGCGCGCGCGCCACCAGTTCCTTGCCGCTGCCGGATTCACCCAGCAGCATCACGGTGGCAGACGTCGGCGCCACTTTCTCGACGCCGCGGCACAACGCCAGCATGGCCGGGTCGCGTGAGACGATGCCCGCCAGCGGCGACTCGGCGGCGATCTGCAGCATGCGCCGGTTCTCCTGCTGCATCTCATGCAGCTTGCAGGCGCGCGCGATCACCAGCCCCAGGGTGGCGGCGTCGAACGGCTTCTGCTGGAAATCGTAGGCGCCCATCGCGACGGCCTTCAGCGCATTGGCGCGCTGCTGGTTCCCGGACAGGATGATGACTTTGGTGTCCGGCGCCAGTGCATGGATCTGCTGCAGGGTAGCCAGTCCTTCGGAAGCGCCGTCGGGATTGGGCGGCAGGCCGAGGTCGAGCGTCACCACCGGCGGCATGTGGCGCCGCACCTGCACCAGCGCGCTGTCGCGGTCGCCCGCCACCACCACGTCGTACCCGTCCAGGCACCAGCGCAGCTGCTTCTGCATGCCCGCATCGTCTTCCACCACCAACAGCCTTGTTTTTCCCATCGGTTCCTCGCTGGTCTGGCGCCCGGGTTCCTACCTGCTGCCCTTGCCGAACAGGACAACCTGTACGGTATCGATCAGAATCAGCAGGTCCAGGAACAGGCTGTTGTTCTTCACGTAGTACAGGTCGTACTGCAGTTTTTCGATGGCGTCTTCGACCGACGCGCCGTACTGGTAGCGCACCTGGGCAAGGCCCGTGATTCCCGGCTTGATGCCGTGCCGGACGCCGTAGTACGGGATGCTGCGTTCCAGCTGGCGCACGAAGTACGCCCGTTCCGGGCGCGGGCCGACGAAGCTCATCTCGCCGCGGAACACGTTGACCATCTGCGGCAGCTCGTCGATGCGCAGCAAGCGGATGATGCGGCCCACCCGGGTGATGCGCGGATCGTCCCTGGATGCCCAGCGCGGCGCGCCTGCGCTCTCGGCGTCGGTGCGCATGCTGCGGAACTTGAGCACGCTGAAGATGCGGCCGTCGCGGCCGACCCGCTCCTGGCGGTAGAACACCGGGCCGCCGTCCTCCAGCAGGATGGCGGCGCAGGCGGCCAGCATCAGCGGCAGCGTCAGGAGGGTGATCAGGCTGCTGGCGGCCAGGTCGAAGGCGCGCTTGGTAGCGGCGCGGATGAGGCTCTGGTCGAAGCCGCCGCCGAAAATCAGGTAGCTCGGCTGCAGCGAATCCATCCGGATCTGGCAGGCCTCGCGCTCGAAGAAGGTGGCGGCGTCGATCACCCGCACTCCGCCGAGCGCGCATTCGAGCAGCTGGTTGACCGGGAACGCCCGGCTGCGCCGGTTCGTGACGGTGACCACGATCTCGCTGGCTTCATACTTCCGCGCCATCTCCAGCAGCGACTCGCCCATCGGCAGCAGGCAGGCGTCCGGCACGCAGTTCTCTTCATCCTGCAGCGGCACGCAACCGATCACGTGGAACTGGTGAAAACCGAATTTGCTGGCCGCGAGGTCGATGCATTCGCGCGCGAGCTGGCCGCCGCCGATAAACAGCAGGCGCGCTTCCAGCAACGCCGACTCGGCCGACTTGAACACCACCAGTCGCGTGAGCAGCACGCCGGTGGCGCCGAGCGCGAAGATCAGGATGCTGATGCCGCGCCCGAAGTACATCTCTGGCCGCACCGCGATCAGCGCCGACAGCAGCGCGAAGCCCAGCCCGAACGAGGGCATGATGCGGATCAGGGTGGTGCGTATGCCCTCGCGCGAGGAATGCTGGTACATGCCGAGGGCGCTCATGCTGAAGATGATCACCAGCGCGAACGTCAGCGAGGACAGGTAGAGGTTATCGGCGCGGAAGTGGCCGGCGCCGTCGTTGAACCACAGCGCCGAGGCGATGCTGGCTGACGCCAGCAACATCAGCAGCTCCAGAAGCAGCAGGATGAACGCCATCTTGGAAACGTAGTGATTGAAGATCCGGATCACAGCTTCTCCCGCCAAACAGTCGGCGCCCCGGTGCGCACGCGCAAAGGGGCAAATAGATGATGGAGGAATATTGCATTTAGTGCATTGACCATGGACAAGCGAGCCCTGCCGAGGGTGGGACACGGCAAGACGTGGACAAATGCTCTATAGTGATGCTTCTGTACACAGCAAAACACTGTCATGAAATTTGATGTCGCTATCGTCGGCAGCGGCCTGGCCGGTCTGTCGGTCGCCCTGCACCTGGCCGAAACCCGCAAAGTCGCAATCATCTCCAAGCGCGCCCTGCTCGACGGGGCCAGCAACTGGGCGCAAGGCGGCATTGCCGCCGTGCTCGACTCTGGCGACAGCTACCAGAAGCACATGGAAGACACCCTGGTCGCCGGCGCCGGCCTGTGCGACGAGGCGGCTACCCGCTTCATCGTCGAACACGGACGCGAAGCGATCGAATGGCTGATTGCCCAGGGCGTGCCGTTCACGCGCGACCCGACCGCCGAACTCGGGTTCCACCTGACCCGCGAAGGCGGCCATAGCGAACGGCGCATCATCCACGCCGCCGACGCCACCGGCCACGCGGTGCAGGTCACGCTGGAACAGAAGGTGCGCGCGCACCCGAACATCAGCCTGTTCGAGCAGCACGTCGCGATCGACGTCATCACCTCCGACAAGCTGGCCGCGTCCGGCGTCCACCCCGGCCAGCCGCGCTGCTACGGGCTGTACGTGCAGGATGAGAAAACCGGTCGCGTGCTGACCTTCGAAGCCGCGCACACCGTGCTGGCCACCGGCGGCGCCGGCAAGGTTTACCTGTACACCACCAATCCCGACACCGCCACCGGCGACGGCATCGCGATGGCGTGGCGCGCCGGCTGCCGCGTGTCGAACATGGAGTTCATCCAGTTCCACCCGACCTGCCTGTACCATCCGTTCGCCAAGTCCTTCCTGATTACCGAAGCGATCCGCGGCGAAGGCGGCCGCCTGCTGTTGCCGCCCGAAGCCGGCCCTGCGGCCGGAACCCGCTTCATGCCGATGCACGATTCGCGCGGCGAACTGGCCCCGCGCGACGTGGTCGCACGCGCGATCGACTTCGAGATGAAGAAGCGCGGGCTGGACTACGTCAACCTCGACATCAGCCACCAGCCGGCCGAATTCCTGATGGAGCACTTCCCGACCATCTACGCGCGCTGCCTCGAACTGGGCATCGACATCACCAAGGAACCGATTCCGGTCGTCCCTGCGGTGCACTTCACCTGCGGCGGCATCGTTACCGACCTGGCCGGCCGCACCGACATCTCCGGCCTGTACGCCGTCGGCGAAACCGCCTGCACCGGCCTGCACGGCGCCAACCGCCTGGCCAGCAACTCGCTGCTCGAATGCCTGGTGGTCGGGCGCTCCTGCGCCATCGAGATCGCCGCCATGGCGCCGGGCGAAACGCTGACGCTTCCGGCCTGGGACGAAAGCCGCGTCACCAACGCCGACGAGGAAGTGGTCATCGCCCACAACTGGGACGAGCTGCGGCGCTTCATGTGGAACTACGTGGGCATCGTGCGCACCACAAAACGCCTGGAGCGCGCCCAGCACCGCATCGCGCTGCTGAAGGAAGAAATCGACGAGTACTACCGCAACTTCCGCATCACGCCCGACCTGCTCGAGCTGCGCAACCTGGTCGACGTGGCGGCCCTGATCGTCAACAGTGCCCTGACCCGCCACGAGAGCCGCGGCCTGCACTTCAACCGCGATGGGGCGATATCCCGACACGCTGGGCCCAGGCGCTGCCCGAGCGTCTGACGCCGCGCGCCGCGACCGCGCAAGGCGCATGAACCACAAGCTGACGCCGTGCGACGGGCGGTACTCCCTGACCATGCGCGCCGATGCTGTGGCTGGTAATCGCATCGTCGGCCGGCTGCTTGCGCGACGCAGGTCACCCGCCGATGACGCTGAACCTGCTGCGCTGGTCGATCGCGGCTGCTGATCTGCTGCCACTGCCCGCCGCGTGGTTCCGCCGAAGGCAGCGGGCTGGGCACAACTGGGCGCGCCTCAGCATGCTCGGCCTGCCTCGGCATCGGCCTGTACAACTCCCTCCAGTACTGGCGCTGCAAAGCTCGACGCGATCAACGTGAGCTGGTGCGTCCGGATGCCGGTATGGATGCTGGCTGGTCGGCACGCGATCCCTTCCGCGGGTGAAGGCGCGCGACGGCAGACTGCCGGCGCCCTGCTGTCGATCGCCGGCGTGCTTGATCGTCCTCAGTCGGGCGCATGGGACAGCTGCTGCGATGCCGCCTGGTCGCGGGCGACCTGTACATGATCCTCGCCACCATCGCCTGGGCGTTCTATAGCTGGCTGCTGATGCAACCGAAGGATCCGCCCGCGCTGCGCGGCGACTGGGCCGCCTTCCTGCTGGCGCAAGTGATCTACGGCGTGCTGTGGTCGGGGGCCTTCGCCGGCGCCGAGCTGGCGGGTGGCGCTAAGGCCATCGCGTGGAGCTGGCCGGTGGCCGCCGGCATGCTGTTTGTCGCGGTCGGCCCGGCCATCATCGCGTTCCGCTGCTGGGGCGCCGGCGTGCAGGCGGCCGGGCCGGGCATCGCCTCGTTCTTCGTCAACCTGACGCCGCTGTTCGCGGCCATGCTGTCCGCGGCGATCCTGGGCGAGACACCCCACCTGTACCACGCGGTAGCGTTCGCGCTGATCGTGGGCGGCATCGTTATCTCCGCACGGCGCTAGCGGGATGCTGCCATGGCCGGCGACCTGACAGATCACGATTCGCTGGAGCGGATGGCGGCTTTCCTGCAGCGGCACCAGCGCGTTCTGGTGCTGACCGGGGCCGGCATCAGCACCGGCTCCGGCATTCCGGGCTACCGCGACGAGAAAGGCGTGCGGCGCGGAACGCCGCCAACGCAGGGGCCGGAATTCCGCAAGTCGCAAGCCGCCCGCAAACGCTACTGGGCACGCAGCATGGTTGGTTATCCGCTCCTGTCTCGCGCGCAGCCGAATGACGCGCACCTGGCCGTCGCGGACCTCACCCGCGCAGGAGTGGTGGGCGCGCTGATTACCCAGAATGTCGACGGCCTGCACCAGCGCGCGGGCAGCATCGATGTGCTTGAGCTGCACGGGAATATCCATGGCGTGGTCTGCCTCGATTGCCATGCGCGGTTCAGCCGGGCTTTTGTGCAGTCGGTGCTGGAAGAAGTCAATCCCGCCCTGCTCGGCGCCAGCGCGCGGCCTTTGCCTGATGGCGACGCGCAGCTGTCGCTGGAAATGCTGGAAGGATTCCGTGAACCGGCCTGCGTTCACTGCGGCGGCACGCTGAAGCCGGATGTAGTGTTCTTTGGGGATGGAGTCCCGGCCGAGTGCACGACGCGGGCGGTGAGGATGATGGACGATGCGGACGCACTGATGGTGGTCGGCTCGTCGCTGATGGTGTTTTCGGGGTTCCGGTTTTGCCGGATGGCGGCGCAGGCGGGAAAGCCAATTGCGGCCGTCAATCTTGGGAAGACGCGTGCCGACGATATGCTGTCAGTGAAGGTGGAGGATGCGGCGGAGCGATTTTTGCCGCGGCTCCGCGAACTTCTCGGTGTTGGGTGATGGTGAAGGCGGATGCGGCCTCGGCGGCAGCCAGCTTATCCGCCCTACGTGTCATGATGCAATCAAACTTAGACTTGTAGGGCGGATAAGCGTGGCTGCCGCCGAGGCCGCATCCGCCGAACTACACCACAATCAGAGAATGCGCAGCGAGTAATCCGTCGCCTTGACATCCTTGGTAAGGCTGCCGATCGAGATACGGTCGACGCCCGTCTCCGCGATCGCGCGCACGCTGTCCAGGTTGACGCCACCCGACGCCTCCAGCAGCGCGCGTCCGGCATTCACCTTCACCGCGTCGCGCATCATCTGCAGGTCGAAGTTATCCAGCAGGACCGACTCGGCGCCCGCCGCCAGCGCTTCCTCGAGCTGCGCCAAGCTCTCGACCTCGATCTGGATTGAGACGCCAGCCTGCAGCGCCTGCGCCGCAGCCATCGCCGCGTTCACCCCGCCCGCTGCCGCGATGTGGTTTTCCTTGATCAGGATGCCGTCATACAGCGCCATGCGCTGGTTCTTGCCGCCGCCGACGCGCACCGCGTACTTCTGCGCCTGGCGCAGGCCCGGCAGCGTCTTGCGCGTGTCGAGGATCGCGGCGTTGGTGCCGCCGATGATGTCGACATACTTGCGGGTTTCGGTCGCCACGCCCGACATCAATTGAAGGAAGTTCAGCGCGCTGCGTTCCGCCGTCAGCAAGGCGCGCGGCGGCCCCTCGATGAAGCAGACCACGCTGTTCGCGGCCATCAAGTTGCCCTCGGCGTACTGCCAGTCGATGTCGATGCCCGCATCAAGCGCGTGCATCACGCCTTCGAACCACGGCGCGCCACACAGCACGGCGTTTTCGCGCACCAGCACGCGGGCACGCACGCGGCCGTCGCCCGGCACCAGCTTGCCGGTCAGGTCGCCGGTGCCGACGTCTTCCAGCAGCGCGGAAAGGAGGTTCTGTTCGAATGCGGCTTGCAGTTTTTCGTCGAACTGGTCGAACGGATTGCGCAAATTGCTCATGCAGGTCCAATTCCCGAGAAAAGTTTGTTTTCGCTTGCCAGGTCGCCGGTCGGCAGCGCCTTGGCTTTTTTCGCGGCCGCGAAATCGAGCATGCGGTCGATCGCGCGCACGGCCTTCTTGCCGATCTCAGGATCGACGAAGACTTCGTTCTTGCCGGTTTCGAGCACTTCGGCCAGGTTGCGCAGGCCGTTCATCGCCATCCACGGGCAGTGCGCGCAGCTCTTGCAGGTTGCGCTGTTGCCGGCGGTTGGCGCCTCGATGAAGGTCTTGCCCGGCGCCGCCATGCGCATCTTGTGGAAGATGCCGTTGTCGGTTGCGACGATGAATTCGGTCGCGTCCAGCGTTTGCGCAGCGTTGATCAGCTGGGTGGTCGAGCCGACCACGTCGGCCATCGCCACTACGCTCGCCGGCGATTCGGGGTGCACCAGGATCTTGGCGTGCGGGTATTCGTTCTTCAGCAGGTCAAGCTCGATGCCCTTGAACTCGTCGTGCACGATGCACGAACCCTGCCACAGCAGCATGTCCGCGCCGGTCTTTTTCTGGATGTAGGAACCGAGGTGGCGGTCCGGCGCCCACAGGATCTTCTTGCCCTGCGCGTGCAGGTGCGCCACGATGTCCAGGCCGATCGAGGACGTCACCATCCAGTCGGCGCGCGCCTTGACGGCGGCGCTGGTGTTCGCATACACGACCACGGTGCGGTCCGGATGGGCGTCGCAGAAGGCGGCGAATTCGTCGGCCGGGCAGCCCAGGTCGAGCGAACAGGTCGCGTCCAGGTCCGGCATCAGGATGGTCTTGTCCGGGCTGAGGATCTTCGCGGTCTCGCCCATGAAGCGCACGCCCGCCACCACCAGCGTCTTGGCCGGGTGGTCGCGGCCGAAGCGCGCCATTTCGAGCGAGTCCGACACGCAGCCGCCGGTTTCTTCGGCCAGGTCCTGCAGGTCGGCGTCCACATAATAGTGTGCCACCAGCACCGCCTCGCGCTCCTTCAGCAGCTTGCGGATGCGGTCCTTGAGCGCGGCCTTTTCGTCGGCCGACGGCTGCTCGGGCGTGCGCGCCCAGGCATGGGCCGTGCAGCTCAAGCCGGCCTGGGGATGGTCGTACTCGACGGTCTTGATAGGAAGGATATTCATGGGGTGCTACCTCGTTTTCAATTGACCCGGCCGTGTGCTTAGTTGATGCCCTGGCTGGTCAGGTAATCCTCATAGTTACCGCGGAAGTCGATGACTTCGCCGTCCTTGATCTCGAGGACGCGGTTTGCCAGCGACGACACGAACTCACGGTCGTGCGACACGAAGATGAGGGTGCCGGCGTATTTATCCAGTGCGATGTTGAGCGACTCGATCGATTCCATGTCCATGTGGTTGGTCGGTTCGTCCAGCAGCATGACGTTGTGACGGCCCAGCATCAGCTTACCGTACATCATGCGGCCCTTCTCGCCGCCCGACAGCACCTTGACCGACTTCTTCACCTCGTCGCCGCCGAACAGCAGGCGGCCGAGGATCGAGCGCACGGCCTGGTCGTCGTCGCCTTCCTTGGTCCAGCGGCCCATCCAGTCGGTCAGGGTCGCGCCGTCCATGAACTCCTCGGTCGGATCCTGCGGCATGTAGCCGACGTTCGCGTTCTCGGCCCACTTGACGCGGCCGGTGTCGGTCGTCATGCCGCACATTTCGCCGCAGATGGAGCGCAGCAGCGTGGTTTTACCGGCGCCGTTGGCGCCGATGATCGCAATGCGCTCGCCCGCTTCAACCATGATGCTGAAATTCTTGAACAGCTGGCGGTCGTACTTCTTCGAAATGCCCTCGACTTCCACCGCCAGGCGGTGCAGCTTCTTCTCGCCGTCGAAGCGCACGAACGGATAGGCGCGCGACGATGGCTTGATATCCTCGACCTTGATCTTGTCGATCTGCTTGGCGCGCGACGTCGCCTGGCGTGCCTTGGACTTGTTGGCCGAGAAGCGGCGCACGAAGTCTTGCAGTTCCGCGACCTTTTCCTTGGCCTTGGCGTTGTTCGCCAGCTGCTGGTTGCGCGCTTGCGTCGACGCCAGCATGTACTCGTCGTAGTTGCCTGGATAGATCTTCAGCGTGCCGTAGTCCATGTCGGCCACGTGGGTGCAGACCTGGTTCAGGAAGTGGCGGTCGTGCGAAATGATGATCATGGTCGAATCGCGCTGGTTAAGCACGTCCTCGAGCCAGCGAATCGTATCGATGTCCAGGTTGTTGGTCGGTTCGTCGAGCAGCAGGATGTCCGGATTCGAGAACAGCGCCTGCGCCAGCAGCACGCGCAGCTTCCAGCCCGGCGCCACATTGCTCATCGGGCCCTGGTGCTGGTCGATCGAGACGCCCGCACCCAGCAGCAGTTCGCCGGCGCGCGCTTCGGCCGAGTAACCGTCGTATTCAGCCACTTTGGCTTCCAGTTCGGCCGCGTGCATGTAGTCGTCGTCGGTCGCTTCCGGGTTCGCGTAGATCGCGTCGCGCTCGGTGATCGCGTTCCACAGTTCGGTGTGGCCCATCATGACCACGTCCAGCACGCGCATTTCTTCGTACGCGAACTGGTCCTGGCGCAGTTTGCCCAGGCGCTCGTTCGTGTCGAGCATGACGTTGCCGGCCGAAGGTTCGAGGTCGCCGCCCAGGATTTTCATGAAGGTCGACTTGCCGCAGCCGTTCGCGCCGATCAGGCCATAGCGGTTGCCATCGCCGAACTTGACGGAGATGTTTTCGAACAGCGGCTTGGCGCCGAATTGCATTGTGATGTTAGCTGTAGATAGCACTGGTAAAGCCCTTGCATGCGGTGATTTGATTAACCGCGTATTTTACCATTTGCGGGGTTTTTCGGCGCAAACGGCAGGGCGATTGCATGAAGGATCAGATTGCCAAGCCCAATACTTTAGCGAGATAGTCGGTGTTCCAGCCTGCCTTTAAGCGTTTTCCGGCGATCCCGAGCTTCGTGGTCTTCTCGTTTTTCAGTAGGTTGAGAGCAATTCGACGCAGGATGGCGAAATTTTGCGCAGCTTCGCCTACGCGGATACGGCAATCGTCCTCGCGAAATGCGACGTCCAGAACCCAGTGCATGCAGTTTTCGATGCCCCAGTGTGCCCGTACGGTCTGAGCGAGATGCGCCGCTTTGGCCGGCAGGCTGCTGATGTAGTATCGGCGTTCGACGCTGGTTTTGCCGCTACTGTTTCTGCCAATAATTTCACGCGTCGATTCGATCATGATTAGGCTTTGCAGGCCGGACCAGTGCTGGTTTTGCTGACCGAGCCAGGCGACGTCGTTGGTTACCAAGCAGCGCCGGGTTTCGATCCGTCCGTGATCTTTTTCCGTCTGGCTGTCATCCCAGAACGGGCGATCCAACTTGCCGCTATCTGCGGCATCGAACCACAGCTTGACGGCTTCGGACAGACCGGGCTGGTTGTCCTTCACGCCCAGCACATAGTCGGCGCCGCTTGCGACGATATTGGCCGCGATGTCGTGCTGGCATCCCATCGCGTCAATCGTGATTATGGCGCCTTTGATGTCCAGCGTCGCCAACAGTTCCGGTATCGCCGTGATCTCGTTACTCTTGTCGGCTGTCCGGACCTGTCCCAGCGTCAAACCGCTTGCGCTGCTCCATGCCGACACTAGGTGAATGGCACTCTGCTTGCCATCATGCGAGCCACGTACGCACTTGCCATCGATGGCAATGTGCTGTCCCTTCAGCGAGGGACACATTGAACTCATCCAGCGCACGAAGCATGCCTCGAACTGCGTTGCGTCGAGCAGCGAAAAGACCCGTCCGAAGGTGTCGTGCGAGGCGATGCCATTGGCAAATGGAAGGTGCTGGCGCAACCAGTCGAGCTTCATCTCGCTCCATTCGACAACATTGGTCCAGCTCTCTGCCCCACTGATGACGGCGCAGATCGCGGCCAACAGTAATTCGTCGAGTTGATATGCGCATTGCCGCGCACGCGGATCGCGCAATTCATCGAATGCTTCCACCAACGACATCGGTCCGTTTGCCATTTTCTCGCTCAAATATCGAGAGTAAACGCCATTCTGAGCGAGTTTACAAGCAATACTTGCAACCTTTGCTCATGACAACGAGATCGCCTTCATGCAATTGCCCTGGCGCAAACGGTCCTTGCTCCAGTTTGGCAGGCTGCCGCATGGGATAATGACGGCCGCCTTCCCGCAAATTTCCATCCTGACAATGCCGCTTACAATCTCCAGGATCCTCCACGCCGGCTACGTTTTCGAGTGCCAGGACACGCTGATCGCCTTCGACACCATCTTCGAAAACCCGTTCAGCAGCAATTGTCATGCTTTTCCCGATGTCCGCTTCGACCACGGCCAGATTCGCCAGCTGAGGTTCGACGCCGTCTTCATCTCGCACTTCCACGACGACCACTGCTCGCTCGACAGCCTGGACCTGCTGGACCGCGCCACGCCGCTCTACATCTATTGCATCTTCGACGAGCTGTTCGACATGGTCAGGGAGCTGGGTTTCACCGAGGCCCATAAGCTGGAGACCAATGTGCCCGTTTCGGTCGGCCCGTTCGAGGTCATTCCTCGCGAAGCCATCGATAGCGACGTCGATTCGCTGTACCAGATAAAGGCGGCCGGCCTGAACGTGCTGAATGTCGTGGATTCGTGGATTTCCCCGGTCGCGCTGCGCGAGCTTGCCGAGGAAGGGCCGTGGGACATGGTGCTGTGGCCTTTCCAGACCATGCGCGAGATCGAAGTGATCGCGCCGACGCGGGCAGATGCGGCACCGCCCGGCCTGCCGGCGGAATGGCTGGACCAGCTTCGCTTGCTGGACCCGCGCTTCGTCGTCCCAAGCTCCTGCCAGTTCATCCAGGAGCCGTGGTCGTGGTTCAGCAAGCGGTTCTTCCCGATCAGCTACACGCTGTTCCAGCAGGAGGTCGAGGCTGCCTTGCCAGCAGCACGCGTGGTACGGATGAACCCATCCACCGCCGTTACGCTCACCAGCACTGGACTTGACGCAGCCCCTGCCCTGCCATGGGTGACTCCGGTTGGCGACCAGGATGTCGACTACGAATACGACAGCACCGCCGTCCCGCCGCGGACGTTTGAAGTCTCGCGCAACTTCACCGCGCTGACCGCGCCGCATGCGCGGAAGGTCACGGACTACTGCGAACAGGGCCTGCTCGAGAAGTATCGTGATATGGAGCTGCCCGAGGACAGCTACTTCCAGCATGCGCGCGTGTGGCGCCTGTCGGTGTTCGACCATGCGGGCCATGGCGTGGAATACCACTATCGCGTCGAAGGTGACAGCATCGCAAAAGCCGGGAACGGTGACGGTCCACTCGCATGGACCACCGAAATCCCGGCGGCGAAACTGTACGCCGCGCTGGAACAGGGCGAATCGCTCACCTCGATGTACATGCGCATCAACGACGGGCTGTTCGACGCCGCCATTGAAGAGGAAATCGCGGACGCCGAGATTATCGACGACCCGTTGATCCGCTGCCTGTTCAACGACGTCTTCGGCGCCTACCAGGCGGCGCAGCTGCGCCGCCTGAAGGAACGGGTTACACCTTCCTGACGAATTCCGTCTTCAGGCCCATCTGGCCAAAGCCCTCGATCTTGCAGTCGATGTCATGGTCACCGTCGACCAGGCGGATGTTCTTGACCTTGGTTCCCATCTTGACGGTGCCGCCACCGCCCTTCAGTTTCAGGTCCTTGATGACGGTGACGGTGTCGCCGTCCTGCAGGATGTTGCCAGAGGCGTCGCGCCAGACGCGCGCGCCCTCTTCCTGCGCCTCGCCGGCGGCCTGCGCGCTCCACTCATGGCCGCACTCGGGGCAGATGTACTGGCCCGCGTCTTCGTACGTGAATTCCGAACTGCACTTCGGGCAAGGGGGCAATGCGCTCATATCGTGTCCTGTCATGGAGGCTGGCGCCTCGTGTAAAGGCAGGAGTATACAGCTAAAGCGAGGCGCGCAGCGCCGGCAGCCCGTGACGCGCCCGCGCGCGGAGGCACTTGTCGTCGCCCGGCTGGACCTCGCGGCATGGCGACGGGCGCTGATCGTACAGGCCGCATTGGACACGGCCTCCGATCTCGCCGGCCAGCGCGCCGCAGCGCGGCGCCTTGCTGTTTGTACCGGCCATGCACATGTAGAAAGGCGACACCTGCTCGGTCGCGCGATCCGGAATGGCGCGGTCTTCGGCTTCTGACCAGTAGAACGAGACACGGAAGCTGGCGCAGCACGCGCCGCAGCGCATGCATTCGTCATTGTCGTTGATTTCGGCGGTCGCGATCATGAATCGGGAAGGCATTCAATGTAGACGAAAATTCTAGCGCAGCCTTACCCGGGTGAAAAGCCCTTCTTCAACGCCTGTAGGTAAAGCGCCGCCACAAGGCTTCGAACGGGCCTTGCTGGTGGCCGGACAGCCACCATCGGCTGAGCAGCACCTGTACCAGCATGATGGCCATGCATAGCGCCAGCAGCTCGATGCGCCCCAAGAGCGCGCCGAGCCCAAGTCCATACGCCGGCAACATCAATCCCAAGGCAAGCGACTGCACCAGGTAGTTGGTCAACGCCATGCGGCCGACCGGCGCCAGCCAGCGCGCGACGGAGTCCATGGCGCGCTCGCCCGCCAGCATGAACGCCGCGATATACGCCGCGCCCAGCGCCGGGCCGGAAAGCTCAAGCAGATACAGCGCAGCATGCGACGTAGGCCTTGGCGTCCCGGCGCCGACCGCCATGTCGACCGCCGAGTAGCCCCACCACAGGTTGAGCGGCAGGGCCACCAGCAGCCCCGCCGCCAGCACGCAAAGCCATAGCCTCCGATGCCTGTGCGGCCGCGTGATCCACCCCAGCCGTACCGCAAAGACCCCGAGCAGGAACAGCAGCATCAGGCGTGGGATGAACAGCCAGAACCCGCTGAGATTAGTGCCGAAGTCCTTGAGCCGCTCACGCGCGACCTCGCCCCAGCCGCCGTTGACATAGATGTCGGCGGCGCGAAGGACTTCCACCAGCGCGTCGGCCGCAAAGTCGGACGAGGTGGCGATGAAGACGGTCAGCAGCGCCATCAACAGCAGCAACCCGCCATTGAGCAGCACCGCCGCATCGAACGACTCGCGCACCTTCGACAGCGGCTGCAGCCCTTTGCGGAACACCCAGAAGCCTGTGAGCGCGTAGGCGGTCAGTATGTCGCCGAACCACAGCAGCGACCCATGCAGCAGCCCGACGACGAGAAGCCATCCCAGCCGGCGCCGGTAGATGCGCATGGCTTCCAGCGCGCCTACGGACTTCGTCAGCGAGCGTATCTGCAGCGCAAAGCCCGCGCCGAACAGGAAGGAAAAGATCGGATAAAACTTCTGCTCCGCGAACGCGGCGGCGAAGAAGACCGCGAAGCGGTCGGCCTGGCTGTCGTCCCCACCCATCGGGCCATAGCGCAGCACCGCATAGCCGTAGACGAAACCCCATACATTGATTAACAGGATGCCGAACACGGCGAAACCGCGCAGCGCGTCGATACGTTCCGACCGCCGGGAGGAAGGCGCGGCCACTATTGGCGCATCCAGTCGCGCAATTCGTAGTACCAGTACGTGAGCTGTGCGGCGGCCAGGCCCGCGCGGCCGCCGACGTGCGGCAGTCCCCACGCGCCGAACTGGTCCAGTCCCTTGCCCTCGCCGCACATCGCCGCGGCCAGCAGTTCCCCGGCCAGCGTGGTCGGCGCGACGCCGTGTCCGCCGAAGCCCATGCCGTACCACAGGCCTTCCGGCAGGCGTCCGACCTGCGGCATGCGGTGGCGCCCATAGCTCATCATGCCGCTCCAGGCGTAATCGACGCGCGTCCCTTCCAGTTGCGGGTACACCTTCAGCATGTCCTCGTAGAGCAGGCGCGCCACCTCGGACGGGCTGCGCTCCCGTACCGCGATCCGTCCGCCCCACAGCAAGCGCGTGTCGGGCAGGGGCCGATAGTAGTCGAATGCGAAGCGAGTGTCGTAGACCGCCGCGCCGGTGCGTACCGAGTCCTGCAGCCCGCTGCCCAACGGCTCGGTCGCCATCACGTAGGTCGCGATCGGCAGGGCGGCTCCGGCCAGGCGTGGGTACAGGCGTTCGATGTAGCCGCCGCAGCAGATCACGACTTCCTTCGCGCGAACTTCACCGCCGGCGGTCTTCACGCGCCAGCCCGCGCCGTCGGCCTCGATGTGGGTGACGCGGCTACCTTCGTGCACCGCCACGCCTTGTTCGGTGAGCACGCGCGCCAGTCCCTGCGCATACTTCAGCGGGTGGAAATGGAAGGCGGCAGGCTCGAACAGGCCGCCGAAGTAGCGCTTGCTGAGCAGCCGGTCCGACAAATCGGCGCGGCTGATGCGCTGCCACTCCACGCCCAGGCGCTCCTCCATGAAGCGCTGCTGCGCGTCGAGGATACGGTCGTCGTCGAACCAGTTGGCGAGAATGACGCCTTCCTCGCGGGCGTCGCAGTCGATGCCGTAGCGCCTGATGCGGCTGCGGATCTGCTCCACCGCCGCCAGCGTCAGGCGGTACAGCGCCCTGCCCGCCTCATCGCCGGCGCTGTCCAGCAGCGCGCGCTCGCCCAGCGAGAAGCCGCCGAACACGAAGCCGCCACTGCGCCCGGACGCGCCGTGCCCGATGGTATCGCCTTCCAGCAGGATGATGCCGGCCTGGCCGCGCTCGGCCAGCGACAGCGCGGTGCCGAGGCCCGCGAAGCCTCCGCCGATGACGCAGACCGCCGCGTCATGCGAGCCGGACAAGGTGGGATAAGTGCCGCCGTCGGCCGTCGCCTGGTAGAAGCTGTGCGACGGCAGGATTTCAGACATGCGCGATGGTGGGGTAGCCGCTCATCGTCAGCGTAAAGCCATCCGCATCCGATACCAGCCTGGCATGCGCGCCGAACGGGATCGTGGCGCGGGTGCGGCCATGGCCGAACGGAAGGCCGGTCAGCACCGGCACCGGCAGCACGCTGCGCAGGTAGTCGACCATCACGCCGAAGTTGTAGCCGTTATCGGCGGGCGTGATGCCGTAGGAGGAAAAATCGCCCAGCACCACTGCCTTCTGGCGCTCGATCACACCAGCATGCATAAGCTGCAGCAGCATGCGCTCCACGCGGTACGGATGCTCGTTGACGTCCTCGAAAAACAGGATGCCGCCGTCGACCTGTGGGAAGTATTCCGTACCGAGAACGGACAGCACCATCGCGAGGTTGCCGCCCCAAAGCGTGCCGCTGGCCTCGACGCAGGGATTACCTTGCTCCTTGACCGCGATGCGGTGGGCCGGCCCTTCCAGGCAGCGCCAGAAATCGCCCAGCGTGAATTCGTCCGGCTCCTTCGCGCCAAAGTCACCGAAGAACATCGGGCCCGCATAGCTCATGGCGCCGGTCTTTGCCATCAACGCCATCTGGAAGGCGGTGAAGTCGGAGAAGCCGACAAATATCTTGCCACTTTGCGCCATCAGGTCGAAGTCGATCCGCGGCAACAGGCGCGACAAGCCGTACTGGCCGCGCAGCGCGATGACGACGTCGATATCGGGATTGCAGGCGGCGGCCTGCAGCTGCGCCAGGCGCGCCTCGTCGGTGCCGCCGAAGCGCTGGAACACCTTTCCGGTATCGAAGTAATTGTGGACGGCGTGGCCGCGTGCTTCGAGCCGCCTGATGCCGCGTTCGATCGCGGCGTCGTCGAGGGTGTATCCGCTCGGCGCGACGATGCCGATGCCTGGTTTGTATTTGCTCACTGTTTTTCGAATAGCCGTGGTGTGGAGTCCGCTGCCATCTTACCGTGCGCATGGGCGTCGATCAAGGCTAGCAGCCGCTCCACCAACTGGCCGGGCAGGTCATGCCCCATGCCCTCGATGATCTCGAGGCGCGCGTCCGGGATCAGGCGCGCGGTGTCGATGCCGCAGGCGACCGGCACCAGTGGATCGGCGGCGCCATGGATGACAAGCGCCGGCACGCGGATCGAGCGCAGCTGCGCGCTGCGGTCGCCCGCCGCGGTCACCGCCACCATCTGGCGCGCCACGCCGCGGCCGTTGACGTTGCGCCGGATCGCACGGGCGATGCCGTCGCGCAGCTGCTTGTCGGGCGTCGGGTAGGCCGGGCTGCCGATCACGCGGTAGATCTGTGCGGTGTGGTCGATGATGCTTTCCATGTCGCGCGCGTTGCGGGGCCGGCGCATCAGCAGCGCACGCGCCTCGCGCGTCGGCCCCGGCAAGCCACGCCGGCCGCTGGTGGACATGATGGAAGTGAGGCTGAGGATGCGGTCGGGGAACCTGGCCGCCATGATCTGGGCGATCATCCCGCCCATCGACACCCCCACCACGTGCGCCTTGGCGATGCCCAGCGCGCGCAGCACGCCGCGCGCGTCTTCGGCCATGTCCTCGAGGGTGTAGGCGGTCTTGATCGGCCAGTGCATCGCCGACTTGAGCCAGGTGAGCCAGAGGTTGGGCGTGCCCGCGTGGTCGAACTTGGTCGAAAGCCCGCAGTCGCGGTTGTCGAAGCGGATGACGTAGAAGCCCAGCTCGACCAGCCCTTCGACGAAGTCGTCCGGCCAGGTGGTCAGTTGCATGCCCAGGCCCATCACCAGCAAGACGGGGACGTCTTTCGGGTCCCCTGCGGTTTCGTAGGCCAGGCGTATGCCGTTGGACTTCAGGGTTGGCATGGTATCGGGGCGGAACTTGATTGATCCTTGTTCAGCATACCATTTTTGTGCGCCCCCGGGGAGCGCACGGCGCTGGCGCAACGTATGAGCTGCACCAAGGACAGCGGAGCTTACCCTGGCGTGAGGGTACGCCGGGCGGCGCTGCGGCGTTCGGCGAAGAATCCCTTGAGCATTGCGCCGGCCTCTTCGGCCATGACGCCGCCGACCACCTCGGTGTGGTGGTTCAGCTGTTCCTGCGCGAACAGGTCGACCACGGAGCCGGCGGCGCCGGTTTTCGGGTCCTGCGCGGCGTACACGACGCGCGCCAGCCGGGCGTGCATCATCGCGCCCGAGCACATGATGCAAGGCTCCAGCGTGACGTACAGCTCGCAGCCGGGCAGCCGGTAATTGCCCAGCTTTTCGGCCGCGGCGCGCAGCGCGACGATTTCGGCGTGCGCGGTCGGGTCATGGCTGCCGATCGGCTGGTTGTAGCCGACCGCGATCACCTCGCCATCCTTGACCACGACGGCGCCAACCGGCACCTCGCCCAGCGCCCATGCCTGGCGGGCCTGTTCCAGCGCCAGCGCCATGAAATCCTGGTCAGGCATCGGTAATTTCTGCCCAGCAGTTCGGGGTTTCGTGCAGCACCAGCTTGTGCAGGTGCAGGCCGGTGCCATAGCGGTCCTTGTAGGCAGCCTTCAGGATGCCGAACGCCACCTGCGCCAGGTTCTCGACGGTAGGGATGCGGTCGATGACGACGGTCTTGTGGCCCGGCAGGCCGGCCAGGAAGTCGCGCACTTTGTCGTCCTTGTCGTAGACGATGAAGGCGTGGTCCCAGACGTCGACCAGGTGCTCCTTGGCAAGTGCCTTGATGTCCGAAAAGTCCATGATCATGCCGTTGTCGGAGTTGCCTTCGACTTCGATCACCGCGCCGGTCAGCGTGATTTCAAGGGTGTAGCGGTGGCCGTGCAGGTTGCGGCACTGGCTCTTGTGGTCGGGAATCCGGTGTCCGGCATCGAATTCGAGCTTGCGGGTAATGGTCAGCATGGAAAGCTTTAAGGTATCTGGAGAAGTTTATGGGTTTGCAGGCTCAGCTTCCATTTCGGGTTGCGCTTGCAGGTTTCGATCGCGAGGCGGGTATTGAACTCGGCCAGCGGGCCGTCCATCGGCTGCACGAAGAAGTTCTCGAAGTCGAGATGCTCGTAGGCGGCCAGCTCCTGATTCGCCTGGGGTATCACAACCTTGATTTCATTGCCTTTCTCGACGACCAGCTTCGAACCCATCTTCGGGCTGACGCAGATCCAGTCGACGCCCGGCGGCACCGGCAAGGTTCCGTTGGTTTCGATGGCGATGGTGAAGCCCACCGCATGCATCGCGTCGATCAGGGCGGCGTCGAGCTGCAGCAGCGGCTCGCCGCCGGTAAACACGACGTACTTGCTGGCCGCATGGCTGGCCGGCCACAGGCTGTCGATGCGCGCAGCCAGCTCGGCCGCGGTCGGAAACTTGCCGCCCAGCTCGCCGTCGGTGCCGACGAAATCGGTATCGCAGAAGGTGCAGACCGCCGTGGCGCGGTCGGCTTCGCGCCCGGTCCACAGGTTGCAGCCCGAAAAACGGCAGAACACCGCCGGACGCCCCGCATGGGCGCCCTCGCCCTGCAAGGTGTAGAAAATCTCTTTAATGCTGTAAGTCACGGTGATGGCCTTGATCGTCAACCTTTCATTATACCGCGCCGCCGGCAGCGAGGGTAAACCCATCGGGCCTTGCCCCCGACCGATTTCCATCCGTCATTAACTTGCTAAACATCAATAAACCCGCTCACCTGCGGTAGCAGAATCAAGCCTTGTCGGCAGTAAATTACTTGCCGTATGGCAGCCAGTTTTGAACAACAGGAATGGCGCACGATGAGCACAACAACAATATTAGGCGCAGACGGCGGACCGCAAGAGCGGATTTTCGCCAACAAGCTGATGGAGATGCTGGCCGTCCCGGCCTTCGTGCTCGACACCTCCTGCCGGGTGATGATCTGGAACCGGGCCTGCGAACGCCTGACCGGCGTGCCGGCCGACGAGGTGCTCGGCACCAGCGAGCACTGGCGCAGCTTCTACCAGGACCAGCGCCCTACCCTGGCCGACCTGCTCATCCAGAACCGCAAGGACGAGGCGCCCGCCCTCTACAACGTGACTGAAACCGACACGCACTGCGGCGCCCAGCTGTGCGCGGAAAGCTGGTGCGACATGCCGCGCGCCGGCCGGCGCTACCTGGCGGCGGACGCCAGCCCGGTGTACGACGACCAGCAGCGCCTGATCGCGGTGGTCGAAACCCTGCGCGACATGACCGACGAGAAGCTGGCCCAGATCGCACTGGAACAGCTGGCCACGCGCGACGGCCTGACCGGCCTGGCCAACCGCCGCTGCTTCGACGACACCCTGCAGGCCGAATGGTCGCGCGCGATGCGCCAGAAGCAGCCGCTGTCGCTGCTGATGGTCGACGTCGACAACTTCAAGGCCTACAACGACGCCAACGGCCACCTGGGTGGGGACGAATGCCTGAAACGGGTCGCGCAGGCGGTGGCCAGCGAAATGCGCGCCAACGACCTGGTGGCGCGCTACGGCGGCGAGGAATTCGCGGTGATCCTGCCCAACCAGTCGCTCAAGGGCGCGGCCATCGTGGCCGAGCGGATCCGCAGCCGGGTGGAACAACTGAGCCTGCCCAGCCGCTTCGCCCGCGACGGCCGCGTTACCGTCAGCATCGGCGCCGCGACCGCGATCGCCGCCAGCGGCACCGACGCCAGCCAGCTGGTGGCCACCGCCGATGCCGCGCTCTACCGCGCCAAGCACATGGGCCGCAACCGCATCAGCCTGCCCACCGCCGAACCCGCCTGATTCACGCCAGCCAACCCAACGGCAGGTAGGCGATCCCGTAGCTGAGCACGCCGGCCAGCGCGGCCTGGTTCTCCGCCGATTCCGAAAATGCGGCCAGCGTTTCGTTGCGGCTGGTCACTCCCCGCCCCAGCAAGTCCACGTGGAACGCCTCGCCGGCCGCATCCGGCTCGCGGCCAAGGATATTCTGGTAAAGGAGCGCCACGAAGGCTCCATTGTCGAGCTGGCCGTAGGTGGTGACGAATTCGTCGCTCCGGATGAAGTGCTCCGCCAATGACTGCAGGCTGAGGCCGTCGTCAACGGAGTGGATCCAGAAGCCGATCCCGGTCGGGTCGGGCGCGCGGTCGAACGCGGCCTTGTACAGCCGGTACACCTGCCCGGCAACGCCGTCGATGTCAAGCGCCATCGCGCGATCGTCGGCGAAACGCAGGCGCTCGACGCCCGCGAGCACATCACGACCGCTTCCCTCGGCCACCCAGCCACCCGCCGCACCATTGATGGTGTACTGTGCCGACACGCCGGACAGCACCAGTGCATCGATCATGTTGATGCCACTCGACAGACCCATGCGCCACCTCGCGTCCGCTATATGTACAGAGGAAGAATCCTAGCATGCAGAACAGTCCAGGAAACTCGACAGTACGCAGTTTTTTCTGTTCATTCTCAACTGCTTGCACTATCCTTCCGGCGTTGCAATTTACTCAAGGAGCTAAAGTGTCAAGACTGATTCCGCTGACCCTTCTTGCGCTGGGCATTCCGGCGCTGGCCGGCGCGGCGCCGAAGAGCGCCGCGGCCAAGGGCGACGTGCTGCCGTTCACCGCCACCGAAAAAACCCTGCCGAACGGCCTGAAGGTCATCGTCGTGCCGACCGGTTTCCCCAACCTGGTATCGGTGCAGATCCCGGTGCAGACAGGTTCGCGCAATGAAATCGAGCCGGGCAAGTCGGGCTTCGCCCACTTCTTCGAACACATGATGTTCCGTGGCACCAAGGCCTATCCGCCCGAAAAATACCAGGAAGTCATCACCCGCTCGGGCGCGCGCCAGAATGCCTACACCAGCGACGACCTGACCAACTACTACACCACCTTCGCCAAGGAAGACCTCGAGACCATCCTGAAGGTCGAGGCCGACCGCTTCCAGAACCTGTCGTACGAGGAAGGCCCGTTCAAAACCGAATCGCGCGCCGTGCTGGGCGAATACAACAAGAACAGCGCCAACCCGCTGTCCAAGCTGATCGAAGTGCAGCGCGACGCCGCGTTCAACACCCACACTTACAAGCACACCACGATGGGCTTCCTGCAGGACATCGAGGACATGCCCAACCAGTACGCCTACTCGAAGGTATTCTTCGACCGCTGGTACCGTCCGGAGCGCACCACCGTGATCATCGCCGGCGACGTCGAGCCGAAGCAGGCGATCGCGCTGGTCGAGAAATACTGGGCCAACTGGCAGCGCGGCAGCTACAAGTCGGAAGTGCCGGCCGAGCCTGCACCGCGCGGCGCCATCTACAAGCACGTGCCGTGGGCGAGCCCGACGCTGCCGTTCGTCACCGTCGCCTTCCACGCCCCGGCCTTCTCGGAGAAGAACAAGGAGCAGGCCGCCCTGTCGACGCTGCTGTCGCTGTCGTTCGGCCGTACCTCGCCGCTGTACAAGCGCCTGGTGCAGGACGAGCAGAAGGTCGACCAGCTGTTCGACTACGCGCCCAACCGCGTCGACCCGAACCTGGCGACCATCGCGGCACGCGTCAAGAAGCCTGAAGACGCTGTGTACGTACGCGATGCCATCATGCAGACCGTGGCCCAGTTGCGCTCGACCCCGGTGACCGAAAAAGAGCTGGCGGACGCCAAGTCGTCCCAGAAATACGGCCTGATCCGTTCGCTCGACAACACCGAGCAGATCGCCGGCACCCTGGCTTCCTACGTCCACTTCAACCGCTCCTACGGCACGCTGAACAACTATTACCGCATGGTCGATTCGCTGACCCCGGCCGACCTGCAGGTCGTGGCCCGCAGATACCTGGTCGACGACGGCATGGTGGTCACCACGCTGTCGCACCAGGCGCTGCCGGCCGCGATCGCGACGCTGCCGAAGCTGGCCGAGTTCGACCCGAAGGCTGCCGACGCGAAGTTCGACGTGCTGGTGCAAAAGTCGAAGCTGCCGCAGATCCGCTTCAAGCTGCTGTTCAGCGCGGGTTCCGCGCATGACCCGAAAGGCAAGGAAGGCCTGGCCGCGCTGACCGCCGCGATGATGGTGTCGGCCGGCTCGACCGAGCGCAAGATCGACGAGGTGACCAAGGCCCTGTTCCCACTGGCGGGCAGCTTCTCCGAGCAGACCGACAAGGAAATGACCACCTTCACCGGCTCGATCCACAAGGACAACTGGAATGAATATGCCGACGTGGCGCTGCCGCTGCTGCTGTCGCCAGGCTTCCGCGAAGAAGACTTCCGCCGCCTGAAAGACGCGCAGAAGAACGCGCTGACGCTCGACCTGAAGGACAACAACGAAGAGGAGTTCGCCAAGGAACGCCTGCAAACCAATGTCTTCGCCGGCACGCCTTACGGCCATCCGGTGCTGGGCACGCAGGCAGGACTCGAGTCGATCACCCTCGACGACATAAAGGCCTTCTACAAGCAGGCCTACACCCAAGGCGCGCTGAGCGTCGGCATCTCGGGCGACGTCTCGGACGAGCAAACGGCATCGCTGAAGAAGGCGCTGGCGAAGCTGCCGGCCGGCCCTGGCCTGGCGTACGGCCCGGCCCCGAAGGGCCGCATGCCGAACGGGCTGGAAGTGGAGATCATCGAGAAGAACACGCGCGCCACCGCGCTGTCGTTCGGGCTGCCGATCGAAGTGACCCGTTCGCATCCGGACTTCCCGGCGCTGTGGGTGGCGAAGGCCTTCCTCGGCGAGCACCGCGCGTCGAGCTCCTACCTGTACCAGCGCATCCGCGAACTGCGCGGCATGAACTACGGCGACTATGCCTACATCGAGGCTTTCCCGCGCGGTATGTTCCAGTTCTTCCCGAACCCGAACCTGGGCCGAAAGGCGCAGCTGTTCGAAGTATGGATCCGTCCGGTCGCGCCCGAGAACGCGCACTTCGCGCTGCGCATCGCGCTGACCGAACTGGACAAGCTGATCGCCAACGGCATGACACGCGAGCAGGTCGAAACCACGCGCGACTACCTGATGAAGAACGTGTTCGTGATGACCGCGACCCAGGACCAGCAGCTCGGTTACACGCTCGATTCGAAGTGGTACGGCACGCCCGAGTTCACGCAGATGATGCGCGACGGCCTGTCGAAGCTGACCGTTGACGATGTCAACGCGGCGATCCGCAAGCACCTGTCGGCCAAGAACATGTCGGTGGTGTTCGTGACCAAGGATGCGGCCGGGCTGAAGGAAAAGCTGGCCAGCGATGCCTTCTCGCCGATCAAATACGACGCGCCGAAACCCCAGGCGGTGCTGGACGAAGACCAGGCGATCGGCAACACCAAGCTCGGCATCGCGGCCGACAAGGTGTCGGTGACCCCGGCGACGGCGGCGTTCGCGAAGTAAGCGAAGCGCGCTTGTTAGAACGGCGTACCTGCGAAAGCGGGTACGCCGTTTTTTTCAGGTCAATGATGACCGGTCAGCCGATCCCACCCATGCCGCACGGCGGACTTGATCGACTCCCAGGCGGCACCGGGATTCAGCCGTCCCCAATCACTGCTCAGGTCGACCTCGACATCTTCCCACGGCCGGCCGCGATACAGCTCGCTGCGCCGCATTGCCTTGCCGTACTCGTAAGCTGGAGCATATTCGTCATACTCCTTGCCCTCGCCTGCGTAGTTTCTGGTCCAGTGAGTGCGGTAGGACTTGTCGTCTTCCGCGTCCTCCTGGAACGCCGGTACATCGGCCGGGTCGACCATCTTGTCGATGGCGCGCCGCTGCGCATGTTCAGCGCCGGTGCCGGCGGTATCGTCGTCATGCGGATAGATGCGCGAGCTGCGCGACGCCTCGGGCGATCCAAAATCCCCACCCGACTGCGAACCGGGCCGCGCGGACTGCATCGAACCGGCGCCGCCCTGCATCGAACCCAGATCCTGCTGCGACTGGCGCGACAAGGAAGGCGACTCCTGCCGTGCCCCCAGGCCCATTGCCCCCGCGCTCATGCCGGCGGCCGTGGCGCCGGTTTCCCATCCGCTTGCGTGCTCGTCGATGTCGAGCGGGCCATAACGCTCGACCAGGTCGGCCGCGCGCTCCACTTCCGCTTCGCTCGTGGCTGTAACGCTCAGCACGAAATGGCCGCGCTCAAGCGCCTCGGAATACACGTGGAGGCGGTCGCTGCGGTCGCTGCCGAACAGGTCGCTGAAGAAAGCCTTGATGCTGGAAGCGATCGAGTCATCGTCCACGCCCGCAGCGGAAGCGCCGCCGGCCCCCGTGCCGCCTTCGGACATGCGCACGCCGGAACGGCTGAAGCCGCCGGCGATCAGGTCGTCCATGGCCTTCTGGGCGTCGCCCCGGTTATCGAATACGGCGACTAGTGTGTGTAGCATGATAAGACTCCTTCACTCTATTGATGTCACTCCCGCGTCCAACATCGGCGACGCTCAGCCGCCTGTTGCGGGTAATGGGCATCTCTTCCTGACTGGCCGGCCCTTGTGAGGCCGCCAGGACTTCCTGTCGGATCGGGACAAACTGCATGCCGCCTTCGAGGTCCTGGGACCAGGCGGTTATCTTGAGGGCGCGCGGCGCGCGTGCATTCACCGCCGGGCTGCGAAGTGAACCCGACGCGATGATCGTGGTGGGTGACGGACTTGCGGACCGTTGCGCCGCGTCCTGTACTGACGATGCGTACGCCAACTTGCGGATACTGCCGGTTCACGGACAAGGCCACGGCAAAGCTGCGGGCCGGGCCTCCGTTGATGGTGGCCATCGAAACTCACTCCTTGCCCAACTATGGTTCGAGAGTACCGCAAAAGCGAAGCGAACCTGCGCACCATTGACGATGCCCAGTTGAACGAAACCGTGTCAATACAAAGCTGGACAGTCTCTCGCGACACTCAACAGGCGTGCGGGGCGCCGATTGCCGCGTTCAGTCGAAGGGGTTGTCGACCGACTTCACGTCCGGCGGCGGCAGTACGTCGGGCAGGTCCGCCGCCTCGAGCCTGGCGACAATGGCGCCCAACAGCGCATGCAGCTCGCGCGCGTGCGCCAGTCCATGGCGGTCGGCGGTCAGGTCGATGTCGCCGCTCAGCGTGATGCGGTCGAGCCTGTTCTCGACCATCAGGCCGCCGACGCGCAGTACGTCGGCTTCATTGGCATAAGGGACAAATCCGGTTTTTTTCGCGCTCATGACATCTCCGCTTCGCCGCGCCGCTCGCGCCGCGCCTTCCTCTGGCGCACGTTGGGCAGTTGCAACATGGTTTGCTTGTCGCGCGCGGTCAGCGAAGGCATCAGGTTGATGCCGATGGTCTGCTCCAGTTGCGCGATGCTCATCGTCGTGTACTGCGTGGCGGCCGCGTTCTCGATGAACCACGCGGCGCCCGCCTGCCGGCGCGGATTCCACACCACCTTGTACAAATGGCTGGGCACCAGTACGTTGCCCACCTTGCGCAAGCTGCGGCCGAGGAAGGCCGGACCAGTCACCACGTACAGTGCGCCCTCCTTCGCCGCCATCTTGCGCACCACCGCCTCGATCCCGGCCCACACGTGGCGGTTGTTCTCGGCATCCTGCGGCACCATGTTCGCCAGCGAAAAGCTCTCGCGCTGGCTGCGCCGGTCCGGCATGTTGCCGTTCGGGGCCAGGTGGCCGCGGTCGAAGCCGCTGCGCGCGTAGTCGGACAACTCGGCGCGCTGGCCGCGCGGCAGGCGCGGCTCGGCATGGAAGGAATCGACACGCGACTGGTCGGACGCTGCCTCCACATTATTGGCACGGAGATACTCGGCCGACCACAAGGCCGTGCGGGTCAAGCCCGAGTGCATGACGCCAAACACGCCGTAGCATAACTCGCGCGTCGCCACCGCCAGCTTCGGATTCTGGATTTCGGGCAGGCGGCCGCCGACGTAGTGTACGGGACAGGCGCCGGCCAGCGCATTTCCGGCAAACAGCAGTGCCGCGGCAAGCAGCGCGGCAGGTTGCAACAACTTTTGAAACATTGCGTCCTGATTCACAAAATCGATATCAGGCGCATTCTACTTCGGCATTCCGTGATGAAACATTGCTTGTTGTAACAATTATTCACGCCGCCACTGTGCGCACGATAGACAAACGCGTTGCCAAATGGAATGTAATGGAATGTAATGGAATGTAATGGAATGTAATGGAATGTACCGACGTCGAAGGCGCTCCGGCGGCCACTAGCGACGTGGAAGGACGGCCGGCAACCGCCAGCGAGTCCGGCCCAGGCACACCCGCGGATGGCGGGCACGGCGCACAAGCGCCGGACAGCCTGCCACCGGTGGGGCACACCGGCAACACGTCGCCAGACGGCAGCGACGATATTCCCGGACTGTAAGGCATCACTCGTCCGCGATCCGCATCCGCGTTTTCGACATCCTGGCCTGCGAAAAGAGCATTCTGTCCGCACTCTTCTTGTGCCAGTTTCCTGTTTTCCCTACATTGTTGAGCTACTCAACAGCGAACCTGGGAAGACGACATGGGAAAATGGACAAACTGGAGCTGGGTACTCATCGCGGCCCTTCCGTTCGCCGCGCAGGCGCAGCCGGATCTGACTTCACTCGACCGCGACATGGTTGGCCCCCGCTCGCAGGTGCTGGTGCTGGGCACCGTGCACCTGAGCGGCATGCCGCCTGGCTTCAATCCCGCAGCGCTGGACGGCGTGCTCGATCGGCTGGCGGCGTTCAGGCCCGACATCATCACCATTGAGGATGAGTCCGGCGAGGAGTGCGACCTCGCCGCGCGCCATCCTGCGAAGTACGGCCCGGACTACTGTGCCCCGACTGATGCGGCGATGAAGGCCACAGGGCTGGACGTGCCCGCCGCCCTCACCGAAGTGGACAAGACGCTCAAGGCCTGGCCTGCGCAACCGACGCCGGCACAGCGGCGCCGACTGGCCGCGTCGTTCCTGGCCGCAAATGACCACGCCTCGGCCTATGTGCAGTGGTTGCAGCTGCCTGTGGCCGAGCGTCGCGCCGGCGACAGCTTGAACGATGCGCTGGTGGAGACGCTGGTACGAATCGCGAAACGCAACGACGAGAGCTACCAGCTGGCCGCGCGTTTGGCCGCACGGCTGGGCCTGCCGCGGGTCCACGCCACCGACAACCATACCGGCGACCGCATCGATGTGCCGGACATCAAGGCGTTCGTGAAGTCGATCGAGGGGGCCTGGGCCGCGGGCGGTGCGGCGTTGAAGGAGCGCGAAAAGCATTCGAAGACCTTGTCGCAAGCCGCCGACCTGCTGCCGCTGTACCGCTACCTCAACACCCCGGAAGGCCTGCAGATATATGCGGAGGCAAATGTCAGCGCGGCCATGCGCGCGAAGTCAGCGGAAGGCTACCCGCAGATCTGGGCCGCGGGCTGGGAAATCCGCAACCTGCGCATGGTCGCCAACATCCGCGAAACCTTCCGCGAACGGCGCGGTGCACGCGTACTTTCCATTGTCGGCGTCTCGCACAAGCCGTGGTTTGACGACTGGCTCGGCCAACTGCAGGGTGTCGACGTCGTCGACGTGGCAGGCGTGTTGAAGTGACGCCGATCAGAACGTGATGTGTACCGATGGCGCGCTGCGTTTGGCTTCCCCATGGTAAACGGCTTCGATATTGTTTCCGTCGGGGTCCAGGACGAAAGCGGCATAGTAGCCCGGATGGTAAGGACGCTCGCCGGGTGCGCCATTGTCCGATCCGCCCTTCTCCAGGGCACATTTGTAGAACGCGTCCACCATTTCACGGTTCTGCGCCTGGAATGCCAGGTGATTGCGTCCGGTGAGCATGCCCAAGGCCGCGTCGCTGTCTGGCGTCGACACAACCAGCTCATCCGCCCAGAAAAATCCTTCGCCGACGCCACCCATGGGAATCTTCAGTACATCGAAGATGGCTTCGTAGAACGTCTTGGAAGCGGAAAGATCGCGCACGACGAGTTGGATGTGATCGATCAGGCGGCCTCGGTGGATCTCGTTTACTTCCATGGTGTCCTCACTTGAAAACAATCATGCTGGTTGGTGGGTTTCGTGCAGCGCCAGGCAATCGGAAACGGACACGATCCAGCTTGTCAGCGGCTGACGGAAGCCGTCTCGACGACCGCAACACATGGCGAAATCGAAGTGTAAAGGCAAATTATTCAAGAGGCAATCGAGCTCGAGGCCGTCCGCATCCGCCCCATTACTGCCAGTCACGTCTCTCCAAAGTGGCCGTTCAACGTTGGACATGAGGGGAGGGTTGGGCCGCATTTCATTTCCTGTTCGATTCACTTGGCAGCGGAAGCGGGGCCTCAGCTTCCTTAGAGAACTTCAATGGCCCCGTGGTTGGGTCGAAAATTCCGAAGGTTTTGACCTTGCCTCTTTCGAATTCGAAGAATGCCCTGTACTTCTCAAACGACAGCAGGCGATTCAGTCCATCAAGTGACGTGGAGACATTGCTTGGTTGCCCGAGCTTCTTGGATGATCTGCTCGTACCTGAACCTATTGAGAAAGCCGAGAAGGTATGGGGTCACAATCTGCGTTCATTTGACAATAAGGTAATGTGGTCTGACTTTCCCCCGCGAAACTGCACCAGCAACCACAGCGTCCTCCGGCTGCGCTAAACCACGAGTGCCGCGTCGAACCCACCGACTTCGTGCTGTGCTTTGCGACTCGGTTCACCCTTTAGGAACCGGAACATCGGGCTGGTGGTTGAACTTAGTTTCAATCCTTCGAAGTTCTCCTGCGCAGTGGGCCTTTCTTTCGTAAAGCACTTTGTAGATCCAAGATCCCAAGTGCCAAGACTGCTAGGGTTGCGTAACTGGCAATGCTCAGACGCCACTTGACAATAACCGCTTCCAGTTCCCATCGTCTTTGGTTGCCGCATAAAGGGCAACAATGCTTATGAGCACTGCGGATAGAAAAGCCATCTCCAACTGACATAGGTAAGTGTGCTCCTTAGTTTAGCTATAATGAACAAAAGGCAGGCTTTGGTCAAATCCAGCCCATTGCGGGAGCGGCCCGAGCTAGATTTTTGACCCTACATGAAGCTGTCCGGGTAAAGCTTGAGTCAATAAACGTAACGCACCAGGTTATACTTGCAGACTCTTTAGAAAGAAAAATCTTCACTGGTTTCCATTTGTCGCCAACCCAGTTCCAGCCTTTGAGCCATCGGGCCACGAATAAAATATTCCATTTACGAATGGCTTGCCATCTAACATCCGACACACCTTTGGATCAGGTATGTAAACGAGAGCGGTAGTGGGGCAAAGTTCATGGCCTGGTGGATCTCTGCAGCTTACCTTTTTTATGCCCCATAGGGTGTGTTTCATGTTGCCGGAGTCCGTAAAGCTCACTTTGAAAACAGTGTCGCTGGAAAACGTGCCACTAGTTTTATCGACCCAAACAAGTCCTGAGCACGCGAGATATGAATCTCCGTCGGCATCGATGATCTTTGGCCCGGGTTGTACACTGTCGCAAGCTGAAAGACATAGCGCCATCGCGATGACAGTGGATGCACGCAGATTCTTGTTCATTTTTTATCCTGACCTGGTTGCAGTTGTTCATATTGCGATGCCAAAACGCCGCTGTTCAGGGGCGCTGTGCGACCTATCCCCGGGAGGTCGTTTCAACGCAAAGTTATTATTGAACCGATTGGCACAGCATCTTTGTGGATGTCTTGTAGCAACAGGGCAGATTTTTCTATGATCGTTGTCACTCGCATAAGCAACCGTTCACTGAATGCAACTGCATCGAAGGCGGCGCCATCTGGTCTTGTGATTTTCACCTGAATTGGTCTGCGCCCGTTCAGCTCGATAATCTCATCGAACGCGGCTACCGTTCCTCTTTCGAAGCCCTCAACGACACGGTACGAACGGCGCTCCATGTTACCCCTCTGATGTTTAGCTTTAATGCAAACGTCCGTTCCTGGCCGATGGACTAAACCGCTCGCGCGGTAGTTGGGCTTCGGCGCTGCCGGCGGGTCGTCGTCGACAGGGGTTTCTGATGCAATTCTAAACTGTTTCCTATGTTGGTTAATGAGGCAATCGGCCTCATTCCAACAGGAGCAGCATCATGACTCAAGCCATCACCCCGCTGCGCCAACGCATGATCGACGACATGCGGATGCGCAAGCTCGCACCCAAGACCCAATCGGCCTACCTGCTGCACGTGCGGCGGCTGGCCGCCTTCCTGGGCCGCCCGCCCGACACCGCCACGAGCGAGGATCTGCGCTTGTTCCAATTGCACCTGGTCGAACAAGGCTTCACGTCGAACGCCCTGAACGTGACGATCACCGGATTGAAGTTCTTTTTCGAAGTCACCGTCCACCATCCCGAACTGATGGCCAGGATGCATCCCGTACCGGTTCCCCGCAAACTTCCCCAAGTGCTCAGTCGGGACGAAGCCGCGCGCCTGATCGCCTCGGCGTGCAGTCCCAAGTACCGGGCGGCATTGTCGGTCGCCTACGGCGCCGGCCTGCGCGCAAGCGAAGTGGTCGGGCTCAAGGTGACCGATGTCGACAGCGGGCGCATGGTCTTGCGCGTGGAACAAGGCAAGGGGCACAAGGACCGGTACGCCATGCTGTCGCCGGCGCTGCTCGACTGCCTGCGTGCCTGGTGGAGGACGGCACGTGCCGAAGGCAAGATCCTGCACGGCGGCTGGTTGTTCCCCGGACAGAATCCCGTCGACCCGCTCGGCGTACGGCAGCTGAACCGCGCCATCCACGCCGCCGCCGA
Source organism: Massilia cavernae (assembly GCF_003590855.1). Classification (GTDB taxonomy): domain Bacteria; phylum Pseudomonadota; class Gammaproteobacteria; order Burkholderiales; family Burkholderiaceae_D; genus Telluria_A; species Telluria_A cavernae. Next base: position 55,548 of record NZ_QYUP01000008.1, read on the forward strand.
CCTGGCGCGCATCGACAAGCGCGTGTCCATGCACATCTTGCGCCACAGCTTCGCCACCCATCTGCTGGAGCAGAAGGTCGACATCCGGGTGATCCAGACCCTGCTCGGCCACAAGCGGCTCGACACGACCGCGCTGTACGCCCAGGTCGCCACCGATCTATTGCGCGAAGTAATCAGCCCGCTCGACACCTTGCAGCCGGCATAGGGGGCGCCATGGAGCACCCCGACCTGGAGGTCGCGGACATCTTCCGCGCCCACGGTCCGGCCTGGCGACAAGCCCAACGCGGACACCTGAGCCTGGGCCAGCTCAAGGTCATGTCGGCCATCGAGCAGTGTCGCAGCGCGGCGCTGGGCGGGCACGCGCTGCGCTGCGACACCTGCGAACACGTCGACATCGCCTACAACTCCTGCCGCAATCGCCACTGCCCGAAGTGCCAGGCCGGCGCCGCGCGCCGCTGGCTTGAAGCGCGCCGCAACGAATTGCTGCCGGTCGAGTACTATCATGTCGTCTTCACCCTGCCGGCGACGGTCGCCGCGCTCGCCTGGCACAACAAAAGCGTACTCTACCGACTGCTGTTCGAGCTCGCGGCGCAGACGCTGTGTACCATCGCCGCAGATCCCAAGCACCTGGGCGCGCGCATCGGCGCCACACTGGTGCTGCACACGTGGGGTTCGGCGCTGACCCACCATCCCCATGTGCACGGCATCGTCCCCGGCGGCGGCCTGTCGCAGGACGGCGAGCGCTGGGTCGCCTGCAGGCGGGGATTCTTCCTGCCGGTGCGCGTGCTCTCGCGCTTGTTCCGGCGGCGCTTCCTCGAAGCGCTGGGCGCGGCCCATCGCGCCGGCCAGTTACGTTTCCTCGGCGAGCATGCGGCACTGACGGAACCGACCGCCTTCGCGCGCTGGATGGCGCCGCTGCGGCGTTGCGAGTGGGTGGTCTACGCCAAACGTCCGTTCGCCGGGCCCGAGGCGGTGCTGGCCTACCTGTCCCGCTACACGCATCGAGTCGCAATCTCGAACCGGCGGCTTGTCGCCATGGACGAGCGCGGCGTGACATTTCGTTGGAAGGACTACCGTGCCAAGGATCAGATGCACAAGACGATGACGCTCGGCGCCGACGAGTTCATGCGCCGGTTCCTGCTGCATGTCCTGCCCAGCGGCTTCCACCGGATCCGGCACTACGGGCTGTTCGCCAACGCGGGACGCAAGGCCAACCTGGCCAGGGCGCGCGCATTACTGCGCGTCCCGGCGCCCGCCGTCGACACACAGCCTGTCGAGCGCAATTCGACGATGTTCATTTGCCGGCACTGCGGCGCGCCGATGGCGATCACCGCCATCTTCTTGCCGATCAAAGCAATTCAGGCACCAGCACGGCACCAGGGAGCACCTCCATGAGCGACAACGACAACATAGGCTTGCGCCACAAGCGCGTCGACCGTCGGCCAAAACCGATGCGGAGCTCCTTTGCCTGTCCTGCCGCAGCGTCTCAATTTCAATCGATTAACCACCGAACAGGCGACGCCCCCCGTGACCGTTTCAGGTCTTATATACGCCATCGATGCCAACTCGCCCGCTCCAACTGGCACCTTCCCAGCCAACGGCGCCGGTCAAATCGCCATAGCCTATGACAAAGGCTGACGACAACTAAACTTCCCGCGGTTTCCTCCTTCGGGGCTTGCCCAACGCCGGCCGGGAACGCTTGCGCGCATCAATTCAGGTCTGTGGAAGCGGCCGACATCGGACAACCCTTAACGAAAACGGACATTAGTCCTCCTTGGGTCAACTCAATGCGTCTTTCCCGGCTACCACCGCAATCCCGATCGCGCCCAGCGCATCGCGCACATCTTCGACTTCGGCCTCAAGCACGGCATCGACATCGAGCGGCTTCTCCACGTTCGTCAACACGTTTCCGCCAGCTCCCGTCAACGTAATGCGCAGCACCAGATCATCGCCCCCCGCCGCTGGCACCACGCGCGCGCTGGCGTCCTGCGGCGCGGTGCCGCTGTCTTCCAGCGCCTGGTTCAGCTGACTCATCATGCGCAGCGTCGCCAGTTCGTCGAAGCCATGCGCCATTGCCCCGAATACCAGGTCCTGGTACAGGAAACTCAGTTCGATACCTTCCGGGTCCGCGGCCAAGCAGCGGCGCACCAGCGGCGCGGCGTCCTCCGTCCATGCGCGATAACGTTCCATGCGCGCATCGAACCAGGCTTCGGCGGCGGCCTCGTCCTCCGGCACAGCGCAGAACGGATCATCGGCTCGCTTCAGTGCAAAGCCCAGCAGGAAACGGAGTTCCACGGTCGGGTCTTCCGGCGCCGCATCGCACGGCGTCCAGCCAGTGATGCTCGTTTCCAAGGCGGGCACCGCCACTAGCTTCTTCGCCGTCATCGACGCGTAAACGCCGCGCACGATGTCGTTCAGTTGGCAATAGGTAATGCGGCTGGCTTCGGCCGGATCGTAGGCGTGCGCCACCAGCATCACTTTCGCGTCAGGGCTTTCCAGGCCCGCCTTGGTGAAACTGTCGACCAGTGCATCGAAGGCCTCGGGATCATTGAACGCTTCCGTTTCCTTCAGCCCGCCGGTGCAGTGTACGAACACCGGCACCGCGAAGGCATTGATCTCCATGTCCGGGGCGCCTTCGCGGTGCACGAACACCACGCCGCTTGCATCCTCGACCATGGAGCGCAGCAGCTGGTAGGCCGGGACGTCGGTGAACCGGGCGCGCTCGATGGCGTCGTACAACACCGCGTCGTTCTTCTTGCGCAGCGCGTTGAGCACCATGCGGTTCAGCTCTTCTTCCTTCAGTTGAGCGGCGGCGGCATCATCGTCCTCTGGCATGGCAGCGTCGAGCGCGAGGTCGGCCATCGCCTGCGCCAGTGCGTCGTCCTCATCGACTGGAGCCGCTTTCTGGGCGGACTTGCGTGGAACGGGGCGCTTGTTCTTGGGCATGGCTGTACCTGGTGGAGTGTCGATCCGCCATGTTATCAAATCGGCAGGCGTCGCGCGACTGGTGTACTCATCCGTATATCCATGCATCGGCGTATGATATTGATAACACGGCAAGGCGCAAGCCGCAGCCGCGCAATCAGACCAGGAGAGCAAGGTGTCATTTCTGAACAACTATTTCAAGCTGCGCGAAAGCGGCACCGACGTACGCACCGAGGTACTGGCGGGACTGACCACCTTCCTGACGATGGCCTACATCATCTTCGTCAATCCATCGATTCTCGGCGATGCCGGCGTGCCCAAGGATGCGGTGTTCGTCGCGACCTGCCTGGCGGCCGCGATCGGCAGCATGATGATGGGCCTGTATGCCAACTATCCGATCGCGACGGCGCCGGGCATGGGCCTGAACGCCTACTTCGCCTACACCGTCGTGTTGGGCATGGGCATTCCCTGGCAGACCGCCCTCGGGGCCGTGTTTATTTCGGGTTGCCTGTTCATCCTGGTCAGCGTTTTCGGCTTGCGCGCAATGATCGTCAATGGCATCCCGCACTCGCTGCGCACCGCCATCACCGCCGGCATCGGCCTGTTCCTCGGGCTCATCGCGCTCAAGGGCGCGGGCATCGTGGTCGCCAATCCGGCCACCATGGTCACCGCCGGCGACCTGCATGCAGCGCCCGCCATCATGGCCATCCTCGGCTTCCTGCTGATCGTCACGCTCGACCGCCTGCGCGTGCGCGGCGCCATCCTGATCGGCATGCTGGCCGTGACGGCCGCCAGCTTCTTCTTCGGCGGCAATACCTTCAAGGGCATCGTGTCCGCGCCGCCGTCGCTCGCGCCAACCTTGCCCAGCCTGAGTCAAGGCGCCTATCGGGGTCGCATCCTGAACGTGGTGTTTGGTATTCTTCCTGAGTTGAAACTGTTCGACGCCCCGGCAACCCATGATGGACGTGGCCAAGGCGCAGCCGGCCTGCTGGTCGAGGGCAAGATGGACGCGCTCAACCGACGCGACTGCTGGCCGAACAAGCGCCGCCATCTGGTGGCCGGTCGGGACGGTCACGTCGAGCACCAAGCGCCTTCATCGAAATCAGCCGCGTGCAGGCCGGCGGGCGCACGGCCCTGACGCCTGTGGTGGTCGTGAGCTGTTCCTGGCCATGCTGTTCATCGCCGCTTGACCGGCGTGGTGCCCGCCTACGCACCGCGCCGGCGCTGCTCTTTCGTTGCTGCGCTGATGATGGCGAGACATCGGCGAACATATCGAATGGAACGAGACCACCGAAGCGGTGCCTGCCGCGATCTGCGCGCTGGCTATTCCCTTTACCTACTCGATCGCACACGGCATCGCCTTCGGTTTCATTACCTACGCGGCGCTCAAGCTATGCACCGGCCGCGCGCGCGAAGTGAAACCCATCGTGTGGGTCATTGCGGCCGCGTTCACCTTCAAATACGCCTATGTCGGCGCGTGAAGCAGGGCTTGTCCCGGCGTGGTCCGACACGGCGTCAGCCGCGTCCTACGTACAGACAAGCCGCTGTGAAAACTTGTAAGGATGACAGCGTGAAGTAACGAACAGAGGGGGCACCTGGTGGCGCGCAGAATGGTATGCAACGCACACGGGAGCCAATCATGAACAGCCGCGCTGTCAGCCATACCATCATCATCGCCGGACTGGTATTCGCATCAAGCACTTTCGCCGGCACCGACATCGTCAGATGTACTGACGACGAAGGCCACGTTACGCTGACCGACCGTCAGTGCGACAGCGGCGCCGAGGAAGTTCTCCTGTCGAGCTCCCCTGCCCCGGCAGCGGTGCCGGCCGAGCCCTTGTCCGCTGCGGCCCGCAGTGCACCCGACGGCTACCAGATCAAGGCGCTGCCGCCGGCCCCGCGCATGCGCGCATCGACCTACGCCAAGCTGCAGCCACCCGGGCGAGCGCTGGCGCGCGACGTCCTCACAATGCAACAGGCCCGCCGCACATTGATGCTCCTCGACAGCAATATGCCGGTTCGCGCCGTGGTCGCGCGTCGGTAAAGATAAGCAGCGTTGGCCCAGCTATATTGACAGTTAGCGTGTGTTGACAGCAGGATGAGGCGATCCAATTCGCATGCCGGTGCGCGTTTTGGCAAGTTGTTCGGGTACAATACTGCACACCGACAGCAGCCCGGATTCGTCCATGAAATACTTCCCCTTACTCGCGCTGGCCGCGGCCGTGGTGCACGGCGGCGCTTGCGCCGGCGACAACGCCCACGCATCGACCTGGAACACATCCGCCGAGCTCGGCGCGATCACTACCTCCGGTAACACGGCCGGTACTTCGGTCACCGGCAAGATCGACGCGCGCCAGGAACTGGCGGACTGGAGCAACCAGTACATCGCGGCCGGATTCTTCAAGGAAGATGAAAAGCGGCTCAGCAACGGCCAGACTGTGACGGTCAAATCGGCCGAACGCCTGTCGCTGTCGGCCAAGGCAGCCTACAAGCTGATGGAGGACGGCAAGAAGCTGTTCGTGCTCGGCACCCACGTCGACGACAAGTTCGGCGCTTACACCACCTACACGACGATGGCGGTCGGCCACGGATGGGGCTGGGACAATGCAACCGACAAGCGCATCGACCTGGAAGTCGGTCCGGGTTATTTCAGCGGCACCCGTGCCAACGGCGAAGAGGAAGCCGGCTTTACCGTGCGCGGCGCGGCGGCCATGCGCTGGCGGCTGAGCCCATCGGCACAGTTCTCGCAGACCGTCAGCGTCGAACGCGGCACCTCCAACGTACACTCGATCGCTGAGGCTGCCCTGAGCACCAAGATCAACGGCACCATGCAGATGAAGGCGGCATTCGCGGCCCGTAACGATACCAACGTGCCGATGAACAAGAAGAACACCGACACCCAGACTTCGCTGACCCTGGTCTATTCCTTCTGATTCAAGGCGCGCGGGTATATTCCGCCGATCGTCAGCACCATCTGGGCGCTGCCCTCGCCGGGCATCTTGCCTTCGCCTTCGGCCACGATCCAGAAATTGCCCAGCGCCCGCACATGGTCGGTGCCGGTCAGCGCTTCGGACGGGCCGTCGGGCATCTGCGCAGTTGCTTCGTACGTCCAGTTTCCCACCAGCTGCTGCAGCCAGCGGTGCTGTTCGGTCACGGTCTCCTTGTCCATGCATTCTCCTCAGCTTGCGTCCCGGCCATCGGCACGGCTGCGCGGGAATTCGGGCAGCCCGTCCCTGGTCACCATCCAGCTCAGCCGGTGATGCACGAAGGTGTGGTCGTCCGGGCGGGTAGATTCCGGATCGTCCAGGCTGCACAGCGTGATGTCGATGTCGCCCGGATAGTCGTCATGCTGGTAGGTCAGCTGAGTGCCGCACTCGGCGCAGAAGCCGCGCGTGGCATGCAGGCTCGACCTGTACTGGGCCGGCGTGCCCGTGATGATGCTGAAATCGGCCAGCGGCACGCTGAACCATGCGACGCAAGGCGCTCCCGCCGCCCTCCGGCAGGTCGGGCAGTGGCAGGTGGTGGCGTGGAAGACCTGCTCCGCCGTCTCGTAGCGAACCGCACCGCACAAGCAGCCTCCGCTCAGCACCATTTCAGCCTCCTGGCTGGACACAATAACAAGCATCAGTGTAAGCCAGTTCGGCGCCGCCCCGCCGCCCGTTTCGCGCGCGCACCGGCTGCCGGCAAGGCAATGTGGCTCGTGTCCGCATGGTCCGCGCGCGCCTGGCCGATGTAGAATAGGAATCCCTTTTCCAACTCCTGGCGCGACGTCCATGCTTCAAGCTGTTCCGTTCCCGATCCGGGTCGAGTGCCCGCCAGGCGCCTGCGTCTGCGACCGCGACAGCCTGCTGGCCGATCCGCAGGCCGACATCCGGGTGCTGCGCCTGACCCGCGAGGAAGAAAAGAAACTGATCGAGCGCATCGAAAGCATCGCCACCTACGACGACCTCAAGCGCATTGGCGAGCGCATGCGCGAGTTGCTGGGCATCGGCCTGAACATCGTGCCCAGCGCGCGCGGCGTGCGCACCGTGCGCGGCTTTACCATCCAGCTCGAGGAGCGTCCCGGCCTGTGCCGCAAGACAAGACAGGCGATTCCGGCAGCCGTGCGCAAGTGCCTGGAACGCCATCCGGACATCGCTTACGCAATCCTTGACGCGCACGACCTGCTGGGCAGCCCGTAAGGCGCGCGGGCTAGACCGGCGTCATTCCCCGGTCATTTTTCGGGTCTACCATGGGGTCGTTGGCGGTATGCGCCTGCATGCCCCACAGGTTAGTCCGGTGGCCTCAAACACCGGCACCACATTTTCTGCGCGCATGCTGGCCGGTGCTGCTGTATGATGCGGCGTTAACCGAACGCAGTATCGACCAGCATGCGACTGACCACCTTCACCGACTACACCCTGCGCACCCTGCTGCATCTTGGCATGCACCGCGAGCGCCTGGTGACCATCCAGGAAATCGCCGACCTCCACGGCATTTCCAAGAACCACCTGATGAAGGTGGTGTACCAGCTCGGGCAGACTGGCGTGGTCGAGACCCTGCGCGGACGCAACGGCGGCCTGCGCCTGAAGCTGGAACCCGAGCAGATCAACCTTGGCGCCATCGTGCGCGCCACCGAAACCGACTTCTTCATGGCGGAATGCTTCGCCCCGGGTGGCTCCGACTGCGGGCTGAGCCCCAATTGCGGCCTCAAGCCGGTGCTGGCCGACGCCACCCGCGCCTACCTCGACGTGCTCGACCGCCAGACCCTGGCGTCGGTGCTGCCCGTGCCACGGACGGACTCGGCGCCGGTCAAGTTCTACCCACGCAGCGAGAGCGAACAAGCCGCCTGACCTGGACAGCATTGGGCTAGCCTGTTTGCCGCAATTAATGTAGTATTTTGTTTCCATGTTAAACGCCCGAGCCGGACACCATGTACGATGAACTGAACAAGGCCGCGATTAGCGAGCTGGTCCACGAGTTTTACGGCGACGTCCGGCGCGACCCGCAGCTGCTGGCCATTTTCGACGCGGCCATCGGCGACAACTGGACGGCCCATCTCGGCCGCATGGTCGAATTCTGGTCCACCGTCATGCTCGCCACCCATGAATTCAAGGGCAATGTCTACGGTACGCACATGGCGATCGGCGGCGTGGTTCCCGACCATTTCCAGCGCTGGCTGGCCCTGTTCGAAGCGGCCGCGCGCCGCCTGTTCGTCCCGGCGCTGGCCGAGGAATTCCTGGTGGTGGCGCGCCGCATCGCCGCCAGCCTCCAGTACGGTTTCTTCGGCAGCGTCGAAGTTCACTGAACGCCCTTCCCTCAGTGCTGGAAGGCGCCGATGTCGTAGCCGGTGCGCGCATTGCGCGAGCGGCCCGCGAAATCGGTGCTGGCCGCGTGCGCAGGCGTCGCCTGGCCGACTGCCGGCGAGGCCCCGGAAGGCTTCAGCTCCGGCGTCCCCGATAGCAATTCCGCCACGAACAGCGGCGGCGCACTGACCGTCCCGGAATGCGTCAGTCCGTTCTTCAGCCTCCAGTTGTAGCGCGAGTTGTTGTAGACCAGGTTGTTGCGGTAGGCATTGTTCACCCCCGTCCTGCCCTGCTCCGAAATCCCAATCCGGTTGTCGTACACGATGTTGCTGTACACGGCTGTATGGTCGTTCGGCCCCCTGGTGTGATAAAAGTTCCCGCCGCCGACGATGATGCCCGTGTTCGAGCGCGTCACGGTATTGTTGGTGATGACCACGTTATTGGCGTCGTGCCACAGATGGATGCCTGCTTCGGCCACGCGGTAGACCACATTGTTCTTCACGCTGCCCGAGGTGCTGACGTAAATGCCCTGCACGAAGTGGCAGCCTGCCGGGCCGATGTCGTGCACCAGGTTCGAGATTACGTCGGAATGTACGCCGTGGTAGTAGCTGTCGATGCCGATCGCGGCGCCGCCGCCGGCGTTGCAGCCGATGCCCTGCGCGATATGGTGCACCCGGTTGTTGCGGATCGCATCGTAGGAGCCGCCGTTGTAGATGCCATGCGTCCAGCGCACGCCCGACTCGTAGTTGCTGCCGTCCACCTCGAAGCCGACGATGTCGACGTAGCTGCCGCGGTTGTCCCAGCCCGCCCTCGTTCGCGAGCCCTTCGGGGGCACGATTTTCGCGCCCCATTTGCTGGTTGATATATACGAGATGCGCGCATCGGCCCTGCCGTTCGCAGTGGTGCGGAAGCCCCCGTTGTAGACGCCGGGCGCGACCAGCACCGCAGTGCCGGGGCCGGCCAGCCTGGATGCCTTCGAGATCGTCCGCAGCGGCCTGGCCTCGGTACCGGGATTGCTGTCGGAGCCGTTCGGCGCCACGTACAGCGTCTTCGCCCCTGCCTGCGCCAGCGTGACGGCGGCGGGCGGCTCCGGCGCGGGTTCCTGCACTGGCGGGGCGTAGCCGGCCAGCGTGAAGCCCCCGGCGGGCGACTCCATCCCGCCGGGACCATCGTCCTCCACGGTCACATCCGGCACATCTTCGTCGCCCGGCAACGCCGGCGGCGCCACCGGCACAGGCTCGGGGTCTTCGCCCGGATCGGGCGCCGGTACTTCCGCGTGCGTCGTGGCGGGCGTCGCCAGGGTGGACTCCACGCCTGACGAACCGCCGCTACAGGCCGCCAGCGAAGCCAGCATGGCGCAGGCGAGCACCGGCACAAGATCGGTCAATTTCTTCATTTTCTTTTTCCCCTTGGCTAAGCGATTGGCGCGGCCGATCGTGCACGCTCCGCGCGCATGGGTGCGCTACAGTGCTAGACAAGCGCAAGGCGTGATTGGTTCGCCTGGCAGCCGGTTTCGCACCTGCGGATATCGCAGTGCAACATGCAAACTTGCGTAATTTGCATGCCAAGCCCGGCGCAATTTGTTATTCTTTTGGCGCACCACCTTACCAAGGGGAAGCAATAATGAGCCAGAGTAAGCCTCTGTCTTTGCATGTTCCGGAGCCCACCGGCCGTCCCGGATGCAAGACCGATTTTTCCTATCTTCGCGTCAGCGCGGCCGGCGCCGTGCCGCGCCCGCAGGTCGACGTGTCGCCTTCCGAAACCGGCGAGATCGCCTCGGCGCTGATCCGCGTGCTCGACGAGCACGGCAACGCGCTCGGCCCATGGGCGCCCGACGCCAGCGACGAGCTGCTGCGCTTCGGCCTGCGCACTATGATGAAGACGCGTATCTTCGACGCCCGCATGGTGATCGCCCAGCGCAAGAAGAAGATCTCCTTCTACATGACCTCCCTCGGCGAGGAAGCGCTCGGCACCGCCCAGGCGCTGGCCCTGCAGGACGGCGACATGTGCTTCCCGACCTACCGCCAGCAAAGCCTCCTGATGGCGCGCGAAGTGCCGCTCAAGGAGATGATCTGCCAGCTGCTGTCCAATGAATGCGACCCGCTCAAGGGCCGCCAGCTGCCGGTGATGTACTCGGTCAGGCGCGCCGGCTTCTTCACCATCTCCGGCAACCTCGCCACCCAGTTCGTTCAGGCGGTAGGCTGGGGCATGGCCTCGGCCATCAAGGGCGACACGAAAATCGCCTCCGGCTGGATCGGCGACGGCGCCACCGCCGAATCCGACTTCGCCACCGCGCTTACCTTCGCCCACGTCTACCAGGCGCCTGTCATCCTCAATGTGGTCAACAACCAGTGGGCGATTTCGACCTTCCAGGCGCTGGCCGGCGGCGAGAGCGTGACCTTCGCCGCGCGCGGCGTCGGCGCCGGCATCGCCTCGCTGCGGGTGGACGGCAACGACTTCCTGGCCGTGTATGCGGCCTCGCGCTGGGCCGCCGAGCGCGCGCGCAGCAACCTGGGGCCGACCCTGATCGAGTGGGTCACCTACCGCGCCGGGCCGCATTCGACCTCGGACGATCCGTCCAAGTACCGCCCGGCCGACGACTGGACCAACTTCCCGCTGGGCGACCCGGTGGCGCGCCTGCGCCGGCACCTCACCAGCCGCGGCCTGTGGTCGGACGAAGAGCACGACGCCACCCACAAGGCGCTGGAAGCCGAAGTGGCGGCGGCGCAGAAGGAGGCCGAGTCGCACGGCACCCTGGGCCATGGCACCGGCCCGAGCGCGGCGTCGATGTTCGAGGACGTCTACAAGGAGATGCCAGAACACCTGCGCGTCCAACGTCAACAACTGGGAGTCTGAGCGTGGCACAAGACAAAGAACCGGCAGGCGTGCCGATGACCATGATCCAGGCCCTGCGCTCGGCGATGGACGTGATGCTGGCGCGCGACGACAACGTCGTCATCTACGGCCAGGACGTGGGCTATTTCGGCGGCGTGTTTCGCTGCACCGACGGCCTGCAGGCCAAGTACGGCAAGTCGCGCGTGTTCGACGCGCCCATTTCCGAAGGCGGCATCGTCGGCACCGCGGTCGGCATGGCGGCCTACGGGCTGCGCCCGGTGGTCGAGATCCAGTTCGCCGATTACTTCTACCCGGCCTCCGACCAGATCGTGTCGGAAGCGGCGCGCTTGCGCTACCGCTCGGCCGGCGACTTCACCGCATCGATGACGATCCGCATGCCTTGCGGCGGCGGCATCTACGGCGGCCAGACCCACAGCCAAAGCCCGGAGGCGATGTTCACCCACGTTTGCGGCCTGCGCACGGTGATGCCGTCCAATCCCTACGACGCCAAGGGCTTGCTGATCTCCGCCATCGAGAACGACGACCCGGTGATCTTCCTCGAACCCAAGCGCCTGTACAACGGGCCGTTCGACGGCCACCACGACAAGCCGGTGGTGCCGTGGTCGCAGCACAAGCTGGGCGAAGTCCCGGAAGGCTACTACACGGTGCCGCTCGACTCGGCCTCGGTATTCCGTCCGGGCCAGGACCTGACCGTGATCACCTACGGCACCATGGTGTTCGTATCCGAAGCGGCGGCCCTTGAGACCGGCATCGACGCCGAGATCATCGACCTGCGCAGCATCTGGCCGCTCGACCTCGACACCATCGTCAACTCGGTGAAGAAGACCGGCCGCTGCGTGGTGGTGCACGAAGCCACGCGCACCAGCGGCTTCGGCGCCGAGCTGGTGGCGCTGGTGCAGGAACACTGCTTCTACCACCTGGAAGCGCCGATCGAGCGCGTTACAGGCTGGGACACGCCCTATCCGCACGCGCAGGAATGGGCTTACTTCCCCGGACCGGACCGCGTCGGGGCGGCATTCAAACGTGCGATGGAGGCGGCATAATGGCAATTCATGTGATCAAGATGCCCGACCTGGGCGAAGGCATCGCCGAAGTCGAGATCGTCGGATGGCACGTGGCGCCCGGCGACGACGTGCAGGAAGACCAGGTGCTGGCCGACGTCATGACCGACAAGGCGACGGTCGAGATCCCGTCCGCTGTCAAAGGCAAGGTGGTGGCGCTGGGCGGCAGCGTGGGCGAGGCGCTGGCGGTTGGCGCTGAACTGATCCGCATCGATACCGGCGGCGAAGGCCAGGCGCCCGCGCCGCAGCCAGCCGCTGCCCCAGCCCCCGCACCGGCGCCCGCACCTGCTTCCGAACCGGCGCCTGCTCCGGTCAAGGCGCCCGCTCCGGCCGCGGCCCTTGCTCCCGCAGCGGCCACGCCGGCGCCATCGGCGATGGGCGAGAAGCCTCTGGCTTCGCCATCGGTGCGCCAGCGCGCCCGCAGCCTCGGTATCGACCTCCAGAGCGTGCATGGAACCGGGCCTGCCCGCCACATCACCCACGCCGACCTTGATGCTCTCCTGTCGCGCGGCGCGCAAGCGCCCGGCGCGGCGACACGCCCCATCGCGCCGGGTGCGGGCAACCGCTACGCGCAGCTGAACGAGGTGACGGCCGTCCCCGTGATCGGCATGCGCCGCCGGATCGCCGAGAAAATGCAGGACGCGAAGCGCCGCATTCCCCACTTCACCTATGTGGAAGAAGTCGACGTTACCGAAATCGAGGCGCTGCGGGTCCAGATGAACGCGCGCTGGGGCGCGCAGCGGGGGAAACTGACCCTGCTGCCGCTGCTGATGCGCGCCGTGGTGCTGTCGGTGCGCCGCTACCCGGACGTCAACGCGCGCTTCGACGACGACGCCGGCACTGTCGCGCGCTACCAGCCGGTCCACATCGGCATCGCCACCCAGACCGACGCCGGCCTGATGGTGCCCGTGGTGCGCAACGCCGAAGCGCGCGACCCGTGGGCCAGCGCCGGCGAAGTGTCGCGGCTGGCCGACGCAGCCCGCAGCGGCAAGGCCGCGCGCGAGGAGCTGTCGGGATCGACCATCACCATCACCAGCCTCGGAGCGCTTGGCGGCATTGTCACGACGCCGGTGATCAACCACCCGGAAGTGGCGATCGTCGGCGTCAACCGCATCGTCGACCGGCCGGTCATCCGCGACGGCGCCATGGTGGCCCGCAAGATGATGAACCTGTCCTGCTCTTTCGACCACCGCGTCATCGACGGCATGTACGCGGCCCAGTTCGTGCAGGCGATCCGCGGCTATCTCGAAATGCCGGCCACGCTGTTCATCGAGTAGCGCCATGCGCTGTTCCGCCATGTTTGCGCCGTATTGACGCACGCATGGCGGGCGGAACCGGGCCGCATGCTTTAGAATTACCGGCTTTGGCAATCAGGTACCCCCATGACCGCACCCGGTAACAACGATCTGAAACGCGGTCTCAAAAGCCGTCACATTCAACTTATCGCCCTCGGCGGCGCCATCGGCACCGGCCTTTTCCTGGGCATCGCACAGACCATCCAGCTGGCCGGACCGTCGGTCCTGCTTGGCTACGGCATCGCCGGCGTGATCGCTTTCCTGATCATGCGCCAGCTGGCCGAGATGGTGGTCGATGAACCGGTGGCCGGCTCGTTCAGCTATTTCGCCGATAAATACTGCGGCCAGCTCGCAGGCTTTTTATCGGGCTGGAACTACTGGGTGTTGTACATACTGGTCAGCATGGCCGAGCTGACCGCGGTCGGCATCTACGTCCAGTACTGGTGGCCGTGGATTCCGACCTGGGCGTCGGCGCTGGCCTTCTTCATCGTCATCAACAGCATCAGCCTGGCCACCGTCAAGGCCTTCGGCGAGATGGAATTCTGGTTCGCCGTCATCAAGGTGGTCGCCATCGTCGCGATGATTGCCTTCGGCGTCTACCTACTGGCATCCGGCGAGGCAGGGCCGCAGGCAGGCGTCGACAACCTGTGGCGCCACGGCGGATTCTTCCCCAACGGCGTTGGCGGGCTGGTGATGGCGATGGCCGTCATCATGTTCTCGTTCGGCGGGCTGGAGCTGGTCGGCATTACCGCGGCAGAGGCGGAAGATCCGTCGCGCACCATCCCGAAGGCGACCAACCAGGCCATCTACCGCATCCTGATCTTCTACATCGGCGCGCTGGGCGTGCTGCTGTCGCTGTATCCGTGGCAGAACGTGGTCACCGGCGGCAGCCCGTTCGTGCTGATCTTCCATGCGCTTAACAGCGACGTGGTGGCCAACGTGCTCAATATCGTCGTGCTGACGGCGGCCCTGTCGGTGTACAACAGCTGCGTGTACGCCAACAGCCGCATGCTGTACGGCCTGGCGCTGCAGGGCAATGCGCCGCGCGCGCTGCTGACGGTGAACAAACGCGGCGTGCCGCTGGCCGCGTTGGGCGTATCGGCGCTGGCCACCGGGGCTTGCGTGTGCCTGAACTACTTCATGCCGGGCGAAGCCTTCGGCGTGCTGATGGGCCTCGTGGTATCGGCGCTGGTGATCAACTGGTCGATGATCAGCTGGATCCACCTGCGCTTCCGCGCCCGCAAGCGCGAACTCGGCGAGGCGACCGCCTTCCCAAGTCCGGCCTTTCCTGCCGCCGACTACCTGTGCCTGGCCTTCCTGGCCGCGATCCTGGTGGTGATGTACCTGACGCCGGAGCTGCGCATCTCGGTCTATATGATACCGGCGTGGCTTGGCCTGCTCGGCATGGGCTACTGGGCCAGGCAGCGCAAGATGGCCACCCGGCAGAACGCTTAACGCCCGCCTCGGAATCCGCGCCCGCCGTGGTGGCCGCGGAACCCGTGCTGATTCCCCCGGAACCCATGATGGTGGCCCCTGAACCCGTGATGGTGGCCTCTGAATCCGTGATGGCCGCCCCGGAACCCATGATGGTGCCGGTTTCCGTGGAAACCGTGGTCGTAGAAGCGGAAGCCCAGATCGAGCGTGACGGGTGGCCCGACGTAAGTCGGATACCCGTAGGCGTAAGGGTTGGGATCGTGACTGGAATAAGGCGGCGCGTAGACGGCGCATCCGGTTGCGCTTGCCGCCAGCAGTAGCGAAAAGATCAGGCGTTTCGCCGCGCCCTTCAGACTGGTGTTCATGGCATTCATCCAACGGTGACGCTTTTATTGTAGCCGCGCGTCCGCCGTTTTCAATGCCGCTGTTGCGCGCGGCCGCAAAGCGCCGCGCGCAACGGTGAATCAGGCAGGAGCCGGGACCGAGGGCGGCACCGCCTTCTGGCGACTGTAAATACGCTCGAACACCGGCGTCGTCACCAAGGTCGTAATAATCGCCATCATGACCATAATCGCAAACAGGGCCGGCTCGATGATCCCGCGCTGCAGGCCGATGTTCAGGATGATCAGTTCCATCAGTCCGCGCGCATTCATCAGCGTACCTACCGCCATCGCTTCGCGGTGCGACTCGCCGTTCAGGCGCGCGGCGCCGTAGCAGGCCACGCCCTTGCCGACGGTCGCGGCCAGCAGCACGACCAGCGTCAGCATCCACAGGTAAGGCGTATTTACAAGTCCGATCTTGGTGTTCAGGCCGGAGTATACGAAGAACACCGGCACCAGGAGGGATGTGGTCAG
>NZ_QYUP01000071.1 GCF_003590855.1 Massilia cavernae
TAATCACCTCGATGATCGCGCGGGTGTATTCACAACCGCTCACGCGGCTGATTAAATGGGCCGGCAAATTGCGAAGATGTTGACACCGTCGACGTGGAAAATGAATACTCGGATGAGCAAGCCTTGAACGAGCGACCCACGAGACCATGGCATTCATCACCCACATCGACAACCCGCTGCAGCCCGGACACCGCATGCCGCCACACCCAAGCTTCTTCCTCGGCGAAGGCATGACGCCGCCGCCCAGGGCATCCAATCAACCCCGATAGCGCATTCCGACATGATTCTACGCTTCTCCCTGCCGGCGCTGGCCGCCGCACTGCTTGCAACGGGCGCCAGCGCCGCCGAGCGCCTGACCATCACCGTCAGCCATTCCCTTGATATCGCCCGCCCGGCCGAGACCATCGCCATCCCCTGGACGCGCGTGAACGAGGCGCTGCCGCAGGCGTTGTCCCAGCAGCTGGTCATCAAGGACGGCGCTGGCCGCACCCTGCCCTACCAGGTGACCAACATTTCGCCCATGGCCAAGGATCCGGAGATGACCGGCGCCGCCTACGGCGAACTGCTGTTTCAGCACGACTTCGCGCCGGGCGAGAAGACCGCCACCTTTACCGTCGAGAAGGCCGGCGCCACCGTGCCGCCGTTCGCGCCCAAGACCTATGCGCGCTTCGTGCAGGAGCGCCTCGATGACTTCGGCTGGGAGAACGACAAGCTAGCCCACCGCACCTACGGCCCGGCCCTTGCCGTGCCGGCGCCGGCGGGCAGCAACAAGGAAGTGCTGGTCACGAGCGGCCTGGACATCTGGTTCAAGCGGGTGCCGTATCCGATCGTCGACCGCTGGTACAACATCGGCCACGACCACTACCACGTCGACCAGGGGGAAGGCATCGACATGTACAACGTCGGCCCGACCCGCGGCGCGGGCGGCACCGGCATCTGGGACGGCAAGGCACTCCACGTCGGCACCAACTACCGCCAGTGGAAGATCGTGGCCAACGGCCCGGTGCGCACCGTCTTTGAACTGAGCTACGATGCCTGGGACGCCGCCGGCACCAAGGTTTCGGAAGTCAAGCGCTTTACCGTGGATGCCGGCCGCTACTTCGACCGCATCGACAGCACCTTCACCTTCGCCGGCCCGTCCAAACTGACGGCGGCGGTAGGACTGAACAAGCGTCCGAGCGACAAGGGCCAGGAAGTGAAAGTCGATTTCAACGAGAACCGCACCGACGGCACGCTGGTGCAATGGATCACGCAGCGCAGCTTCGGCGACTTCGGCGTGGCCGTGATCGTGCCGCCCGCAGGCACCGTGGGCTTTGCCGCCGACGAGCGCAACGCCCTGGTGACGGCGCCCGTCGCCTCCGGCCAGCCACTGCGCTACCACGTGGGCGCGGCCTGGACCCGCGGCAGCCCGTTTGCCACGCAGCGCGACTGGCAGCGCCACGTCGCAGAGGAAGCGGCGCGCCTGCGCGCGCCGGTCAGCGTCAGCCTGTCCGCGGGGCGCTGAGCGATGGCGCCCCTGTCCCGACGCGGGTTCATCAAGACCGGCGCGCTGGCCGCCGCGCTGCCGCTGGCCGTGCGCGCCACGCCGGCGCGTGCGGCGGCCGCCGCGCCCCCTGCGGCCGACCTGGCCTGGCTCGAAGGCGCGCCGTCACTCATGACCGGCACCACCTTCGGCGTGCCATGGCCGCGCGGCGCGCTGCGCAAGGACCAGGCTTTCGCCCTGTCGGGCGCTGGCGGCGCACTGGCCTGCCAGAGTTGGCCGATCGCCTACTGGCCCGACGGTTCGCTCAAATGGACGGCGCACGCCCTGCCAGCCCAGGCAGCCATGCCCGAACGCCTGCAGCTGCGCCCCGGCGCCTCGCGGTCGGCAAGCGCCCATGCGCTGATGGTCAGCGAACGCGCCGATGCCATCGTGGTCGACACCGGGGTCATCGAATGCATCATCCCGCGCCAGGGCGGCGACATCATCCGCAGCATCCGGCGCGGCAAGCGCGAGACCGCCCGCGCGGGCAGGCTGGTCGCACTGAGTGACGACCGCCCTGACGGCAGCGACGGCACCACGCGCCAGACGGCCTTCGACAGCCAGCTCACGCGCGTCACGCTCGAGCAGCACGGTCCCGTCCGCAGCGTGGTCAAGGTCGAAGGCCATCACCGCGAAGCCGGTGGAACTGGCCGGTCCTGGCTGCCGTTCACGGTGCGCCTGTATTTCTACGCCGGCGCCGAATCGGTGCGCATCATGCACACCTTCGTCTTTGACGGCGACGAGCAAAAGGACTTCCTGCGTGGCCTCGGGCTGCGCTTCGACGTGCCGCTGGCCGACGTCCCGCATGAGCGCCACGTGCGCTTCGGCGGCGAATCCGGCGGCCTGTGGGCCGAAGGCGTCCGCAACCTCACCGGCCTGCGCCGCGACCCCGGCGAAGCGGTGCGCAAGGCGCAGCTGGCCGGGCTGGCCGTTCCGCCGATGACGGAGCGGGTCAGCAGGTCGCTGCACCTGATCCCAGCCTGGGGCGACTACAGCCTCTCGCAAATGTCCGCCGACAGCTTCCGCATCCGCAAGCGCACCAAGGCCGGCCATGGCTGGATCGACGCGGCTTGGGGCCGGCGCGCACCCGGCCTCGGCTACATCGGCGGCACCAGCGGTGGCGTTGCCTTCGGCCTGCGCGACTTCTGGCAGCGCCACCCGACCCAGCTCGACATCCGCAACGCCCACACGGACGCAGCCCAGGTTACGCTCTGGATGTGGTCACCCGACGCGCCGGCGATGGACCTGCGCTTCTACCACGACGGCATGGGCATGGACACCCATGCCGAAGAGCTGCAGGGCCTGGATATCACCTACGAGGACTATGAAGAAGGCTTCGGCACGCCGGTGGGCGTGGCGCGCAGCAGCGAACTGACGCTGTGGGCCCTGGATGCGACACCGGCGCGTGAGCGGCTGGTGCAGATGGCTGCCGCGGTGCAGACCCCGCCCCAGCTGGTGCCCGCGCCCGCCCATATCCTTGGTACACGCGTGTTCGGCAACCTGTGGTCGCTCCCCGACCGCTCCACGCCGGCGCGCGCACGCATCGAGGACCGGCTCGACGCCCACTTCGACTTCTACCGCAACGAAGTGGAACAGCGCCGCTGGTACGGCTTCTGGGACTACGGCGACGTGCGCCATACCTACGACGCCGACCGCCACGAGTGGCGCTACGATGTCGGCGGCTACGCGTGGGCCAACTCCGAACTCTCGCCCGACCTGTGGCTGTGGTATTCCTTCCTGCGCACCGGCCGCGCCGACATCTTCCGGATGGGCGAAGCCATGGTGCGCCACACCAGCGAGGTCGATACCTACCACCTGGGGCGCTTCGCGGGCCTGGGCACGCGCCACAACGTCCAGCACTGGGGATGCAGCGCCAAGCAGGTGCGCATCAGCACTGCGGTCTACCGGCGCATGTATTACTACTTCACGGCGGACGAACGCATCGGCGACGTCATGCGCGAGGTTCTCGACGCCGACCGCCGGCTCGACGCGGTCGACCCGGTGCGCAAAATAGCCGACCAGCCACCCAAGGGCCCGTATCCGGTGCGCGCGAGCTTCGGCACCGACTGGGCGTCGCTGGTGGCGAACTGGCTGACCGAATGGGAGCGCAGCGGCAGTACCCGCTACCGCGACCGGATCCTGACTGGCATGCGCGACATCGCGGCGATGCCGCACGGCTTCTTCAACGGCGACCGCATGGGCTACGAGCCCGACAGCGGGCGCCTGCACAACATGATCGGCACCGGCGCCAGCGCCTCGCACCTGAACGCCGTGTTCGGCGCCGTCGAGATCTTCGACGAACTGATCGCCCTGACCGGCGACCGCGACTTCGAGCGCGCCTGGCTCGACTACTGCGAGCTGTTCAACGCGCCCGCCGACGAGCAGCGCCGGCGCCTGGGCAAGCCGCACGGCGCCGGCAACGCCCTGTACCTGGGTCATTCGCGACTGACCGCCTACGCGGCCTGGAAGCGCAAGGACCCGGCGCTGGCGCGGCGTGCATGGAAGGAGTTCGCAGGTCCCGATGGGCGCACCCCGCCGTTTGTCCCGGCGCGCGTCGCCGGCGCTGCGGTGCTCAACCCGGTGACCGAGGTGCCGTCGGTGACCACCAACGACACGGCGCAGTGGGGACTGGCGGCGATCCAGAACCTCGCGCTCGTCGGCGACGCGCTGCCGCCTACCTGAGAGTCACAACATGACATCGAACCAATTAACCCTTGGCCGCGTGGCGGCTGCCGCACTGCTGGCGGCCCTTGCCACGCAGGCCCATGCAGCGGCGCCCTATCGTTTCTCCTTCGACCCATCCGCCGCGTCTGCGGGCTTTACCAGCGTGGCCCCTGGCACCGCCTACAGCGAGGCACGCGGCTACGGCTTCGAATCCCAGGAAAGTGGCGCCCGCGCCAGCCATTTTTCCGTCGGCCTCCCGGAAGGGAACTACGCCGTCACCGTCACGCTGGGCGACGACAAGGCGCCGTCCACCACCACGGTAAAGTCCGAACTGCGCCGCCTGATGCTCGAGAACGTCCCGGCCGCGGCCGGGCAGACCGTGACGCGCACCTTCACCGTCAACGTGCGTACGCCCCGGATCGCCGCAGTGCCGGGCGTCCCGGCGGGCGAGGTCAGACTCAAGGCGCCGCGCGAAGTAGAGCAGGAAGCGTGGAACTGGGACCAGCGCCTGACGCTCGAATTCAACGGCGATCCGGCCGCGGTGCGCCGCGTGGAGATCGTTCCGGCCGACGTGCCGACGCTCTTCCTGCTCGGCGACTCGACGGTGAGCGACCAGCCGGGTGAACCCTACAACAGCTGGGGCCAGATGCTGCCGCGCTTCTTCGGCCCCGGCGTGGCGGTGTCCAACCATGCCCAGTCCGGCGAAACCTACCGCGATTCGATCGCGCGCCGCCGCATCGACAAGATCCTGAGCATGATGAAGCCCGGCGACGCCCTGCTCATGCAGTTCGGGCACAACGACCAGAAGCAGATCAAGGATGGCCGCGGCGGACCGTTCACCACCTACAAGGCCGAGATCAAGACCCACGTGGAGGCGGTCCGCGCACGCGGCGGCCTGCCAGTGATCATTTCGCCGGTCGAGCGCCGCGCCTTCGACGAGGAAGGCCGGCTGAAGCCCTCGCTGCTCGACTACGCCGAGGCCGCACGCCAGTCCGCCCGCGAACTGGGCGTGCCCTTCATCGACCTGAACGTGATGAGCAGGACACTCTACGAAGCCCTTGGCCCCGAGGGCTCGAAGGCAGCTTTCGCCGCGCCCGCACCGGGCCGGCTGGACAACACCCATCACAACAGCTACGGCAGCTACCTGCTGGCCAAGACTGTCGCGCTGGGCATGCGCCAGGCAGGCATTCCGGTGTCCGCCCAGATCGTCCCCGACTTCCGCTTCGATCCGGCCCGGCCCGATCCTGTCGCCACCTTCGCGCTGCCAGCGAGCCCGCGCCGGACGCAGGAGCGCCCGCCTGGCGACGAAAGCAACAAGGAAGTGCGAACCGGAACCGCCCGGTGAAACGGCGCGCCGCCCTGTCCTTGCTGGCTGGCGGCCTGCTCGGCGGGTGCGCTGCGCTGACACGCCCGAACCGCGAGACCGAAGCGCAGGCCTACCTGTTCGCCTATTTCGTCGGCAACGGCGCGGACGGCCTGCACCTGGCGGCCAGCACCGACGGTTATCGATGGGACGCGCTGCGCGGCGGCTCGAGCTTCGTGGCTCCCGCGGTGGGCAAGGCGAAGTTGATGCGCGACCCGTGCATCACGCGCGGGCCGGACGGCCTCTATCACATGGTCTGGACAAGCGGCTGGAACGAGACCGGCATCGGTTACGCGTCGTCGCCCGACCTGGTCCAGTGGTCGGCGCAGCGCGAACTGCCCGTGATGGCGCACGAGCCGGATTCGCTCAATGCCTGGGCGCCCGAGATCGTCCATGACGCCCGGCGCGGTCATTACCTGATCCTGTGGTCGTCGACCATACCGGGCCGCTTCCCGCTCACGGACGGCGCCGGCGACGGCAAGTACAACCACCGCATCTACGCGACCACCACGACCGACTTCGTCCGCTTCACGCCGACGGCACTGTTCTACGACCCCGGCTTCTCGGTGATCGATGCGACCTTCGTGCGCGCACTGGGACGCGACTGGCTGCTGGTGAAGGACGAAACACGGCATCCGCCAAGGAAGCACCTGCGCGTGGCGGCGGCCGGCGGCCTGGACGGCCCTTTCGGGGCGCTCGGCGCGCCAATCACGCCGCCCGGGCTGTGGACCGAGGGACCGAGCGCGCTGCAGGCCGGCGACGAGGTGATCGTCTACTACGATGCCTATACGTCCGGCCACTACGGGGCGCTGCGCTCGCGCGACATGCTGCACTGGGAAGACGTCAGCCAGCGCACGCGCTTCCCGCAGCGCATGCGCCACGGGACTGCCTTCGCGGCCCCTGCCAGCCTGGTCGACCGGCTCAGGGCGCTGGCGCCCTGAACCTTCAGGATTACTGCCGGCCGCCCTGGAACATCAGGCCGCTGTCGTTCAGGCCGAACTTGTATTTGCGGTTCATCTCGATGATCTCGGCGCCGGCCAGCAGCGCCGGGCCGTAACCGTGCGCCGCCTTCACGCTGGTCGGGCGGTAGGCATAGAACGCCGGGTCGAAGGCCATGCCGGTACCGACGCAGATGCCTTCGATCTGGCCGTTCGGCAGCACCTTGCTGGCCACTGCGTTCCAGGCCAGGTTGGCCATCGGGCCGTACATCTCCGGCTCTACGTAGCCACGGTTGACAGCGCGCGCGATCGCGTAGGCGTAGATCGCGGTGGCCGAGGTCTCCTGGTAGGTATCGCTGCGGTCGATCAGCTGATGCCAGAAGCCTTCCTTGGCCTGGTAGGCGGCCAGGCCGCGGATATGCGCGCGCAGCTGTTCCAGCACCGCCTGGTAGCCCTTGTGGTCCTTCGGCAGCACTTCCAGCACCTCGACCATGGACATTACCGCCCAGCCGTTGGCGCGCGCCCAGTGGAATTCCGGATGGTCGCGCATGCCTTCGACGTAGCCGTGCATGTAGATGCCCAGCTTGGGGTTGAACATGCGCTTCGAGAACTGCTGCACCTGGCGCACCGCGTCGTCGTAGTGCTTGCGGTCACCCGTGGTCTTGCCGAGGTAGGCCATGGTCGGCACGCCCATGAACATATCGTCCAGCCACAGCGTGTTCTGGAGCGGGCGCATCTTCACTCCGCCCTTGCCGTCGGGGCCGCCGCGCGCCAGGGTACCGTCCTTCAGGCGGTATTCCTTCTTCGTGACAAAGTCGCCGCAGATGCCGATCATCTGGCCGTAGTCGACCTTCGAGCCGGCCAGCTTGGCCTTCATGAAGCTGTGGCATAGGGCGCCCGCGTCGTCCAGCGCATGCGGATTCAGGAAGCTCTTGATCGGCGCAGCCGAGCCTGCGGGATCGGCTTGCACCGCCGGCAGGTAGGCGCGGGTCAGCTGCGACAGCAGCTGGTGGCGCTTGCTGACGTAGCCGGCGTAGCGCTGGTCGCCAGTGGCCGAACCTGCGGCCAGCATGCCGAGGTAGGTGACGCCCCACTCGTAGCTGGTCAGGCGGAAGTCGCCCGGCTTGAGCACTGCTTCCGGGTCCGCGCGCGACAGGTCGGTGACCGCAGCGCCACTGGTCTTGTTGATGAGTTCTGCCGGCGTGGTGCGGTCCAGGTAAGTGAACACGCGGTCGAGCACGGCCTTCACCTCGGCTGCGTCCATGGCGCGGTACGGCGCCGGATACTTCACGTCCAGCGCATGCAGCATGGCGTCGGCGGCGGCCGGGCCCTTCTCCTGCGGTGGCGGGGCGTCCTGCGCCGAAGCGCTCATGGCCACTGGGAACAGGCCTGCGACCAGCAGGCCTGTCAGGGCACGGCGCGGCGTTGGGAATTTCATTAAAGTGTCTCCTTTATTTGAGCTGGTGGATTGCTAGATTGTCGATGGTGTGGCGGGACCAAGTGGTCCGGAAGCCGAAGTACCCGCGCGTGTATGGCTGCGGGTCGCGGTAGGTGAAGTAGTCCTTGCCGTCCACGCGCACGCGGGTGCAGCCGTTGTACACCGCGATCTCGACCTGGTAGTCGCGGTTCGGCGCGAGCAGGTGATCACGGTCGAGGTGTTCGCCGAGCAGCACGCGCTGCCCCGCACCGTAGCGCCGCAAGCGCGTCGACGTATTGCCGTTGCCGCCGATGCCAGCGTAGTACAGGTGCAGCCTGTCGTAGTCCTCGAACGTGCCGGAGCGGGTGAACAGGTCGGGGTTGGCCGGATCGTGGGCCATCCAGAAATGGTTCAGGTCCGACAGGCGGTCGTTGTTCCCGCCGTCGATCACGACCCGCCGCGTGTAGGTGATGACCAGGTTCCCGGACAGCGGCCGGTCCAGCCAGACAGTGCCCCCGGAATCGACGTCGATCAGCAGGCGCCCGTCGCGGTTGTCGACGACGTTGCCCGGCTTGCGCGCGTATTCCGCCACGTAGCCGGCCAGGGGACCATTGAAATCGTCCTCGTGCAGCAGCGCGCCGCGCTCGCCGAACGAGTCGCATGCGGCAGCTGGCAGCGCCAGCAGGCAGGCTGCGAAGGCGAGCGCCGGCTTCATTGCAGCGCCGCGCCCTTGTCGGAAAAGTAGGCGCCGAGCGGATTGCCGGGCAGCGCCTTGAGCCCCACGACCACGCGCGCGGCATTGAAGTCGGCGCCCGCAGCGTTCGTGTGGGTACGTGCATCCGAGAAGAAGGTATCGACCGTGGCCACACCGACAGTACGGTAGCCATCCGAGACCAGCATCGTCAAATCCATGAAGTGAGCGCCGCCGGCCTGTGCGACCTCCTTGCCCCATTGCGCGAAGTTGGCGAAGTCGCGCTGCTGCTGCCACGTGTCGCGGTGCGGGACCGACGAAGCGATGATCACGGTGGCGCCCTTCGCCCGCGCGTCGGCCACGTACTTCGCCAGGTACCAGCCGAAGCTGTGCACCTGCTCGCGCGTGCCGTCGGGACGCGTATCCTCGACCGTCTCCGGGCCGGTGCCGGGCGCCGACGCGCGGTTCTTCGACGCCGGGTCGCCGATCCGTCCGCCGTCGTTGTGGCCGAACTGGATCAGCACCGTATCGCCGCGCCGCAACTGGCCAAGCATCCGGTCCCAGCGTCCCTCGGTCAGGAAGGTCCGGCTGCTGCGTCCGCCGATGGCGGCGTTGACCAGATTAATCTTGCGCGTATCGAAGTAAGGTGCGATGCGCTCGCCCCAGCCGATGGCGCCGTTCTGGCCGCCGCTCTTCACGGTGGAGTCGCCCACCAGGAACAGTGTCGGCAGGCCAGGATCGCGCGGCGTCTCGTCGCGCACGGTGCGCGCATCGACCACGGGACGGGCGTCGTCGAGCTTCAAGAACGGCGCGGCGCGCTTCTGGTCCAGCGCCACCAGGCCGGCCAACGCCATGCGCGCATTCAGCTCGGCCCCGGCCCAGTTAGTGTGGATGCGTTCTTCGGGCGTCGTCATCGGGAACAGCTTCATCACCTGTTCACGACCCAGTTCGTCGTAGCGCTGCGCCACTGTTTCGTTCAGGTCGATGAAGCCGGCCTGCTCGCTGCGAGCCACCTGTTCGGCCCAGCCGGCGTAGTCGTCGCGGTTGCGGCGCACCTTGCCCGGGCCGGGGCCGGACTCATTCCATGCCTTGCGCGGCACCAGCGACGCGACGACCGGGGTGGCGCCCTTCGCACGGATGTCGGCAATGAACTTGCGGAGGTACCAGCCGTAGCTGCGCACCGTCTCGCGCTTCCCGGTCAGCAGGTTGTCGATCTCGCTGCTCTCGTCGCCCGTACCGCGGATCGTGCCGCGCGCACGCTTGTCGTCATTCAGCGGCGATGCGTCGTTGTGCCCGAACTGCATGATCACGATGTCGCCGCGCTTGACGAAGGCCAGCGTGCGCTCCCAATGGCCGCTGGTCAGGTAGGTGCGGCTCGACAGGCCGCCCACGGCGCGGTTCACGATATTGACCCGCGCCGGGTCGAACAATGCGGCGAAGGGATTGCCCCATCCCCACTGCCCTTCCGCGCCCTTGCCCTGCCCGTCGTCGCGGCCGTTGCGCACGGTGGAGTCGCCGATCAGGATGATCGAAGGCAGCGCGGGGTTGGCCGGCCCGGGCAGCACCACCTGGGCGCGCGCCGGATCGGTATTGACGGCCGGCGCCGGTGCCGGCTCCTGCGCGGCTGCCGCGCCGCATACTAGCGACAGGAACGCGCAAGCCCGCACAAGGGCGTTCAGGATGGTCATGGTCGGTCTCCGGTGATTCTTGTTCTGCCTCAATTCTATGCGGCGGCGCTGGGAACGACGAGCGCCCGCTCCAAAGAATCAGAAAAATGATTAGTTCCCGGCAACACATACGACGACAATGGTCAAACAATCATTCCTTCCGGAGACACGACCATGCGATTCCGTTTCACTGCCTTCCTGTGCCTGTGCGCGGCCCTGAGCCTGAGCCTGGACGCTTCGGCCCAGATCGGGCGCCGCTTTCCTTCCGAACGCAAGGTCGTCGAGGATCCCGTGACCGGGACCATGCTCACCTTCCTGACCAGCAAGCCGCATGGCGACTCCAAGATCTATCCGACCCACCCGCAGTGGACCGCCGACGGCAACTGGGTGGTGTTCCGTTCGCGCCTGGCCGGCAGCGAGGCGCTGGCGGTGAACGAGCAGACCGGCGACATCGTGCAGGTCACCGAAGGCGGCTACATCGGCATGCTGAACCTCGCGCGCAAGTCGATGAAGCTGTTCTACATGCGCCGCACGGACGCCGGCCTGCAGATCGTCGAGGCCGACCTGGGCCGTGTGCTGGCCGACAGCGCAAAGGGAACGATGCAGGCCGCTGCCAGCTACCAGCGCGTCGCCGCCACCCTGCCCGCCGAGCTGCAGGCCGGCGGCGACCTCGCGCTCGACGCCGGCGAGGAATGGGTCTATTTCGCGGTCGGCAAGGAGGAAGCAGCCCGGCACATGGCGCCGGGCGCGAAGATCGAACCGGCTTTCGGCCCGCGCCGCATGGGCGCAGGTCCGAACGGCATCGCTCGCCTGAACGTGCGCACCGGCGAGGTGCGGCACGTGGTGTCGGTGCCGTTCCAGGTCGGCCACATCCAGGCCAACCTGTGGAATCCGGGCGAAATCGTGTTCTGCTGGGAGACCGGCGGCAAGGCGCCGCAGCGCACCTGGACCGTCCGCGCCGACGGCAGCGGCCTGCGCCCGCTCTACCCGGAAGCGCCCTACGAATGGGTGACGCACGAAGCGGTCATTTCGAAGGACGAAGTGGCGATGGCCATCATGGGCCACCGCGCGATTCCCGGCGCCGCGGCGGCGGTCGATGGTCCCGCCACCGGCGTCGGCGGCGCCAATCCGGGCCAGGACGACGGCTGGGGCCAGACCGGTACCCGCGAGAAGCCGAGCGGCCTGGCGATCGTCAACCTGCGCACGCGCCAGATGCAGATCGTCGGACAGACCGATTCCGGCAGCGGCTTCTGGCACGTGCACGGCTCCAGCGACGGGCGCTTCGCGGTGGGCGACGATTTCAGCCGCAACCTGTACCTGATCGACCGCCGCAACCGCGAAATGATGCTGCTCACGACCGGCCACAAGACCACCGCTGCCGACCACCCGCACCCGACCTTCAACGCCGACGGCACCAGGATCCAGATCCAGTCGGCCATGCTGTCGGAGGACGGCCGCACGCTCAACATCGTCATCGTGCCGGTACCGGACGCCTGGCTCAAGCGCCCCGCCCGGCCGTAACCCGCTACCATCGGAGGATGTCCATGATCGACAGGAGACGATTGATGAAGGCGGTGGGCGCCAGCCTGCTCGCCGCAGCGGCGCCGTCGCTGTCCGCGGCCACGGCCCACGTCATCCCTCTCTGGCCCGAAGGGGTGCCCGGCGCACGGCCGGACCTGGGGCCGGAGCGCACGGACGACGACGGACGCACGACCAACATCACCGAACCTTCGCTCACCGTGTATCCGGCCGCGACCGACCGCGCCAACGGGACCGCCGTCATCGTTTGCCCCGGCGGTGGCTACACGCGCCTGGCGACGCGGCGCGAAGGCGAGCAGTACGCGCAATGGCTCGGCACCCTGGGCATTACCAGCTTCGTCCTGAAGTACCGGCAGAGCGAATTCGGCCACCCTGCGCCGCTGCGCGACGTGCTGCGCGCAGTGCGGCTGGTGCGATCGCAGGCGGCACGCTACGGCGTGCGGCCAGACCGGATCGGCGTGATGGGCAGCTCGGCTGGCGGACACCTTGCGGCGAGTGCCGGCATATTGTTCGGCCATCCGCTCGGGCGCACCGGTGTGGAGCTCGACACGGTGAGCGCGCGCCCGGACTTCGTGGTGCTGATGTACCCGGTGATCGCGATGGAAGGACCGGCGGTCCACGCCGGCTCGCGCAAGTCCCTGCTGGGCGCGTCGCCCGATGCGGCCGCGGTGCAGCTCATGTCGCTCGAGCGCCAGGTGACGAAGGCGATGCCGCCCACGCTGCTGATCCATACGCAGGCCGACCAGGCGGTGCCGGTCGAGAACAGCATCCTGTTCTACCAGGCGCTCACGCGCGCAGGCGTGCCTGCGGAGATGTACCTGTTCGAGCATGGCGCGCACGGCATGGGCATGCGCGACGGCCTGGGTACCGCGTCGAACTGGCCGCGCCGCGCCGAAGAATGGCTGCGCGGGCGCGGCCTGCTCGACCGGGCCAAATAGCCCGGCAACCGATCAGGCCAGGTGGAAAACCTGGGTGAGCGGCCATTCCTTCGGACGGTTGCCCGGTTCGACTTCCATCAGGTCGGCCATAAAGTCCCACCAGCGCCGCATCACTGGATGCTCCGGCAGCGGGCCGAGGTCATGCCCGGGATGCAGCTTCATCACGGCGAACAGGTCGAGCGTCGCCTCGTCCAGGAAGATTGAGTAATCGTGGATGCCCGCGCCGCGCAGCAGCGCGGCCAGTTCGGGCCAGATCTCGTCGTGCCGGCTCCGGTACTCGTCCTCGTTGCCAGGCTTGAGTTTCATGCGGAATGCGCGCGTGGCATGGATGGTCATGTCTTGTCCTGCTCCTCGTAGATTTTCGGGGGCGCAGCATCCCACCGCGCCCCGCTATGTGTAGTCGTAGCTTAACTTCGTAGTTTAACTTAGCGCGTGAACGCCGCGGCATTGCCGGCGTCGACATTCAGGACGTTGCCGGTGCTCTTGCCGGCCTTGTCGCTGGCGAAGAAGTACACGGCTTCGGCGATGTCCTCCGGCAGGACGCTCAGCTTGAGCATGCTGCGCTTGCGGTAGAACTCCTCGATGTCGTCGATGCCGATCTTGTTCGACGCGGCGCGCTCTTCCTTCCACTTGCCGTCCCAGATACGCGAGCCGCGGATGACCGCGTCCGGATTGACGACGTTGACGCGGATGCCGTGCTCGGCCCCTTCCAGGGCGATGCAGCGTGCCAGGTGGATCTCGGCGGCCTTGGCGGTGCAGTAGGCCGAGGCGCCGGCCGATGCCACGAGGCCGTTCTTGCTGCCCACGAAGACCATGCTGCCGCCCAGGCGCTGCTGCTTCATCATCTGGAAGGCGCTGCGGCTGGCCAGGAAGTAGCCGGTCACCAGGATGTCCTGGTTGCGCTTCCAGATCTCGAGCGTGGTGTCTTCCAGCGGCGCGGCCGAGGCGATGCCGGCGTTCGAGACCAGCAGGTCGATGCCGCCGAAGCGCAGCGCGGTATCGGCCAATACCTGCGCGACTTCTTCTTCGCTGGTGATGTTGCCGCGCACCGTGGCCAGGTTGTCCTTGCCGGCCACCTTGGCCAGTTCCTGCGCGGCGCCCTGCAGCGCCTCGGGGTCGATATCGGTCAGCATCACGCAGGCGCCTTCCTGCAGCAGCTGGCGGGCGACCGCCTGGCCGATGCCGCCGGCGCCGCCGGTGACCAGGGCGATGCGGCCCGCCAGGCCTTTCGGCTTGGGCATGCGCTGCAGCTTGGCTTCCTCGAGCAGCCAGTATTCGATGTCGAAGGCTTCCTGTTCCGGCAGGCCGACGTAGCTGTCGACGCCGTTCGCGCCGCGCATCACGTTGATCGCGTTGACGTAGAACTCGCCGGCGATGCGCGCCGTGGCCTTGTCCTTGGCGAACGACAGCATGCCGACGCCCGGGATCAGGTAGATGATCGGGTTGGCGTCGCGCACCTTCGGGCTGGTGGCGCGCTTGCAGCGATCGTAGTATGCGGTGTAGTCGGCCCGGTAGTCGGCCAGCGCCGGGTCCAGGCCGGCGACCAGGCGATCGAAGTCCGGCGCGGCCGGGTCGAAGTCGAGCACCAGCGGACGGATCTTGGTGCGCAGGAAGTGGTCAGGGCACGAGGTCCCGAGGGCCGCCAGCGGTTTCAGGTCGGCACTGCAGACGAATTCCAGCACGGCGCCGCTGTCGTCGAAGTGGCCGAGCTTGTACTCGTCCTGGCTGATCTTGCCGCGCAGGAGCGGCATCAGGCGCGATACCAGCGCCGCGCGCTCGGCGGCCGGCAGCGGGTCGGCGGCCCGGCCGCCGAACACCGGCTGCCGGATGTTCTGCGCCAGCCAGTCTTCGGCGCGCTTGATGATCGCCAGCGTGGTCTCGTAGCAGGATTTGGCGGTATCGCCCCAGCTGAACAGGCCGTGCCCCTCGAGGATGATGCCCTTGAGCTGCGGATTCTCGCGCGACACCGCTTCGAGCTTCAGGCCCAGGTCGTAGCCCGGGCGCTGCCACGGCAGCCAGCCCAGCTCGCCCTTGAAGATCCTGGCGGTCAGCGCCTTGCTGTTCTTGCAGGCGGCGATCGCGATCACCGAGTCCGGGTGCATGTGGTCGACGTGCTTGCGGTCGATGTACGCATGCAGCGGGGTATCGATGCTGGCCGCGCGCGGGTTCAGGTTGGCGGTGCAGTGCGGCAGGTAGCCAACCATCTCGTCCTCGAGCTCGAGGCCGCGGTAGCGTCCCTTCAGGGCATGCAGCTTGTCCATGTAGAGGGTCGAGAAGCCGTCCAGCTTGATGCTGCCCAGGTCGCCGCCCGAGCCCTTGACCCACAGCACCTCGACCTGCTCGCCGGAGAGCGGGTCGAGCATGTCGATCTTGGCCGACGTATTGCCGCCGCCGAAATTGGTAATCCGCAGGTCGGAACCCAGCAGGTTGGAACGGTACAGCAGCAGTTCCGGTTCGCTCAGGGTGGCCGCGGCCTGGTCATCCCAGCGCGAGATGATCGGTTCCCGTTGCTTTGTTTCGCTCATTGCGCCCATCAAATCCTCCAAGTTGATTGTTTTGTCATCGCCGATCAAAGCTCGCATTTTCAAGAAGCGGCGTCTTCTTTCCTACACCTCCAGCTTTAACCTCAGGAAATCAAGGCCGGGCATGGGCCGGGCTCTCCACCATCTCGAATTCCACCCCGCCGCGCGCCGAGCGCAGGTTCACGAGTTTGACCGGCTCGAGCGCGTTGTCTGCGCGGCCATCGCTCGTCACCGCCAGCGCAACCGTGTTCTCGCCGTGCGGATTCAGGATGCCCGGCGGGATCACGAAGGTGCGCTGCGGGCCGATATGGGCGATGAACTGGCCCATGTTCCAGCCGTTCACGAAGATCAGCACGCGGTTCTCGCGCTCCGAACGTGGCCTGGAGGTGTCGCCAAAGGCCAGTCCTAGCTGGATGTCGTGCCCGCGCGGCAGGTCGAGCCTGAAGCGTGTGCGCAGCCAGTAGGTGCCCGGCGCAGGAGGCGCGTCGGTGATCCGCGCTGCCTGCCAGCCGCGGTCCAGGGCCGAAGGCAGGTGCCATCCTTCGCGCTCGCCATACAACCCGCCGTTGTTCATCGGACCGCGCACCCGGTCAAGCAGCTCCTCGCCGCCCCGGCGGCCCTGGATGCGCCACGCGATCGGGACGGCGAAGCGCTGGCCGCCGCGCCCGGTGAGCGAGGCCGAGATCAGGCCGCGCGCCTCGCGGTGGAAGTCGTCGGCCATCAGGTTCCAGTTGTGCGAGTTGTTGCGCACCATGACCGCGATGACGTGCTCGCCGGGACGCAGGTCGCCCAGCGCAAACTTGACGCTGTCGGTGGTCTCGGGGAAGGAACGCCCGACGTCGAGCTCGTGCTGGCCGACGAAACGGCCGTCGATCCAGACCTGGATCATGCCCGCGCCGCCGGCGCCGTAGAACAGTTCGAGCTGGTTGGCCTTCGCATCGCTTGCGGTGAAACGTCCGCGGTACCACACGTCGCCATGATGGAAGCCGTAGTCGCTCATCGACAGCGTCGGCTGGCCCCGTTCCGGCATGCTCCAGGTCTGGGCGGCGGACGGGCGGCGGTCGGCCTGCGTCCATCCGCTGTCGTCGAAGCCTGGCGCGGCTTCAAGGCTGTCCATCCGCCGCTTCCATGCCAGCTTCCCGAAGTCGGGCAGGCGCACCGCATCCGGGCCCTTGACCGTGCCGGCGTGCACGCTGCCGTCCGGCTGGCGCGTCAGGGCCAGCTCCTGGCCGTTGAAACTGGCCGCATCGAAGGCCGGTCCCCAGATCTCGATGTCGCTGTCCTCGCCCGCATCACCGCGCAGGGCCAGCTTGCCGCCGGCCAGCGTCGCCGAACGCACCAGCGCGGGGGTGAGCTGCAGCGCCTTGCCGGCCCCCGTCTCCTGGGCCCAGAAGCGCAGGCTGGTTGTTTCGTCGGCCAGCAGGAGCAGCATCGGCGCGCGGCCGCCGCCGGTGATGCGCACCCGGGCCAGGCCGTCATGCATGTAGTTCAGGACCAGGTCGCCCCTGGCCGCGTCCCAGCGCGACGTCACCTGCCCTGCCAGCACTTCGACGGTGGGGGCGCCGGCGTAGCGCAGGACGGTCTCGCCTTCCATCAGGTCGGGCCCGTGCAGCAGGACGATGTCGCGCTCACCGTTGCGGAAATGGGTCTGCAGTTGCGAGGTCGAATACACGAGGTGCTGGCGTTCCATAGCGTAGGCGGCCAGCAGCATGCGGGCGTCCTGGCCGCGCAGGCGCGACGCGATGGTGTAGGTGCCGTCGCGGGTGGCCAGGTGGACGCTGAAGCGCTCCTCGCCCTGCCCGTCCGCTGGATTGTGGGCCGCGAACAGCACGTGGGTTCCAAGGCGACGGTTGACGTTGTGGTAGACCTTCACCTTGCCTCCGGCCGGCGCCAGCTCAGGGCCCTTGTCCATCTCGGCCAGCACCTGCTCCGCCGCCTGCACGAACATGCCCTGCTGCTTGAGCGCGTAGGCCTTGGGCCGCAGGCCGCGGTCCTCGGAGATGGCGGCGCCGTAGTCGTACGAGGTGTACACCACGGGCCCGGCCAGCCAGCCCCACGACGTGCCGCCGAAGGTCATGTAGATGTTGTGGATCGTGATGCGGTTGATCAGGTTGGTGCCGTAGAACACCCGCTGGTAGCCCTTGCCCTGGCGCTCGGCGGTGCAGCCATAGGTGCCGTTCGAGCCCCAGTAGTCGAACCAGCCACCGCCCAGCTCCGCCGCAAAGCCCGGCGTGCCGGGCGAGGACAGCGCCCCGGCCCTCGGGCCGGCGCTGCCGTAGATGCCCCAGTCCGGCGCCTTGTTGGCGCCAGAAGGGTTGGCATGCACATCGCAGCTGCCGCCGGGGTAGCCGTCGAAGGCGTACAGGTCGGTCGGGCCGGGATTGGCCCAGGGCGCGCTCGAACCCTTCGGTGTCCAGTCAGGCAGGCGGCCGGCAGCATTGTGGAAGAACGGCACCCGGATGCCGTCGGCCCGCGCCTTGCGCGCCAGGTGCTCCATCTGGCGCTCGTGCTTGGGCTCGACCTTGCCCAGTTCGTTCTCGAGCTGGTAGGCGATCACGGTACCTCCGCCATCGGTAACCTGGTGCCGCGCGATGATCGCGTTCACCTGGGTCATCCATTCGTCGACGGCCGCCAGGTAGACCGGGTCGTCGGTACGGGCCTCGGCGCGGTTGCGCAGCATCCAGCCCGGATAGCCGCCGCCGCTCAACTCCGCGTTCACGTAGGGGCCGGTGCGCGCGATCACGTACATGCCCTCTTCCTCGGCGATCTGCAGCGCGCGCTCGACGTTGCGCACGCCCGAAAAGTCGTACACCCCGGGCGCCGGCGAATGGTAGCCCCAGTCGAAATAGAAAGCCACGCCGTTGAAGCCGAGCGCCTTCATCTTCTGGATCACGTCGCGCCACAGCGATGGATTGGGCAGGCGGAAGGGATGGATCTCGCCCGACCAGACCACGACGCGCTTGCCGTCGATCTTGAGCGAATACTGGTCCCAGCTGACGGCCTGTGGGCGTCCCTTCGGCCCGATCGCCGTGGCCAGCGCCTGTGCGTCATCGGCCATCGCGCCAAAACGCGACGCCATGGCGGCGGTACCGCCCAGGGGACGCTTCTCGCTCCAGCTGCGCATGCCGTCGCGGCTGTCCGCATACCAGGCGCGCTCGCCGCCAGCGTATAACCGCCAGCCGCCGCTGGCCAGGCGCACCAGCGCCGACGGGCGCAGGCCCGTGCCCAGGACGGCCAGTCCTGCTTCGGTGTCGATGCGCCACGGTCCCGCCAGCGATGCGGCGCGGGCCAGCACCAGCCGACCGCTGCGGCCGTCACGCGCTACCGCCGCGTAGCCTTCGCCGTCCGCCACAACGGCGCTGTCGAGGTAGCCGTCGTCCAGGCCGCGCATCGGTGCCGCGGCCGACCAGCGCGAAAAGCCTTCGTCGGGCGTGATCACGCGGGCGCCGCCTGCCGGCAGCGTCACGACCACTTTCGGGCTGCCGTCGCGGTCGCGCACCCACCGGGCCGAGCGCACGGGTCCCGGCCCCAGCTGCACCTCGCGCACGAACTCCCAGCGCCGCAGGTCGGTCGAGCGTGCCAGGCCGAAGCCGCCGCCGGGCGTGCCGCTGGCATAGACCAGATAGTAGCGGCCGTCGCTGTGGCGCATGAGCGAAGGATCGCCGAGCGTGCCCGTGGGCGGCGACCAGGTTTCGGACGCCAGCGAGGTGAAAGCAATGCCGTCGTGCGAAGCGAGCACGCTGAGCGCATTGGCGGCGCCCGCCGTCTGCGCCGGCATCAGGATGACCTGCGCCCCACGCGTAGGTGCTTGCGTATCGGCGGCGCCGGCCCGCAGGCCGGAACCTTGCGGAATGCCGAGTTCCTGGGCCGGGGCTGCGCCCGCCAGAAGCGCGGCCAGCATGGCGACCGCGGCGCCGGCTGCGCGCACGCAGCGAGTCCGGCGAAGCATGCACAGGCGTGTCGTTGCTCGGTTCATCGTGTTGTCTCCTTGGGGCGGCTGTTATTGGTGTGACGGCGCATCGGCTACCGGCTCGCCGAAGTCCGGCAAGCCGTCGGGACGCCAGCGGATCGCCTGGGCGCGCGTGTGGCGGTTCGGGTCGCGCAACGGTTCGCCGGCGATGTCACGGTAATTGCGGGCATGGTAGACCAGGATGTCGGTCTTGCCGTCCGGGCTGGTGGTGAACCGGGACCATATTGGCCGGTCGCGGCGCTGCTGCGCAGTACCGGCGCCGCCGACTTGGTCCACGACGCCGGGTCGAGCAGGTCGGCGCCGGCCGGCGCGCTGAGCAGACCGAGCGCATAGCTGGCGTCGGTCGCGCTGGCCGAATACGTCAGCAGCACTCGGCCATTCCTGACCAGCACCGCGGGCGCTTCGTTAACCTCGTGGCCGATCTTCTCCCACGGATGTTCCGGACGCGTCAGCAGCACGGCCGGCGCGCGGATCGTCAAAGGCCCGTCCATTCCGGCAAGGTAGATGTTGGTGGCCTTGCCGCCGCCGGGCGCACGCTGGGTCCAGGCCAGGTAGCGCTGGCCGCGGTGCACGAAGGTGGTCGGGTCGAGCGCGAAGCTCTCCCATCCGGTCCGGAGCTGCCCGCGCTCCACCCACTGCCCTTCCATCGGATCGTCGGCGGCGTTCTCCAGCACGTACAGGCGGATGTCCCACACCCTGTCGGCGCGCCCCGCACTGAAGTACAGGTACCATTTTCCGTCGATGCGGTGCAGTTCCGGCGCCCAGATGTGCGCGCCCATCGCGCCGCTGGCGTGCTTGCGCCACACTGTCTTTGCCTCTGCCGCGCCCAACGCATCGAGCGTGCGCGCGCGGCGCAGCTCGATGCGGTCGTACTCGGGCACGGTGGCGGTGAAGTAGTACCAGCCGTCCGCGTGCAGGGTGACGTGGGGATCGGCGCGCTGGCGCACCAGCGGATTGGCGAACCCGGTGTCGCCGGCCGTGGCCGGCGGGTGGGCGGACAACGCGGCCAGCAAGGCGCCGGCGGCGGCCATCAGTTTGCCAGGCTTCATGGAAACCTCACGTAAGAAAGCCAGTCACCGCGAGATGACTGGCAATGGAGACGCCAGAAAAATCAGAGCTTGACCGACATGCTGAGGAAGTAACGGCGTCCCGACCAGGCCAGCTCGTTGACGCGGAACCGGTCGCCGGCGTCCGTCCTCTGCGACTCGTCGGTCAGGTTCTTCCCTTCCAGCGAGAAGGTGACATTGTCGCTGTAGCGCCACTGGACCTTCGCGTCGAGGAAGCCGGTCTTCTCTTGGAATACCGGGTTACCCGAGACGTCGTTCGAGCCGGTGAAGAAGCGGTCGCGATAGCTGTAGGCCAGGCGTGCGTTGATTGGCCCCTGGTCATACCACAGCGACAGGTTATAGGCGTTGCGCGACATGCCCGGGTAAGGCAGCACCGTGCCGTCCAGGATGTTCAGGCGCTCGGTACCCTTCGCATAGCTGAAGTCCATGCGAGTGTAGTTGGCGTCGATGCCGAAGCCGCCCAGCCACCCTGGCAGGAAAGTCAGCGCCGTGCGTCCGGCCAGTTCGACGCCCTTGGTCGTTGCGCCCTTGCCGTTGATGGCCTGGGTCACGTCGAAGCGCTGGCCGTCGTGGAACAGGTCCACGCCCCTGACCAGCACCCGCTCCATCACGTAGCTCGAGATGTCCTTCTTGAACAGGGCCAGCGACAGCTGGCTGTCCCGGCTCGGGTAGTACTCGAAGCTCAGGTCAGTGTTCGTCGAACGGTATGGCTTCAGGTCCGGATTGCCGGCGGTGCAGTCGTCGGTGCCGTCGCCGCCGAACTGCGGGTTGCCGCTGTTCAGGGTGCAGGTCGCGTTCGGGGCCAGCAGGTCGATGCGCGGACGCGCCATCGCCTTGGCCCAGCCGACGCGGGCGAGCAGCTTGTTGTCGATGAACCAGAACGCGCCGTTGAAGCTCGGGAGCACGTCGTTGTAGGTGTTCTCGACGGTGGACACCGCATTGCTCACGACCACGTCGGTGAAGGTCGACGCCCCCGGAGCGGTTTCGTTGCGCACCTGGTAGCGGGCCATGCCCGAGGAGCGGTCGCGGGTGCGGCTGTAGCGCACCCCGATGTTGCCGTCCACCTCGTAGCCGAACAGCTGGGTCGCATAGTCCAGGCGCAGGTAGGTCGACGCGATCCGTTCGTCCACCGCGAAAACCGGGATCTGCTGGTAGATCTTGCCATCGCTGCCCGGCGCGGAGAACAGATAGGCATGGTTGAAGTTCGAGGTATCGAAGAACGGCACGGCGTTCGCATACACCGGCGACATCCAGCCCGAGGGCATGCCCGAGACCTTGTCGTAGCCGTCGAAGAAAGTGCCCGGCGAGCGTCCCATTACCGCACTCACCAGGCCGGCCATCTGGGCCGCGTTCAGGTAGCGCGTGGCGAAGCTCGAGTTGATGAAGCTCTGGGGGTCGTTGGGGCGCTGGGCTGAGCCGGTGTAGAGCGGATCGTAGACCGCGGTCTGATTCACGTTGGCGCCGCGCACGTTGATGTCGTCCGCGGTCGAGCTGAGGTTGGCGCCGGTGCTTGCCAGGTAGCCGCCGGCCGCGTACTGCGAGGACTCGGCCTTGCGCCCCTGGGCGCCGAACAGGACCTTGGTGAAGAACGGCGTCTTCAGCCGATACTTGAGGTCGAGCTTGACCTGGTCTTCGGCATTTTTGGTTTCGCTCGGACGGTACTGCAGCTGGGCCTGGACGTACGAGTTCGGGCTGTCCGGGCTGTAGCCGGCCGGGAAGTCGAAGTGCGGCAGGCCCTGTTGGTCCAGCGTGACCTTCAGGCCGGGCGCGTTCTGGGTCAGCACGATGCTGTTGCTGTCGCTGTCATGGTGCGACTTGGAGGTGCCGAACAGGCCCTCGACCTCGAGGCGGTCGCGCTTGAAGTTGAAGCCCGAGGACGCGTAGCGCGAATCGATGTCGAGCTGGAAGTCGCGCGCGGAGCTGCTGAAGGCGCCCTGGCCGCCCTGTCCGGCCGCGAACAGGCACTGGCCTACGGTGTACGAGGTGACGTGGTGGTTCTGCACCACCATGCCTGCCGGCGCGGCCGTCGGCGCGGTACAGCGCCCGGCGGTGGACGGCACCCCGGTCGCCGCGTTGTACACCGGCGCCGTGCCGGTGTTGGCCAGGCGCGCCGTGTTGGCGAATTCGGTGCCGAAGTTGCGGTCGTTCAGGCGCTGGCGCTGCGTGTTGGCCTGATAGGTGGCCCAGACATTGAATTCCTTGCTGAACGCGTACTGGGCGGTGAGCTCGCCCGACGAGCGCTTGTGGTCGCGGGTCCAGATGCCGTAGCGGGCAATGCCCGGCGAATAGTCGAACCACTGCCTGCGGCAGGCGGTCTGCTGGGCCGCGCTCAGGCCAGGCGTAGCGCATCCGGCCACGCTGCCGATCGCCGCCAGCGTCGGGTCGGTGCTGGTCACGGTCTTCTCGGGCGAGAGGTCCCAGTCCTGCAGGAAGCGCCACGAGGTATTGCGCGCGTAGTCGTTGCGGGTCAGGACCTCGTCGTAGACGATGTTGGCCATCAGGCCCAGCTTGCCGTCGAAGTACTTGTCGGCCATGTAGAGATTGGCGCGCGGCTGCACGCCGCCGCGCGAGGTCGCATGCTCGGCCGAGACGGTGGTGCCGATGGTCGGCTTCTTGAAGTCGAGCGGCTTGCGCGTCTTGATGAGCACGGTGCCGCCCACGCCGCCTTCAGTCATGTCGGCCGTGATGCCTTTAAAGACGTCGATCGAACCGATCAGTTCGGACGCCAGTTCGCGCAGTTCCGCGCCGCGGCCGGCGCCGCCATTGGTGCCCAGCACCGACATCCCGTTGATCTCGATGCGGTTCAGGTCCGGCTCCACGCCGCGGATCGATACCTGCGAGCCCTCGCCGAAGTCGCGCGACAGCTGCACGCCGGTCACGCGCGCCAGGGCCTCGCCGACGTTCTTGTCGGGGAACTGGCCGATGTCCTCGGCCACGATCGAGTCGGATACCGTGCTGGCACGCAGCTTGCGGTCGATCGCCGACGCCACCGATCGGCGGGTGCCGAAAACCTGGACAACAATAGGTGCGGCCTGCTCGCCGCTGGTAGTGGCCGACGGGCTGTCGGAAGCGGCGGCCGCGGGCGCCGCCGCACCTTGCGCGGATTGCTGGGCCAGCGCGCCATGGGCGGCCAGCAGGGCGATTACTGCTGCTACTGCGCGCGCGCAGCGGGTTGGATAAAGCACATGCGTGCGTGTCGTTGTTCGGTTCATCGTGTTATCTCCTCGGGGGGGCGGCTTTTGTGGTGTGGTGCTGCTCTGCCGTGAAAGCATTCTATGTGCGCGAACTTCCGTCGTTACACCGTGCATCGAAAAAATCACGGCGCTGATCGAATCTGACGCAACAGCGCACGCAGGCGATCAACTGGATGAGAATTTCGAGCGCCTGCCTGCGGTTTGCGCGCGATCCGTGCAAAGATCGCGCGTGCATGACAAAAGGACGCCACTTCGCCATGACCACAAGAGCTTCACGGTTGGTCGGCGGCCGGCGGCGCAGGTACACGGCCATGGGAGCTCAGACGATTCTGCTGTCCCGGCCGGTGCAATCCTTAGTGGCCTTTAATTATTTGCTGCGATAGTAATCGGCCAGTACGCCGAATGCCTGCTTGGGCACACCTGTTTCGGACAGGAGCCCCTTGCGGTTCCAGCCGTTCTGAAAGACAGGGTGTTCGCGCCGCGGCGACCGGAAGTCCTTCAGGATCCAGGGCGACATGCCTCGCACGGTTGGGATCTTGTCCGCCATGGCCAGCGTCTTGCGATAATACTCAGCCTGGTATTCCTCGGTGAATTTCTTGTTGCCATCATCCCGGTAGCCCGCCAGCGCGTCTGCGCCGAATTCAGAAAGTATCAACGGCCTATTGCCAGGCACTTGCCACCTGAGGCCAGGTAGCGCATTCAAGGTATCGTTGCCGTACCAGCCGGCGTAAGTATTGACCGCAAGGACATCGAGCTTATCAACCAGCGGATCCTGAATCGCCATCACCTCATTGCCATCGACGGTGCGGCGCTCTACCAGTAGCGCAGCACTGATCAGCCGCGTAGGGTCGAGTGCGCGGACATTATCAGCCATCGCGCTATGAAAGCGCGTCCGCGGTTCCGACACTGGCGTCTCGTTGCCCACGCTCCACAGGATGACGGATGCCCGATTGCGATCGCGGTAGACGGCTTCAGCCTGCATCACCAAGGCCTTGCGCAGCACCGCAGGATTTTCCCAGTCTACCGTCCAGTACACCGGTATCTCGCTCCATACCAGCAAGCCTATTTCGTCCGCCAGGCGTAGCGTAACCTCCGAGTGCGGGTAGTGCGACAGACGTACATAGTTTCCATGCAAGCCATATTTGATTTGATGGAGAAGTGCCCGCGACGCCGGCTCCGTCATATTGCGCGCAGGATTGGGGCCGAACTCTTCCTCGTGCAGCGAGATCCCGCGTAAAAAGATCGGCTTACCGTTCAGCAGGATCTGGTTGCCCTGGACGGCAATCGTGCGGAAGCCGATGCGGTCGCGCAACGCATCGCCCGCTGCGCTGAACTGGACGTCGTACAAGCTTGGCTTCTCTGGTGTCCAGCGCTCGAGTGCAGCCGGGACCTTGATGTCGAAAACGGCCCGGCCCGCCCCATCGGTAACCGCGGCAGCGGTTGCGAGCGCACCGATCTTTACGCTGACGCGTTGACGTGCCGCCTGTGGTCCCTGCAGACGTACTTCGCCGGAAATGCGACCGTTCTTCTGCAGGCTGAGCGTCGCGTCATCAATAAAGGTCGCCGGTGTAATGATCAGGCGCACCGGGCGCGTGATGCCGCCATACAGGTCCCAGTCGGTGATGAAGGTTGGAATCGACTGGGCGTCATGTGTCGAATCGACGCCGACCGTCAGGCGGTTGTCACCGGCCCGCAACGCATCGGTGACTTCCAGGACGAAGGGCGTGAACCCACCTTCGTGCTTACCGATTTCCTTGCCGTTGAGATATACGTAAGCTCGGTAGTTGACAGCTTCGAAGCGCAGGAAGGCGCGGCTGCCTTGCAATGGCCGTGACTTGAACTTGCGCTGGAACCACATCAAGCCATCGTAATAGCGCAAGGTCGCATCGGCGGCGTTCCAGGCGCCCGGTACGTTGATGAGCGGTCCACGGTCCAGGTCGAACTCGAAAAAATCGCTGCCGCTGCGGGCCTCCTGGGCCGCGACATCGATATCACGGTAACGCTGCATGCGTGATTTGGCGACCCAGCCGTTGATATCGGTAAGGCCTGTACGATAAAGATCCTTGGAATACGTCCACTGCCCCGAGAGATCCTGGCTGTCGCGATGCTGTGCCGCCGTGAGAAGAAACGCAGGGCGTAGGTCTTGCGCGCCTGCTGGCATACTGGCGACAACCCAGGCAATGAGTAGGAATAACGCGGTAATAAAATTCTTCATGGATGGGTGATGAGGTAAAGTAACAGATCAACGATCAGGGCAAAATCCCGGCAGTACGCATTGCGTCATCCAGGCTGTCGCCCACTAGCGCCAGGTTTTGGATGGCTGCCAGGCTCCATTGGGCTGAAGTGTTGGTGCTGATGCCAGGCTGCTCGCTCAGCGGTCGCAGCACCTCCACGCCATCGATTCGCCAGGTGGTTTCTTGCGCTTTGATGAACCGGCCGTTACTGAACAGTTCGCGCCATGCGCGCAGTGCCAGCGCGCGATCGCGCTCATGGTAGGCAGCGTATGCGGTCAGGCGCGAATGGGAATCAACTTGCGATTGTCCGCCTGGGTCCTTGCCCAGCAGTGCTACAAGCTCGCCGCTGGGTGCGTTGTAATACCGGCAGTATTCGAGCCAGGCTGCACGGTAGGCCGGAGCATCTACCAGCTTGAGCAGCTCGGAACTCATTTCGACGACGCCGAAAACACCGTTCAGTTGAGAGATCGCGATGTGATCTCCGGGGCCGCTGAACCTGCCCGTACGAGGGTCATAAGGTGCTGACGCGGCAAACCAGCGGCGCTTGAGTGCGCCGATGCTTTGCATGCCATTGACGATTTTGTCACGCCAGCGCGTATCACCAGTGCGCTCCCACTCGGTGAGCCATGCGGCGACCAGGGACCCCCACATGGTGCCAAACGAGGCGTTGATCAGGCCGGACGGCGCCGCCCGCGCAGGCGACGGCGGCAACTTGCGCGAAATGTCGACCTTGTCCAGATCGGCATCGGAATCAAGCAGTTCGCGCATCAGATCGCCCACCCGCTCGTCGGCAGTCAGATAATAGTAGATGCGCCGGTAGGCTGCGTTCGACACCCGGGGCTGTTTCGAGGAATCGGACCAATGCTGTACGCCATGGCGCGTGCCAAATCCCTTGAAGCGGCCCAGGTGGTACACATCCACTTCACCAGTGTGACGGGTCATGGCCTCGGCAAACTTGAAGATATCCGCTCTGCCAGTGCGCAGATAGCTGTACCACAGCCATAGATCAGTGGAGAGCTCCGAATTGTCCCATGCGTAGCCACCGATGTCGTAGCGCCACATGTGGCGGTCCTGATCGTAAGTGTGCATGACGTCGCCGTATGACCAGAAGCCATACCAGCGATGCTGCTCGACCTCACGCAAATATTGCTCGAGCTGGGAAACCAGCCGGTCCTCGATCAGCTTGCGCGCGGGTGTGGCGGCATTCGCAACATCCCAGTCGCCAAAAACACCGCACTGGTGGATGCGCTGCGGCGTGAGCACCAGTCGTGCTGGATTGGCGACCTGCTCGGCCATGTCCGAGAATGACTGGTGCGAAGGCGTTGCCCCGAGCACCCACAGCTGCAGCTCCGATGTACGTGCGACGCCGACCGGCGTATCCCAGCCGTCCTCGTAGTCCTCGTAAGTAATGTTCAGGCCCGCGACCTGTTCCTCATAGGTGTCCATTCCATCGGCTGCGCGGTAGGAGCGCATGTCCATCGCAGCTGCCGAAGGCGACCATAACCAGGCCGTGATGTCCGCCAAGCCGGTAGCCGCCCCGCGCACATCGAGCTGGGTCGGGGCACGTTGCCAAAAGTCCTTGAAGCCCAGCGCGACCCCGCCGGCCGCACCGCCGGCGTATGCCAGGCCCTTGGTCCTGGTTCCGGCGTTGCAATCGATCCAGGCACGACCCGCCTGGGTGCGTTTGCGGATCGTGAAGCCATCAGGCGTTAGTTGCGACAGGGAGAAATCGCTCCATTCCGGCACCCACTGCAATCCGTCCCGGACCGCTTTTGCCATACCCTCCAGTGCAGGAAGCGCCGTGCCCGCCACCTGTGCCTCACGATACGCTTGACCGGGATCCCGGCGCAAGCCGGTCACAGGCCTGACCGCTTCGCCCCAGACACCAACTGCTTCCCCTGCAAAGCGGACATGCCGATCATGCGTCTTGTCGCTCATCGGCACCTTGGCGGTCACGCCCAGGCCCCGGATGAAATCCTTTTCTGGGTCACCATCGTAAATGAACGAATGGACGATACGGACGCTGTCCGACCCTGAGTAGAAATACAGGCGAAGCGAAAATGGCAGCCAGTCCCGGCCATCACCGGCGTGCGTCCCATCGACCTTCAAAACCGCCCGTACCGGGCCGTTCTGCTCGACCGTGACACGCGTGATCTTGCTCGAGAACTGCTGCCGGGATACGCTGCCGCTTCCTTCCAGGTCCGGGCCGTCCTGGCGTAGCGCAACGAGCTTGAGGTCCTGCATCGAGATGCGGCCCAACCGCGTCGCTGTGGCGATCAGATATTCGCCGCTGGTCGGAATCTCCCACTTGAGCTCGCCGCTGGTGACGATAATCCGGTCCGTACCCTGGCGGACGGAGACGCCATCCGAGACGGATGACGCACCGACCTCCAGTTGGAGGGTGGAATTCACAGGGTGGCCCCCAGCTATCGCGTGCGCCGTCCATTTGAGCGATCCGTCCGGCCAGTAAGCGAGCGGCCAGGATTGCACCGCCAGATGTGAACGTCCATTCGCCAGCCTGAACTGGAGCGCTTTGCCAGTACCCCGCTTGACCATCCCGCGTGGCCATGGCACACCGAAGGTCGCACCTTCGAATCTTGCGGGCGCCGGGCCGTCCAGCCAGCGCAGGACGGTATCACCGACGCTGCCAGCCCTCTTACTGTGAGTTGCCGTGGCAGCAGTGGCAACGACGGGAAAAGCCGACAAGACTGAAACTGTCGTGACGGTCTCGAGAAAGCGTCGACGAGAATGTGAACCTGGTGTCATCCACTACTCCGTAGTTGGCACGCCGGTGCCATGCACGACGTACTGAAATATTAGAATTCGAACGACAGTATAGGTTTGCTTACCGGTCTGATGCGCTCATGTTTGTGATTGCCAACGATCGCCTTTTCCAGCGAACCGCCAACAGGCGATGCGCGGTGACCGACCTGGCGTTGCAGGCGCGGCGCGAACGCACTGGCGCCGACCGGGGCCGCCATAACTGCCCTGCGCCGCGCCCCCGAACTTAGCGGCCTTAGCGCTTTTGTTCGCGCTTACCCGCGGCCAGTGTCCGCATTACGATTTTCGGGACCGGCGGCGATTTCATGCCGTCACCCAGATAGAAGCTCGGATGCGGCGGCTGGTTGTACGCGGTGTTTTGCCAGGCAATGGCGACGCG
Source organism: Massilia cavernae (assembly GCF_003590855.1). Taxonomy (GTDB): domain Bacteria; phylum Pseudomonadota; class Gammaproteobacteria; order Burkholderiales; family Burkholderiaceae_D; genus Telluria_A; species Telluria_A cavernae. Next base: position 28,887 of record NZ_QYUP01000071.1, read on the forward strand.
GTACTGGGCGTCGTGCATGAGTGTCACCAAGCGGCGTGCGGTGGGATATGGCGTCGTGTAAATGCGCAAGGATTTTTCGTCGGGCGTGGCCCAAACGACTTCCTCGCGCCAGTCACCGAGCAGGTCAGCCGAGACCACGGGCACGTTTTTTGTTCCGCTGGTTTGGACCGCGCCGGTAGCCTCCAGCAAGTTGCGCGACGTGCCGGCCATCCAGTCCCATTTGGTGATCCGGTTCTGGTCGAACATCTCCCGCAGGTCGTCGCCGTCCCACCATACCAGGAAGCTCAATTCCTTCGGACGCTTGACGCCCTCAATGGGTTTGCCCTGAGCCGTATAGAGAACATCCTGATTGGTCGCCCAGGATTCCGAGCCCGAAAATCTCGGATCGATGTCGGCCGTAACCCCGCGTCCCGTGTCCTTCTCTGCCGGCGTACTCCACAATACCTTGCCCGTGCGCGCATCGAGCATGGCTGCGCCGATGCCGCCATTGTGGCCCACCTCTTCATGGGCGCCGAACTTTTCAAGGCCCGGATGGGTGGGATCGAGGTCACTTACGTGCATTGCGTCGCCGTGCCGCAGACCCGAACTCCACAGGCCCTTGCCGTTGTCGTCAATGACCATCGAGCCGTAAACGATTTCGTCCTTGCCATCTTCGTCAACGTCGGCGACGCTGAGCTGGTGATTGCCCTGTCCGCCAAAAGTTTCATCGCCTGGCACCGCGCTATCGAACACCCATCGTTTTGTCAGTTTTCCGTCACGCCAGTCCCAGGCCGCGAGTGTCGTGCGCGTATAGTACCCGCGTGCCATGATGATGCTGGGACGCTGTCCGTCGAGATAAGCGGTGCCCGCAAGGAACCGGTCGGATCGGTTGGCGTAGCCGTCGCCCCAAGTCTCTTTCAATTGCGCCGCCGTCGGCGCATCCGTGCGCGGATCCCGCCCTGGCCAGTATGGTTCGCTAGCCAGCGCCTTGCCAGAGAGGCCGTCAAAAATCGTCAGGAATTCAGGGCCTTTCATGATACGTCCCTGCAAAGGGGCGACCATGCTGCCGTCGGCCTTTACCACGCCGCCGGTCTTGTCGGTCGACGCTCCCTCGCCACCGGTTTCCCGCCAGTCGGCGTCGGGGTCGCCAAGGACCTTGCCGGTACCGTCAATAGTCCCATCGCTTGTCCGCACGGCCATTTCCGCGCGTCCGTCTCCGTCGTAATCGAAAACCTGGAACTGCGTGTAGTGCGATCCGGCGCGGATATTGCGCCCCAGATTGATCCGCCACAGGCGCTTGCTGTCCAGTGTATAGGCGTCGATGTAGACCTCGCCGGTGTAGCCGCTGAACGCATTGTCCTTGTTATTGGATGGGTTCCATTTCAGGATGATTTCGTAGCGACCATCGCCGTCCAGATCGGCGACGCTGGCTTCGTGGGCGGTATATGCGTAGGCCTCGCCGGACGGCGTGACACCGCCTGCGGGCTGCTGAATGGGTATGTTGAGATAGCCCTCCGTCCAGACTCCGACGTGTTTGCTGGTCTCGACGTTCTTTCCCTTAACGCGGGTTCGGATCACATAAGTCGACTGCGGTGTTCCGGCCTTGTCGACGAAATTCGTTCCTCCGCTTGAGCGGCGGATGTTTATCTTTTTGCCGTCTCGGTAGACGTCGAATTCCGTTTTTGGCGCATCCGTCGCAAGCAGGCGCCAGCTCACCAGATTGCCCCCGCCGTTGGCCGGCACGGCCACCGCGCCTCGGTCTAAACCTTCCATCCAACGCGGAGCCGCTTCTGCGCCAAATCCCGCGAATAGCCCGAGTGTCGCCGCGCTCACGAGTAACCCTTGGCGCAGTCTGAACCTGCACATTGCAATCACAATTCCAAGCCCTTCATTTTTTTCTCCTTTCATCAGAATTGCTCCGAGAAACCCTGTCCTTCAGGGCAGGGAGTGAAAGGAGCCGGGCGCGAAGCGCGCGCAGCCGTCCAAGTGAAAAAATGTTTTGAACTTTGGTGTTGGTCCACGGTCAAACTCCTTAAGTGCTTCAGTATGCGATTACGCGCTGGGGCATGATTTACTAGTACCGCTTTTTCCAATCCGCAGTCGCCTTAGGCGAGGTCGAGAGATATCCTGCGGATTGAATAAGAAGCTGGGCTCTTTCAGTCCGGCTTCCGTCTGGGACATCAGACGCCAGCAGTGGGAATCCCCTTTCGTTCACGAAGGGGAGGATGTCAAAGGATCTGAGGATTACCCACAAACTTTGCATAGCGTTCTCGATGGTATGCAGAAAAGCTGGACGAATCGAGGCGCCATACCCTGCGCGCGTTGAGGTCGACCCAATACCAGTGTGACCGGCGCGAGCACCAAAGCGGACTTTCACCAACCGCACAGGTCAGGTTTCCAACAGGTTCGAGCGCATGGCAATCCTAATCATATTGGGGACCGTTGAGCAGGAACGGACCGCCCTGATAGGTGGAGCCGATATCGTCCGCCGGCGGATAGTTCCCGTCCGGCGGGAACATGCCGGCAAACCGAGTCGAACTGTCGCGAGCCACGAAGCCCAGGTGCGCTGCCTTGCGGTTGTCCCACCACTTGCCCGGGTTGTCCGACACCCCGAACAGGATTGCGTGCCCGACGCGCTGGGCCATCAACGAGCAGCGCAGCGCCTCGACCAGGTCGTCGTAGCTGAGGTAGGTGACCAGCATGCGCGCGCTCTGCGGTTCGGGAAACGACGAGCCGATGCGCAGGCACACCGTCTCGATGCCGAAGCGGTCGTAGTAATAGCGCGACAACGATTCTCCGAAACATTTGGACACGCCGTACATCGTGTCCGGCCGTGTCGGATCGTCCGCATCGATCATGTCGGTGGTCTTGTAAAAGCCGATCGCGTGGTTCGAGCTGGCGAATACCACGCGCCTCACGCCCGCCTTGTGCACCGCCTCGTAAAGGTTGGCGGTACCCAGGATATTCGCCTGCAGGATTGCGTCGAAAGGCGCTTCCACGGAGATGCCGCCGAAATGCAGGACGGCGTCGACGCCCTCCATTAATGCCAGCACGCCAGCCTTGTCGGCCAGGTCGCACTGGACCACTTCCTCCCCCTCCGCCGCCGGGCCCAGGTCGGCCAGATCGGACAGGCGCACGACGTCGGCCCACGGTTTGATACGTTCGCGGAGTACCTTGCCCAAGCCGCCCGCGGCGCCGGTGAGCAGGATACGTTTGAATGGTTTTGTCAAAGTGTACTTTCGTTGCGTAAGTGTGTAGCGAGGGTCCCCGAGGCGCAGGATAGCCGCGCCCCGCGGAGTGATTCACTCATTGGGTTTTCGGGGTGAGCGCGAGTCCGGCCACATCCGAATCTGGGCCGATCTCCCTGTGGGCGGGCACCAGTGCCTTCATGATGCACCATGCGACCAGATAGGCGACGGCGCAGCCAGCGAACATCAGTGTGTAGCCTGTCTGAATCCTGCCAAGTACACCGAAATGATCGAACACCCATCCACCGACCTTGGAAACCAGCACGCCGCCGATGCCGCCGGCCATGCCGCCGATGCCAACCACTGAAGCAACCGACCTCTTGGGGAACATGTCGGACACCGTGGTGAACAAGTTGGCAGACCAAGCCTGGTGGGCGGACGCCCCGATGCCGATCAGCACCACCGGCACCCACACGCTGATATACCCCAAGGGCTGCGCCAGCAGTACAACCAACGGACACAGTGCGATGATCAGCATGGCCCGCATCCGGCCCTGATACGGCGAAGCGCCGCGCCTGATGAAATAGCTGGGGAACCATCCGCCGCCAATGCTGCCGATCATGGTCATGCTGTACAAAACTGCCAGCGGCACCATGATGTCGGTACCCGTCATGCCGTATTGGGCCGACAGGTACTTCGGCAACCAGAACAGGAAAAACCACCAGACACCGTCGGTCAGGAATTTGCCCGACACAAAGGCCCAGGTCTGGCGATAGTTGAACAACTTGAACCAGGGTATGCCAGGTCCCGCATCTGCGGCGACGTTGCTTGGCTCCGCACTGTCGCTATTGATATACGCAAGTTCGGCCGCGCCGAGGCGCTTCTGGCGTTCGGGCGTTTCGTAGGCGATGTGCCACAGCGCCATCCAGACGAATCCCACCGCGCCAATGGCGATGAAGGCCATTTCCCACCCCCACTGCACGGCAATCCAGGGTACGCACAGCGGGGCGAGGATGGCGCCCACATTGGCACCCGAGTTGAAGATACCCGTGGCGAACGCCCGTTCCTTCTTGGGGAAATATTCGGCGGTGGCCTTGATTGCGGCGGGGAAGTTACCCGCCTCCCCGATCGCCAGAATGGCTCGCGAAATCATGAACCCGGCAATCGAGACGGGGACTACCGCCATCCCCAGCGCGCCCATGATCGAGGCCAGGCTCACTCCCATCGGAATGGCAAACGCGTGCAGGATCGCGCCGAAGGACCAGACTGAAATCGCCAGCATGAAGGCGTTCCTGGTCCCCAACCGATCGACGACGCGGCCGGCAAGCAACATCGAAATCGCGTAGACGAACTGGAACACAGCGGTGATATTGGCGTAATCGCTGTTCGACCAGTTGAACAGCTTCGACAACGTCGGTGCGAGCAGGCTGAGGACTTGGCGGTCAAGATAGTTGATGGTAGTGGCGAAGAATAACAGCGCACATACAGTCCAACGGTAGCGGCCGATAGCTTGATTGTTCATTGTGTCTCTCTGACTGTAGTATTGAACATACGACGCGCAGCAAGGAGGCGCTGTTGGTGCGAAACCTACCTTGAAGTTCTCAGATATTGAATCAGCCCTTGTCCTGTTCTTCGAAGCTCTTCTTGGATGGGTCGTCTTTCGGGCCGGCGGGTTTGATCATCACCTTCCCCGCGGGAAGGCCGCTCACGCCGGTGGCGTTTTCCAGCGCTACCGGAGCGCCCAGCTTGAGCCGTACGTCCGAGAACTGCCAGTCCACGGCGTCGTAGATATGGCCGCCTTTGCTCGCCTCGATGTCGATGTTCTCGAGGCGGAAGCGCTCGAGCGGCGCCTCTTTGAAACCGTCTACCTCAAAGGCCGTGGTGGCGCCGGTAGCCTTGATGTTCCAGATCCGGACGTCATGGAAACGGGCCATCCCCTGCTCTTTCGGAACTGGTGTGGCGAGAACCTTCCAGATTGGCGGAATGTCGCTGATTCCGGCTGGGATCTTGGCATAGCTGTAGCTCGGGTTCCAGTTCATCGTGATTCGCATGACCACCGGGATGCCGGTCATCTTGAAATCGTGCAGCCGCAGGTTGTCGCCGAAGCCGCCGCGCGTATGCGCAGACTTGAACAGGATCCCGACCGGTACACTGCCCTGGACCGTTATGTTGTAGGCTTCAATGTTGCGGAAGCCGCCCGAAGTTTCACTGCCAAAGGTCAGGCCGGCGGCAGCGGCACGCACGATCGAATCCCGGATAATGACGTCCTCGGTCGGGCGGTTCACACGCAGCCCATCGGAATCGCGCCCCGACTTCAGGCACAGGGCATCGTCGTTAACGTCGATGTCTGCGTTCTGCACGAGGATCTGGCGCGACGAGTCGATGTCGATGCCGTCGGTCGATGGCCCCAGTCCGCCTTCGTTGTTACGAATGATGACCCCGTCCACCGTGACATTCTCGGAAAAACAGACATGCAGGGTCCAAAACCCGGAACGCCTTAGAAGCAGACCGCCGCCGACCTTTACTTGCGACGATTTGTAGACCTGGATCAGGCGCGGACGCTGTGCGTCGTAGTCGGATGCCCAACGCAGTCCGCGCGGCTCGTACGCCTTGCGCAACGTCCAATAACTATCCCAGAACACCTTGCCGTCACCGTCGATGGTGCCGCCGCCGACGATCGCTGCATTCTTTTGCTCGTAAATGTTGACCAGCGCTGCAGGCCAGTGCGTCTCGATGCCGGCGATGCGGGTCTTCATGACGGGATAGTGCGCGATATCCTGCGAACCGAGGATCGTCACACCCTTGTCGACTTTGAGGGTAACCCCGCTCTTGACGAAAAGCGAGCCGCTCAGAAAGGTCCCTTTGGGGAACACGACCGTGCCGCCAGTCCTTGCTGCGGCATCGATGGCGCGCTGGATGGCGGCCGTGTTGAGCGTCGTGCCGTCGCCCTTGGCGCCAAAGCGCGCCACGTTGAAAGTGCCCTTGCCTTGGCGCTGCGCCCCTCCATGAACAAAACAGAGTGAGAAACGCAGCTGCCAGTGTACGGATCATTAATCGTGTCATTTGAGTTTCTCTTCCATCAGACGCACGGGACCCAGCAACCCAGCGGGTTGCTGCTGAACTCCAGCTGCGGCCGCACATGGCAGTGCAGCCGCCGCGCTGATTGCTCGGACGCCGAGTTTCATCGGCACCCCGGATCAGACGATGCCGCTGCTGCTGGCGCCGGCCCGGGCCGGGCGCAGTTCCGCCTGTGCCATGCGGTAGCCGCTGGCGCGGTAGCAAGCGACCGGGTCCGCCGCGGCGCCGCTGCGCAAACGTGCCATGGCCAGGATCGGGCTGACGTCGGTGCGGAACGCGTGCTTCAACGCTTGCGCCGCTTGCAATGCGTCGTTCTGGCCTTGATAGTGCGCCAGCGTGGCGCGGTCCACCAGTGCCGACTGAACGAAGGCCCGCTGCACTTCGACCGCGCTGTTCATAAGGCTTTCGATGGGATCGGTCACATTGTGTGACTGGTCCAGCATGTATGACGGTTTGAAGGCTGCATCCCGGCCACTGGCGTCGGCCAGCTCGTTGAAAATCAGGAACAGCTGGAATGGATTGATACTGCCCGAATCGAGGTCGTCATCGCCGTATTTGCTGTCGTTGAAGTGGAAGCCGCCCAGCTTGCCGAACTGCGCCAGGCGTGCCACGATCATTTCGATATTGGTATTGGGGGCGTGGTGGCCCAGGTCGACGAGGCACTTGGCTTTTGGGCCAAGTTCGGTCGCGCACGCGAAGCTGGTACCCCAGTCGGCGATCGTGGTCGCGTAGAACGCGGGCTCGAACAGCTTGTGTTCGATGTACATCAGCCAGTCCTCCGGCAGCGCCGCGTAGATGCCGCGCATGCTGTCCAGGTAGCGCTCCAGCGCGCCGCGCAGGTTCTGCTGGCCCGGGAAGTTCGATCCGTCGCCCACCCACACGGTGAGTCCCTTGGAGCCGAGCGCCTTGCCGATCTCGATGCATTCGATATTGTGCGCCACCGCCTGCGCGCGCGCCGCTGCATCCTGTGCCGTCAGGCTGCCGTACTTGTAGGTATGCGCCTGCCCTGCCTGGTCCTGGAAGGTGTTCGAGTTGACGCTGTCGAAACCCAGTCCGAGCTTAGCGGCGTACTCGCGCAGCTCGTTGGCATCGGTCGGCTTATCCCACGGGAAGTGCAGCGACACGGCAGGCGTGACGCCGGTCAGCCGGTGGATGACGGCGCAGTCGTCCAGCTTCTCAAAGACATTGCGCGGTTCGCCTTTGCCGGGGAAGCGTGCGAAACGGGTGCCACCAGTGCCCACGCCCCAGCTTGGCAGCGCAACGGCAAAGGTCTGTGCCAACGCTGTCAGCTTTTCGATGTCCTGGCCGCGGCGCGCGAGCATTCCGCCCAGGGCCTCGAAGTCGGCGTTGATATCGGCGCTGAGGGCCGCATTGTGTTGCTCGACCTGGCCGCGGTCGAAGAGCTTATTCATATGCTGTCTCCGTGTCTTGTTTTAGGCAGCCGGTGATGCGCCGGCCGCCAGTATCGATTAGCGAGTGAATGCTGCGGCGTTGCCGGCATCGACGTTGATGATGTTACCGGTGCTCTTGCCAGCCTTGCTGCTGGAAAGGAAGTAGACCGCTTCCGCGATATCTTCCGGCAGTACGCTCAGCTTGAGCATGCTGCGCTTGCGGTAGAAGTCTTCCACGTCGTCGGCCTCGATCTTGTTCGACGCCGCACGCTCTTCCTTCCATTTCCCGTCCCAGATTCGCGAGCCCTTGATCACCGCATCCGGATTGACGACATTGACACGGATGCCGTGCGGCGCCCCTTCGAGTGCGATACAGCGCGCCAGGTGGATTTCTGCCGCCTTGGCGGTGCAGTAAGCCGAGGCGCCGGCCGAGGCAACCAGGCCATTCTTGCTTGCCACGAACACCATGCTGCCTCCCAGCTGTTGCTGCTTCATGATGCGGAACGATGCGCGGCTGACCAGGAAGTAGCCGGTCGACAGGATTGCCTGGTTTCGCTCCCAGCTCTCGAGCGTGGTGTCCTCCAGCGCCGCGGACGAAGCGATGCCGGCATTCGACACCAGCAAATCGATCCCGCCGAAGCGCAGTGCCGCGGCTTCCAGGATGCCATCGACGCCCTTCTCGCTCGTGATGTTGGCGGCAATCGTCGCCACATTGTCCTTGCCCGCAACTTTGACCAGACTGGCGTGGGCCTCGGCCAGGGCCTCGGCATCGATATCGGTCAGCATGACGCAGGCGCCTTCCTGCAGCAGCTGGCGGGCCACTGCCTGGCCGATGCCGCCAGCTCCGCCGGTCACCAGCGCTATGCGCCCGGCCAGGCTTTTCGGCTTTGGCATGCGCTGCAGCTTGGCTTCCTCGAGCAACCAGTACTCGATGTCGAACGCTTCCTGTTCCGGGAGTCCAACATAGGTGTCGACGCCATTTGCGCCACGCATGACGTTGATCGCATTGACGTAGAACTCGCCGGCGATGCGTGCAGTCGCCTTGTCCTTGGCAAACGAGAGCATGCCCACGCCCGGGATCAGGTAGATGATCGGGTTGGCGTCGCGCACTGCCGGACTGTTATCGCGCTTGCATCGCTCGTGGTAGGCGGTGTAGTCGGCGCGGTAAGCCGCCAGCGCGTGATCCAGGCCGTTGACCAGGCGATCAAAATCAGGGTTGGCTGGATCGAAATCGATCAGGAAAGGACGGATCTTGGTGCGCAGGAAGTGATCAGGGCAGGAGGTGCCAAGCGCAGCCAGCGGCGCGAGGTCATTGCTGCATACAAATTCAAGCACCGCATCGCTGTCGTCGAAGTGACCCAGTTTGTATTCATCCTTGCTGATTTTCCCGCGCAACAGCGGCATCAGGCGTGTCGCCAGGGCTGCGCGCTCGTCCGCGGGGAGAGCAGTGAACCTGGCGCCGCCGAACGACGGCTGCTTGCTATTGGCCGCAAGCCAGCTCTCGGCGCGCTGAATGATCGCCAGCGTCGTTTCGTAGCACGATTTTGCCGTATCGCCCCAAGTGAACAAGCCGTGCCCCTCGAGAATGATACCTTTCAGCCCAGGTTGGGCTTTCGAGACCGCCTCCAGCTTGAGGCCCAGGTCGTAGCCTGGCCGTTGCCACGGCAGCCATCCCAGCTCGCCTTCGAAGATTGTTTCTGTCAGAGCCTTGCTGTTGGCACATGCGGCGATCGCGATCACGGAATCGGGATGCATGTGGTCAACGTGCTTGCGGTCGATGTATGCATGCAGCGGAGTATCGATACTGGCAGCGCGTGGGTTCAGGTTGAACGTGCAGTGTGGCAGGTAGGCGACCATCTCATCTTCGAGTTCCAGACCGCGGTAGCGCTGCTTGAGCGCGTTCAGCTTGTCCATGTAGAGTGTCGAGAAGCCATCCATCTTGATGCTGCCCAGGTCGCCCCCCGAGCCCTTGACCCACAGCACTTCCACCTGCCCACCCGTCAGGGGATCAGGCATACTGACCTTGGCCGACGTGTTGCCGCCGCCGAAATTCGTGATGCGCAGGTCCGAGCCCAGCAGGTTGGAGCGGTACAGCAGCAACTCCGGCTCGCTCATGGTGGCCGCTGCGCTGTCGTCCCACAGCGACGCAATCGCTGCCTTCTGCTTGCTTTCATTCACTACCGTCATGCTTTTCTCCGATGTCTTATGTAAATTCGTTCCGCCACAGGAGGGTCGGTGTTTCGTCGACCACAATCAAAACTCCTGGCAAGTTCGACCAGTAGAAATCAGCGAGCTGCGGGTGTCAATCCAGTGGCGCTCAAGATGATGATTGATCGGTGAATAATCATCGGAATGATTGGCTCAGGCGAAAGGCCGTGCCATCTATTTGAAATAATCAAGCAATTGATCGCAGGCTGATTGACGGGAATGGTCTATGTGATTAGTCTTCATGGCAGGCCAGAGCGTTTCATCTCGATACGACATACTGGCACAAGCCGCAAAGACGGCACTTTGGAGACAAACATGGTCAATCACAATCGCCGTAAACGTTTGCTGAAGCTGCTCGCCGAGCACACGAGTGCAACAGTTCCGCAACTGGTCGAGTGGCTCAACGCTTCCCCCGCCACCGTACGGCGCGATATCAGCTGGCTAGCCGCGCGCAACTTGCTCACGCGAACCCGCGGCGGCGCTGCCAACCTTGAACAGAAGAAACGCTGCTTCGCCCTGAGCAGCGAGACGTTCCAGAACAATATCCAGTGTTTCGCCGAGCGCAAGCGCGGCATAGCGCGCCATGCCAGTTCGCTGTGCGTTGACGGCGAGACTATCATTATCAACGGTGGCACGACCACCTTCATGATGGCGGAGTTCCTGGCCGACCGGCACATGAAGATCCTGACCAATTCGTTCCTCATGGCTGAACGCTTGCTGGTCTCGAGCGAGAACGAAATCATCCTGCCGGGCGGGACGGTGTACCGGGAACAGAACGTTATCCTCAGCCCGTTCGAGAACGACATCACCCAGCACCACTACGCTGCCAAAATGTTCATGAGCGTGCATGGGCTTTCCCTGCTGGGATTGATGGAAGCCGATCCGCTGCTGATCCAGGCCGAGAAGCGCCTGATCGGCCAGGCAGAGGAGCTGATCGTACTGGCCGACAGCTCGAAGTTCGCCAGAAAGGCCGGGCTGATCTTATGTGGACTGAACCGTGTGTCGACCGTGATTACCGACACCTACGCATCCGAATCCGCAGTGCAGTTACTTGAACAGGCAGGCGTCAAAGTGATCACTGTCGCGCCCGAATCCATTCCCGGGCAGTCCGCCGCCGGCAACTTCGCCCAATCATACGACGGCCGTTCAACTGCCCTCTTCCTGTCGGAGACATCCCATTGAAACTCAAACACTTGTTCGCGGCAGTCCTTGTTATCAGCCTGGCAACCCTGACAGCCGGATGCGCCGAAAGGAAGCCCCAAAAAATCCGGATCGCGATGGTGGTCAAGAATCTTGGTAACGGCTTTTTCGATGCCGCCCACCAGGGCGCCAAGGAAGCCGCGAACCAGCTGGGCGACGTCGACATCATCTATACCGGTCCCACCACGCCGAACGCAGAGGGCCAGATCGAAATCATCAACTCGCTGATCAGCCAGAAAGTCGATGCAATCGTCATTTCCGCCAACGATCCGAACGCCATCGTGCCCATCGCAAAAAAAGCTATGCAGCGTGGCATCAAGGTGCTGTCATTTGATAGCGGCCTGGCGCCTGAGGGCCGGCTGATGCAACTTAATCCATCGAACGCAGGATTAATCGGACTCAAGCAGCTGCAAATGGCCTCGGATGCGATCGGCGGGGCTGGCGAGATCGCCATCCTGTCGGCCTCGGCGCAGGCTACCAACCAGAACATCTGGATCGGCGTCATGAAGGACGAACTGGCGAAACGGCCGGAGTTCGCCCAGCTCAAACTCGTGTCCACCGTGTACGGCGACGATCAGTCAGACAAGAGCTACCGCGAGGCTGTTGGACTGCTGCGCAGCAACCCCAACCTGAAAGTGATCATTTCGCCGAGCACGGTGGGCATCAACGCGGCCGCCAAGGCCGTGGTCGACGAGCACCTGGTCGGCAAGGTCTATGTGACCGGGCTCGGCCTGCCGTCCGAAATGGCGGGTCACGTGCAGTCCGGCGCAGTCAAGGAGTTCGCCATCTGGAATCCTATCGATCTGGGCTACGCGGTTACTTACGCTGCCTACGCTTTTGTCAAGGAAAACCCGTCCGCCAAGCCCGGCGGCACGCTGGAGCTTGGCCGCATGGGCCCCGTGGTGATCGACGCGAACGGCGAAGCCGCACTCGCGCCTCCGTTCGTGTATCACAAGGAGAACGTCGTGAAGTTCTCCAAAATTTTCTGAGTGCCATGTCAATACTTGCAATGGAAAGACCTGCTCCCATGCTTCAATTGTCCGGCATCTGCAAACGCTTCGCGGGCGTAATCGCCCTCAACGACGTGTCGCTCTCCGTTCGCGCCGGCGAAGTCATGGCACTGATCGGCGAGAATGGCGCCGGCAAGTCGACCTTGGTGAAGACGCTGACGGGAATTTATCAACCGGATGCGGGCACGATCCGTCTCGGCGGCGCAGAAGTGCGCTTCGCCAGTGCCCAGCAGGCGATGCGTGCCGGAATCACGGCGGTACACCAGGAGACCGTCATGTTCGACGAGCTCACGGTCGCCGAAAATATCTATGTTGGCCGTCAGCCCACCCGCGGATTTCCGCCACGCATAGACTGGCCCCGGATCGAAGCCGAAGCAGAGAAACTGTTTGCCCGGCTTGAAGTGAGTTTGCCGGTTCGTGCGCGCGTTAAGGATCTGAGCGTCGCGCAGCGGCATTTCGTCGAAATCGCGCGCGCCCTGTCGCAGGAAGCGCGCGTGGTGATCATGGACGAACCGACAGCATCGCTTTCCCAACGCGAAATCCATGAACTGTATCGCATCGTCAATCAGCTCAAAACCGCAGGTACGGCGGTGATATTCATCACCCACAAGTTCGACGAAATCTTTGCACTCGCCGATCGCTATACCGTACTGCGTGACGGGCACTTTGTGGCAGAAGGCGCAATTGCGGACACTACCGAGCCTGAACTGGTATCGCTGATGGTCGGTCGTACGATCCATCAGGCCTTCCCGAAGCTTGACGTCAAGCTCGGGGAAACTGTCCTGGAAGTGAAGAGCCTGTGTCACCCCACGGAGTTCGACCAGGTCAGCTTTGCGCTTCGCAAGGGCGAGATCCTGGGATTTTACGGCTTGGTCGGCGCCGGCCGCTCGGAAGTGATGCAAGCCCTGTTCGGACTTTCAACAGGGGTAAGCGGCACGATCAATATGGATGGTCAGCAAGTTTCCATCGCCTGCCCTGCCGACGCCATCAAGCATGGCATTGCCTATGTACCGGAGGACCGCCAGCATCAGGGTGCGCACTTGTCGATGCCCATCGTCCAGAACATTACACTGCCGCTCCTGTCCAAGATTGGATTCTTTCTGCGTCCGCGGCGCGCAGTGGAAACTGCGATCGCCCGCCATTTCAGCGCAGAGTTGGAACTGAAGGCCAACAATCTCCAGCAACAAGTCTCGGAATTGTCAGGTGGAAACCAGCAAAAGGTAGTTCTCGGCAAGTGGCTGGCCACGAACCCGAAAGTCATCATCCTGGACGAACCGACCAAGGGTATCGACATCGGGTCGAAGGCGGCGGTGCACCGCTTCATTAGCGAACTGGTGACGCGCGGGCTATCGGTGATCCTGGTGTCGTCCGAGTTGCCGGAAGTGTTGGGAATGGCAGACCGTGTGGTGGTGATGCACCAGGGCCATATCAAGACGATCTTTACCCGCGCGCAGGCCACGCCGGAACAAGTCGTGGCAGCCGCGTCGGGCAGCGAACTGAAAACGAAGGAAGTCGCTTGACGTCCTCCCCGACCTAAAGGTCGAGGATTCCTACAGCTAGCGTCGCACGTCCGCGACGGAGAATGTTTAACGCAGCATTGAGATCACGATCATGTACCGCTCCGCAATCACAGCAACGCCATTCTCTTATTCCAAGGTCTGCGATACCTTTCGGCCTCGAATCGGGAACAGCGCCGCAATTCGAGCAGATCTGGGTGGTAAAGCCTTCGTTCACTTCTTCAAACCAGGCGCCATGCTTAACAGCCTTGTACGCCAGTTGTGCTCGGAAGGACGACCAGCCGACATCGTAGACGGACTTCGCCATGCTGGTCTTGGCGAGCGCGGATGCATTGATATTACCGACCACAATGTAGTCGAACGCGCCGACGATGGCGCTGGTGCAGGTGTGCAGGTAATGGCGGCGGCGATTGGCAATCTGTGCGTGGAGCGCCGCGACCCGCTTCTTTTTACGGGCGCGCTGGGCCACCGCCAGCGCCGCCTCGCTGGCACGGTAGATGTGCGTCGCCGCGATGCGGCTGCCGTCGCTCAGCGTGGCCAGGTCTTTCAGGCCAAGGTCGATTCCCACACCGCGCACCGGCAAGCGGGCGGGCGCCGCCGGTACTTCAAGGACGATATTGAGGAACCAGTTGCCGCGCCGGTCGCGCGAGAAGTTGGTCCCGTCGGTGATTTTTCCCTCGGGCAGCGGGCGCGAATAAAACACGCGGAAGGTATTGCCGGCGAAGCGGAAGGCATTGCCTTCGCGTTTCAGTTCACGTCCTTTCAACGGCACCCAACCCAGCGACTTCCTGCCGCGATAGCGAAGGTAGGGCCGGCGCGCCTGGAAGCGCGACCTTGCGTACTGCTGGCATACGTCGTTTACCGTACCCGAGTGAAGGCCAAGCTCCTTGCTGCACCCGGTGGTGAGCTTGATCAGATCAAAACCGGTATGCCAGCGGCGACCGAAACGCAGCGCGTCCTTTTGCCTGTCGTTGCAGTAGTTCCAGACGAAGTTGATTGTCCGGGCTTGCTTGTTCAGCAAGCCGGTCAGCGACTTGACGCGGTAGCGGTAGACCAGTTTCATCCAGGTTCGACAACGATTGTCGACCATGGTTCCACTCTTACAACCAAGGCATCGACTGCTGCGCAGTCGGTTCCTTTCACTCCCCGTCCTGAAGGACGAGGTTTCTCGGAGCAAATCTGATGAAGCTGTTAAACCAACGCGAAGTGCTATTAGCCGCCCTCATCGTCGGGCTGATCCTGGTGGTGGGTATGCGCGCCCCCGTATTCCTCACCACGGCCAGCATGGGAAACCTGCTCACTGACGGCACTTTGCTGGTCATGCTGGCGCTGACTCAGATGTTTGTGATCATCACGCGCGGGATCGATCTGTCGGTTGCCTCCAATTTGGCGCTATCGGGAATGATGTCGGCGCTGCTGGCGTCGCGGCACCCCGAATTGCCCCTCGTGGCGGTGATCGCCGTTGCCGTGGCAATCGGACTGGCGCTCGGCCTGATCAACGGCTGGCTGATCGGCATGTTGGGACTGCCGCCAATTGTGGTGACGCTCGGTACCATGAGCGTGTACCGCGGTCTCGTGTTTGTTCTCTCGGGTGGTGCGTGGGTTTCTTCACACCAGATGCCTTCCGACTTTGTTGCCTTCCCGTTGGCGAAGTTCCTTGGCGTGACCCATCTGGTCTGGATTGCGGCAACCGTTGTGCTGCTGACCTGGTTCATCGCGCGCTATTCGCGCTTTGGCCGCGACCTGTATGCAATCGGCAACGAGCCGCATTCTGCGCGCTATATCGGCATCCCCACGGCGCGCCGGCTGCTGTGGACGTACGGCCTTAGCGGCGCAATGGCCGGCTTGTGCGGCTACCTTTGGGTGGCGCGCTATGCCGTGGCCTATACTGAAATCGCATACGGCTTTGAATTTACCGTCATTGCAGCGTGTGTGATTGGTGGAATCAACATCGCCGGCGGGGTGGGTACCGTCGCTGGCGCGATGCTCGGCGCAATGTTCCTTGCCGTCATAAATAACGCCTTGCCTATCGTAAAAATCTCACCGTTCTGGCAAAGCGCCTTGACCGGTATCGTCATCCTTACCGCCGTGCTGATCAATGCCCGCGGAGATAAGAAACGCAGTCGCCAGATCCTGCCGCTGCATCTGCTCAACCCAGCCACGAACAGGAGTGCTGCGTGATCGCCCATAACGCCGTACCAGCCGCGAACACATCGCGCTATACCATTCACGACCGTCCGGCATTCAATTGGAAGAATTTCCTGCTGCGCTGGGAGACCGTGCTGGGACTGTTGTTCATCCTCGCGTTCGCGACCAATGGCGCGCTGCTGCCCAACTTTCTCGATATTTACAACCTGGCCGACTCGACATTTAGCTTCAGTGAAAAGGCGCTGATTGCGTTACCGATGGCGCTGCTGATCATTTGCCGAGAGATCGATATCTCGGTGTCGGGCACGCTGGCACTCAGTTCGGTAGCAATGGGCCTGGCGCACGCTCATGGCATGCCGCCGCATGGACTGATCGTTGTTGCGCTGGCCACCGGCGTCTTGTGTGGCAGCCTGAACGGCATTCTGGTAACGCGGTTCGCCCTTCCCTCGATCGTAGTAACGATCGGCACCGTTTCCCTGTTCCGAGGGCTCGCCAGCGTGGTGCTGGGCGACCAGGCCTTCACAGGCTATCCGCAACTGATGAGCGATTGGGGACAAGGCTATTTCTTCGACCTGATTCCGCGCGCGTTCGTGGTACTGCTGGCGTTCGTAGTACTGTTCGCGGTGCTGTTACACACAACCAGCTGGGGCCGGCGGATTTTCGCGATTGGAAACAATCCCGTCGCAGCTCGCTTTTCCGGAATTGCTGTCGACCGTTATCGCCTGATGCTGTTCATCCTTACCGGGGCCATGGCAGGCCTAGCCGCGTGGCTGCTCACCGGCCGCATTGGCAGTACCCGGCCGAACATTGCGATGGGCTGGGAACTGGAAATCATCACCATGGTGATCCTGGGGGGCGTACGCATCGAGGGCGGCGCGGGCAGTATCGGCGGCGTCCTGCTGGCGGTGCTCACCCTGGGTATAGTTACCTATGGCCTGTCTCTGGCAAATATCCCAGGCATCATCATGACCATCGTCGTCGGCATTCTGCTGCTGGTTACCATCGCGCTGCCACGCCTGCTGCGTGCGAGGAAGACCGACAAATGATCGAACGTACCGCAACGATCGTCCTCGATATCGGCAAGACCAACGCTAAGCTGAACTTGCTTGATGCTGACGGCTCAACCCTCGCCGAACGGCGTTGTGCGAACACGATCATTGAAACGGGCCGCTATCCTCATCACGATACAGAACGCCTCTGGGAATGGATGCTGGCTACATTCCGGCAGTTCGGCAGCATGGCGAAGGTCGGCGCAATTGTCCCGGTGACCCACGGCGCTACAGCGGCGCTCGTGGACCACCAAGGCCTGGTGTTGCCCATATTGGACTACGAAAGCGAGCTGCCCGAGCAGATCAATGAGACATATGCACGTGTCAGGCCGTCGTATTGCGTGACATATTCTCCGGACCTTCCGGCCGGCTTGAACCTGGGGCGGCAACTGGCCTGGCTTGCATCCAGGTTTCCAGTCGAGTTCACCAAGGCGCGCCATATCCTGATGTATCCGCAGTACTGGGCCTGGCGCTTGTCGGGCGTGGCGGCAAGTGAAGTTACATCGCTGGGCTGCCATACGGACCTGTGGGATACGTCTGCGCAGAAGTACACCGACCTGGTCGCGCGCAAGGGTTGGCAAGCCAAGTTTCCGCCAATTCAGGCGGCATCACAGGTTCTTGGCACCTTGCTACCCGAGCTGGCGCAGCTCACCGGTTTGCCGGCCGACTGCAACATCATATGCGGCATTCACGACAGCAATGCGTCACTGCTGCGCTATCTGGGCGGCGATATCGGCACTGTCTTGTCCAGTGGCACCTGGCTGATTGCCGCTTCCTTCAACACCCCGTTGGCGCAGCTGGAAGAGCGTTCCGACATGCTCGCCAATACCAGTGCGCTAGGTCAGCCGATAGCATGCATGCGGTTCATGGGAGGCCGGGAATTCGAGGAACTGGCAGGGCCTCACCCGCAAGTGTGCCAGGTCGCGGACATCCAATACATCATTGATGAGGGCATTCTCGCGCTGCCCTGCTTCGCGCCTTCTGGCGGACCATTCTCCGGGCAGGACGGCAGCGTCGTCGGAACTCCCCCCCGTACGGCCGAGGAATGGTATGCGCTTGCCACATTGTATTGCGCGCTGATGAGCGACTATTGCCTGGACAAGCTCCAAGCCACCGGGCGAGTGGCGGTCGAAGGTAGTTTTACGGGTAACCCCCACTTTGCCCCGCTTCTGGCCGCGTTGCGAAGCGACCAGCAGGTCATCGTTTCAGACGACGCCAGTGGCACGACGATCGGCGGCTGGATCCTCCATCGGGGAGCAACGGACCAACCATCGGGGCAGTGCAATGTTTCAGCTCTGCAGGTGGCAGGACTGTTTAACTACCGGCAACGCTGGCGTTCGGCTGTCACTTAAGCCCGCGCGGGCCGCCAAAAAGGAACGATTGCCCGGATCGATCCCGCGCCACCACGACACAAATCTGTTCGTCTGAAATCCCACTTTTTGTCGCGGCCCCGCCCCTGTGTCTTGCTGGTCGGGTCAAATTTCGCGTTTTTCAGACTCCAGTAAATATATTTCGTCGGCCTCGGCTATCCCGTGTAAACAATATGGCCTATCGGTGTTTGAAACGGGCAGGAAGCGATGCCGCCAGCGGAAACTCGTGTTCTTATTCATGTAGCCGCCTCGTGCAGGCACCGCTGACTCTGCGAGACAGCATGGTGTAGCCGAGCGCAGGATCAAAAGATCAAAAGGAGTCTCCTCTTTAACGGCCCTGAGACGGGCCGTCTTTTTTCTAAAACAGTTCCCACAGATTGACAGTTGGCGCAGTCAAACGAGCGGTTCCCGATGACGAATGAACAATGACTCGGACGGCTAAGCTCGAAGTGCACTGATCATTCTAATGATTATTTCAATGTTGCCGCCCCTCGCTCCTAGGAAACCTGAGTTCCACCCCTCAGTATTAACAATGGGACATTCAAATAACCAGCGGTCTGGGCGCCCATGCCAGCCGCACGAGACATCTGAACAGCACTTATGACCGCCTTTTCCAGCCTAGACTCGTTTGTCTTCCTCGTCTATTTTCTCGTCATTTCCGGCTACGGCTTGTGGGTGTACCGGCGCAGGAAAGGCACGTCCGGCAGCGCATCCCAGGACTATTTCCTCGCTGAAGGCTCGCTCACGTGGTGGGCGATCGGCGCCTCCTTGATCGCATCCAACATCTCAGCCGAACAATTTATTGGGATGAGCGGGTCCGGTTTCCGGATCGGCATGGCCATTGCCGTCTATGAGCTGATGGGGGCCGCAACCCTGGTCATCGTGGCAGTGTTCTTCATGCCGGTGTACCTGAAGAACCGCATCTACACGATGCCGCAGTTCCTCGAGCAGCGCTACGGCAAGACGGTAGCCACGACGATGGCCCTGTTCTGGCTGGGTCTATATGTCGTCGTCAACCTCACGTCCATCCTCTACCTCGGCGCACTGGCAATCAGCAGTATCGCCGGGCTGAACGTATTCGCCTGCATGCTGTTCCTGGCGGTGTTCGCCACGATCATCACGCTCGGCGGCATGAAGGTCATCGGCTACACGGACGTCATCCAGGTGCTGTGCCTCGTGATCGGGGGTCTGGCGACGACCTGGATTGCCCTGGACCTGGTGGCGGCGCTGGGGGGCGGCAACGGCGCGATCCACGGTACGAGCGAGCTGTTCAAACGCGCCGGCGAGCATTTCGACATGGTGCTCACGCGCGACAATCCGAATTACATGGACCTGCCGGGCCTGTCCACGATCATTGGCGGCATGTGGATCGTCAACCTGAACTACTGGGGCTGCAATCAGTACATCACGCAGCGCGCCTTGGGCGCCGACCTGCACACCGCCCGCAAGGGCCTGCTGTTCGCCGCGTTCCTGAAGCTCCTGATGCCGGTGATCGTGGTCCTGCCGGGTATCGCGGCCTATGCGCTGGACAAGTCCGGCACACTGGGCGACGCCATGCGCCAGGGTGGCGAACTCAATCCCGACCGTGCTTACCCTACCCTGCTGGCACTGCTTCCGTCCGGCCTGAAAGGTGTTGCGTTCGCGGCGCTGACTGCGGCGGTTGTTGCATCGCTGGCCGGCAAGGCCAACAGCATCGCGACGATCTTCACGCTCGATGTCTACCGCAAGCACTTCGACCGTGACGTCACCGAAAAAGGCATGGTCTGGATTGGCCGCGTCACCGTGGTCGTGGCGATGGCGATCGCCGTATTGATAGCACCGCTTTTGGGCATCGACAAAAAAGGCGGCTTCCAGTACATCCAGGAGTACACCGGTTTCGTTTCGCCCGGTATCCTTGCCATGTTCCTGCTGGGCTTCTTCTGGCGTAAGACCACTGCGAGCGCAGCGATGTTCGCCACCGTGGGCGGCCTGGTGTTCTCGGTTATCCTGAAGTTTCTGCCGGATGTGATGGACCTGAGCTTCCTTGCGCCGATCGGATTCTCCGCCGACAACGGCACCGGTGTGTATGAGATCCCGTTCCTGGACCGCATGTTGATCGTATTCCTCCTGGTCGTCGCTGGCATGGCCCTGATCAGCACCATCGGGCAGCGCGACGGCGCGATGAAGAAGATGCACCTTGACCGCAAGTTGTTCCGCGTCGAAGGATCATTCGCCTGTGGCTCGGCGGCCGTGTGCGTCATGCTCGTGACCATCTACGGCGCGTGGTGGTAAGCACCTGCAAGCCCTGAGATCAGTCTTCCCCCGAATGACAACCTTAAACTTCGGGCAGAAGATCGCATGACCAATGCCGCAGGGCGCCATCAGTGCAAATGCGCAGGTGGTTGCCGGCGAGCGTCACCCTACCGACCTATTTACCTGGAGCAGACAAGGAACATGTTCAATCCCTCAGATCATCCTCACCGCCGCTATAACCCGCTCATGGGCGAATGGGTCTTGGTTTCACCGCATCGCGCCAAACGCCCGTGGCAGGGCCGGCAGGAAGCCGTCGACCGCTCAGTCAAGCCCGCACACGACCCGGATTGCTATCTTTGCGCCGGCAACACGCGCGTCAACGGCGAGAAGAATCCGCCGTATGAGGGCACCTACGTGTTCACGAACGACTTCGCCGCCTTGATGGCCGACACGCCCGAGGCGACGCCAAGCGGCGATCCGCTGTTCCAGACCATGAGCGTGCGCGGCACCAGCCGCGTCATCTGCTTCTCGCAGGATCACAGCAAGTCGCTTCCGCTCTTGAGCCGACCGGCCATCGAACAGGTGATCGATACCTGGTGCGCGCAATCCGCCGAACTCGGCGCCACCCACCGCTGGGTCCAAGTGTTCGAGAACAAGGGCGCCGTCATGGGCTGCTCCAACCCGCACCCCCACGGACAGATCTGGGCAACCAGCTTCCTGCCCGACCTGCCGGCGGCTGAAGACGACCAGCAGCGCGACTATTTCGCCCGGCACGGAAAGCCGCTCCTCCTCGATTATGTCGAGCGCGAAGCGGCCTCGGAAGAGCGCGTCGTCGTCAGCACCGAGTACTGGCTTGCGGTGGTTCCATACTGGGCGGGCTGGCCTTTCGAGACCCTGCTGTTGCCGAGGTTCCCGGTCCAGCGCCTGGAAGACCTGAGCGCGGCGCAGCGAACTGACCTGGCGCTTGCTCTGCAACGCCTGACCACCCGTTACGACAACGTTTTCCAGTGCTCCTTCCCGTACTCGATGGGTTGGCACGGCGCTCCGTATGGATTGGATGACGCCACCGGGTGGCAGTTGCACGCCCACTTCTATCCTCCCCTGCTGCGCTCGGCCTCGGTGCGCAAATTCATGGTCGGGTTCGAGATGCTGGCCGAAACCCAGCGCGACCTGACGCCGGAACAGGCGGCTGCACAGCTGCGCGCGGTCTCCGACGTGCACTACCTTCACACTCTTGAATCCGACAGTCCGGAAGCCTGAGAGCACGATGAACAACTCCCCGATGGCCCGTGCGGTCACTATTTTCCAGACCGCTTTCGGTAAAGTGGCATCCATCCATGTCCAGGCTCCGGGCCGGGTCAACCTGATCGGCGAGCATACCGACTACAACGATGGCCTGGTGCTGCCGTGCGCCATCGACTACCGCACCGTGATCGTGGCGCGCCAGCGCGATGACCGTTTGGTGCGCGTGGTGGCTGCCGACTATGAGGACGCCGCTGATGAATATTCGCTCGACGCGCCGATCGAGCGGCGGGCGGCGCCCATGTGGGCGAACTACGTTCGTGGCGTGGTCCAGGAACTGGTGCAGCGCGGCCTGCCAGTGCGCGGCATGGAAATGGTCATCGCCGGCGACGTCCCGCAAGGCGCCGGCCTGTCGTCTTCCGCTTCGCTGTCGGTCGCGGTGTGCCGGCTGTTCGCGACCCTGCCGGGCTTCGAGGACGTCTCCCCGATCGACATGGCGCTCATCGCTCAGCGCGCGGAAAACGACTTTGTCGGCTGCAAGTGCGGCAACATGGACCAGATCAGTTCCGCCTCCGGCATCCAAGACCACGCGCTGATGATCGACTGCCGCTCGCTGAAAGTCGATCCGGTGCCGATACCAAGGGGTGCGGCCATCATGATCTTCAATTCGCACGTCTCGCGCGGTCTGGTCGACAGCGCCTACAACGCGCGGCGCCTGCAGTGCGAAGAGGCAGCCCGGTATTTCGGCGTGCCTGCCCTGCGCGACGTCGACCCGGCCATGTTGGACGCACGCGGCGCCGAACTGGCTCCCGTGGTACTGCGGCGCGCCCGCCACGTCGTCACCGAGAATGAGCGGGTAGCGGCAGCGGCGAAGGCACTGGCTGCCGGAAACCTCGAACGCATGGGCGAACTGATGGAAGCCTCGCATGCGTCGATGCGCGACGACTTCGAGATCACCATGCCGGCTATTGATCATCTGGTTAGCATCGTCAAGGCGGCGATCGGCACGGCCGGCGGCGTTCGCATGACCGGCGGCGGGTTCGGTGGGTGCGTGGTGGCGCTCATGCCGCGTGACCTCGTCAATGCAGCCCGCACGGCGGTCGAGAAGGATTACCGTGGCCCGAACGGCGAGAACGCGACCATCTATCTGTGCCGCGCCGCTGAAGGTGCAGGCATGGCCGCGACGTGATCGGACGGACGAAAAAAAAGCTCCACATGGGAGCTGATTTTTCTGCAACTTGGCGGAAAGGGTGAGATTCGAACTCACGGTACGCCTAAACGTACGCCAGATTTCGAGTCTGGTGCATTCGACCACTCTGCCACCTTTCCGGTTACTGGTCTGACTACTTCTCGCTTGCTGCCGCGAGAGACAAGATTATAGCAAAGCTTCAGAAAAACGGAAGGGCAAAATTCGAACTTTTTGAAAGATTTTGCTCTCCGCACACATTTATTGCACTGCTGCCGAGGCCAGGCGCTTCAGCCCGCCCATGTACGGCCGCAGTACTTCAGGCACGATCACGCTGCCGTCGGCCTGCTGGAAGTTCTCCAGCACTGCGACGAGCGTACGGCCAACCGCAAGGCCGGAACCGTTCAGCGTGTGCAGCAGCTCTGGCTTGCCTTGGGCGTTGCGGAAGCGCGCCTGCATACGGCGTGCCTGGAATGCCTCGCAGTTCGACAGCGACGAAATCTCGCGGTAGGTGTTCTGCGCAGGCAGCCACACTTCCAGGTCGTAGGTCTTGGTCGCGCCGAAGCCCATGTCGCCGGTGCACAGCGACACGACGCGGTACGGCAGGCCGAGCGTCTTGAGGATGGTCTCGGCGTGGCCGACCATTTCTTCCAGCGCGTCGTACGACGTTTCCGGATGCACGACCTGCACCATCTCAACCTTGTCGAACTGGTGCTGGCGGATCATGCCGCGGGTGTCGCGGCCGTAGCTGCCCGCTTCCGAACGGAAGCATGGAGTATGCGCGGTCATCTTGATCGGCAGCTGGTCGGCGGCCACGATCTCGTCGCGGACGATGTTGGTCAGCGATACTTCGGATGTCGGGATCAGGTAGAAGGTTTCGCCCTCGCCTTCGGCGCCGCCCTTCTTCACCGAGAACAGGTCGGCTTCGAATTTCGGCAACTGGCCGGTGCCGCGCAGCGAGTCGGCGTTGACCATGTATGGGGTATAGCATTCGGTGTAGCCGTGCTGGCCGGTGTGCGTGTCCAGCATGTACTGGGCCAGCGCGCGGTGCAGGCGGGCGATGCCGCCTTTCATGACCGAGAAGCGCGAGCCGGTCAGCTTGGTCGCTACGTCGAAATCGAGGCCGAGCGCGGCGCCGACGTCAACGTGGTCCTTTACTTCAAAGTCGAAGCTCGGTGGCGTTCCCACCTTGCGCACTTCGACGTTGCCACTTTCGTCGGTACCGACCGGCACCGATGCGTGCGGCAGGTTCGGTACGGCTTCCATGAATGTAGCCAGCTTGGCTTGCACATCGGCCAGCGACGTTGCATTGGCTTTGAGCTCGTCACCCAGGCCGCCGACTTCCGCCATCAGGGCGGTGGTATCTTCGCCTTTGCCCTTCATCATGCCAATCTGCTTGGACAGCGAATTGCGCTTGCCTTGCAGTTCTTCAGTACGCGTCTGGATCGCTTTGCGTTCCGCTTCGAGGGCGTTGAAACCTGCCACGTCGAGCTGGAACTTGCGGGTCGCGAGGCGCGCTGCGACGTTGTCGATGTCTTTGCGGAGCAGTTGGATGTCTATCATTTGGTAGCGATCGGCGGTATGTCGAAACCGCAATTGTACCAAGCCGATTGACATTGCTCGCGGGTTTCATGCTGCCAGTTGCAGCGATGCCTATAGTGGATCCACAATTTGAGACAGTGACTACGGGGTAGTTTAAGCTGTCGTCCTCGAAAGGATGGCAGCAAATGGGTGAAGCAAAGAAACGCAAGGTGCATACGGCCGAATTCAAGGCGAAGGTAGGCCTGGAGGCGGTGCGCGGGGTGAAGACGATCACGGAAATCGCACAGACGTACGGTGTGCATCCGCAACTGGTCGGACAGTGGAAGAAGGAGATTTTGGAATCTGCCGGCGCTCTGTTCGAGACCAAGCGGGGCCCCAAACCGACCGAGGTCAAGAGCGGCGAGGATCGGCTGTACGGCGAGATCGGCCGGCTGAAGATGGAGAATGACTGGCTTAAAAAAAAGTTGGGGGAGTGAGCCTTGATGCCAGGATGGGCTGGGTCGACGGTGCCGATGAGCTGCCCCTGAGCCGGCAATGCGAACTGGCGGAAGTGCCGCGCGCGACGGTGTACCGGCGGCTCGCCGCCAAGGTGCCGGAGGATGCAGGTGCGGAGGACTTGCTGCTGTGCCGGCTGATCGATGAGGAATACACGAACAGGCCGTTCTATGGCAGCCGGCGCATGGTGGTGTTTTTGCGCGCAGCGGGCCGCGTTGTCAACCGCAAGCGGGTACAGCGCCTGATGCGCAGCATGGGACTGGCGGGCATGGCGCCCGGACCGAACACCAGCAAGGCACATCCTCGGCACAAGGTCTACCCGTACCTGCTGCGGGGTGTACCGGTCACGCGGCCGAACCAGGTGTGGAGCACGGACATAACCTATCTAAGGCTGGCGCGCGGCTTCGCCTACCTGGTGGCCGTGATTGACTGGTACAGCCGCAAGGTGCTGTCCTGGCGGCTCAGCAACAGCATGGATGCTTCGTTCTGCGTGGACTGCCTGGAGGACGCCCTGCGCGAGCATGGCAGGCCCGAGGTGTTCAATAGCGACCAGGGCTCGCAGTTCACGAGCGCGGCCTTCACGGACGTTCTCAAGCGCGAAGGCGTGGCCATCAGCATGGATGGACGCGGACGGGCCTTGGACAACATTTTCGTCGAGCGATTGTGGCGCAACGTGAAGCACGAGGATGTGTACTTGAAGGGCTATGCCAACATGGCGGAGCTGATGGTGGGACTGGCGCAATACTTCGCGTTCTACAACGCCGAGCGACCGCACCAGTCCCTTGGCTACAAGACGCCGGCCAGCGTCTATCGCAGTGGAATCGGCGGCGGAGCGTTGATCGTCGACAAGTACGGCAGCGCTGAAGTGGCGGCGCCCGAAACCGCGTGACCGCAGCAGGCCCTGCCGGCGGCGGCCCCTGGAGGATGAAGCCCTCCAGCGGCAAGGAAGTAGGATCACGGGGCAGCGCCGACCAGCTGCAGCGGTGGAAACGGACACAGCTTAAACTCGCTGAAAGATTGTCTTGACCGATGGGTCCACTTTAGCCCGCACCTCCGCGAATCGATCAGTTCAGCTCTGCTTTTTCAGCTGCGGTCAGGCGCTTGCCGGTGATGACGACAACCTGCATCTTGCTGTCGGCGGCGGAGGCGAGCTGCGCTGCCTTGGCGGCGCGTACCTTCGGCACTTCAGCCGTTGCGTATGCTGCGAAAGTGCCCATCACTGCGGCTGCGAGGAAGATGGCTTCGGCGTTTTTACGGATGTTCATGGTCAGCTCCTTTGGGTTAAGTACGTTTGGTATGGTGGTACTTTATCCATCGGGGCTTCGCGCTTCCACCAGCTTGCGATGAAGCGCCCAAAACGCGGAACAGGATGCAGGATTTGTGGACGAACCGCGAACGAACGCGTATTGCGCTCGTCGTGCGCGATATGCATGGAAACGCCATACAGCCTTTAGGAACAGGCTTTCCGGCCCGTTCCATGCAGTGCTTACCTTGGAAGTATTGGATACAGCCTTGAAGGGATGGTGTTGGTGCCTGGTGTCAGCGGCGGCTGGCACCAGCCGCGACTGCGTCGCCCGATGCCGCGGCAATCGCCGCCAGCCGCGTGTCGGCATGCAGGGGAAGAAGGAGTGGCTCATCCATGATTTGAGCTCGGCTGACCGCGCCGGCATTGAGTGCCTGGATCACATAGCCGAGCGCCCTGTCGTGCCCGCCCGATTGCGCGCACGCCTTGGCCAGCATCCACGCCAGCTGGCCGCTCCTGTCGCTGCTGCCGTTGAGGAAAGCTTCGCCCTCTTGCCTGGCTTTCGCATACTCGCCGCTGGCTATTTTCGTCGCGACGCTGGTCCGCACATCCTGGACGCTTTGTATGCCAATGGCCGCGGCGATTTGCTCCTTCTCATCCTTGCCGCATCCCGACTGTGTGGCGAGCAGCGCGCCGGCCACTACCAATAAAAGTGCGCGCAACAGTTTTCGTTGAGACTTCATGCAACGCTCCGCATAGTTCCAATAATTAGAACATCACTCTACACAGGGATTGACTCTCTGTAAAGATGTTGAAAATACCTGGAGTTGCGCCAGCCGGACGGGCCGGTGGCTCAGCGGCGCCGTGCGGGATGGGGAGCGAGCAGCATCACGAGTCCCTTGGCGGTATACAGCACGATCAAGGTGCCGGCCAGGTCGCCTGCCGCCATGACGCCAAAGCCGGACAGCAGATTGTCCTGGCCTTGCACCGCAAACCAGAGATGGTGCAGCAAGGGACTTGCGATGGAGAATACCACCGCATAGGCCAGCAACTTGCCAGGCGTCAGGTCCGACAGCGATGTGCGCGCACCGTGGGGCGATTGGACAAGGCGGTACGCCATATAAGGAGCGGCAGCGGCGACGATGCCGCCCACGAACGCGCGCATGAAGTCATCGGGGAAGAAATAAAGGAAACATACCGCCCAGGAAACCAGCAGCAATCCGACGGCGCCAGCCTCGGCGAACAAAAGAATGCACAGCAGCCGCATCCCGGCAGGCAAGTAGATCCAGTTGATACCGTGCGCAAACTCCAGCCGGGCGAACAACAATTCGTTGACGGCCAGTGCGGAACAGAACAGCACTATCGTCACGAGCACCATCGAGCAGTAAAGCAGGGCTTGCGGCATTGATCGGCTACTCAATAGAATGGGGCTTGAAGTTGAAGAGTGCGACGAGACGATCTTACGTGAGTCCCAAGTAAGTTGCAATTATTCAAGGATTCATGATACAACTGCCAGTACGACCATGAGCAAGCCTACCCGCCCAGCAGACCTCTACCTGCGCTTCCTGAACCTGACCGAAGCGCTGCGGGGCTTGCCTTCCCTGCCCGAACTCGATCCCCTCGAAGAACGCATCCTCGAACTGATTGCCCGCGCCGGCCAGTCGCAGTCGCGGCTGTGCGTGCGCGACGTCATGGCGCGCGATGAATTGGGCGCTCCGGCCACGCTGCATACCCGCTTGAAGTCGATGCGCGAAAAAGGCTGGATCACACTGTCCGACACCGAGGACAGCCGGCGCAAGCAGGTGGAACTCACCCAGGCGGCCCTGTCCTATTTCGACCAGCTGTCCGGCGCCATGCTCAAGGCCGCCAAAGGCGCCTAGCCAGCATACCCATCGATTCGTGCGGCGGCGTTTGCCGTTCTGCGTCCAGAATGTGAGCAATCATATTTCGCGGAGAAATCATGCGCATCGCCACCTTCAACGTCAACGGCATCACCAGCCGCTTGCCCGCCCTGCTCCAATGGCTCGAAGAAACGCAGCCGGATGTCGCCTGCTTGCAGGAGCTGAAAGCGCCGCAGGAAAGGTTTCCGGAGGCTGCGCTCAACGAGGCCGGCTACCAGGCGATCTGGCACGGGCAGAAAAGCTGGAACGGCGTGGCGATCCTGGGAAAGGGCGTGGCGCCGCAGGAGGTGGGACGGGGCCTGGCGGGCGACCCGGAGGATTTGCAGAGCCGGTATATCGAAGCGGTGGTCAACGGCGTGATGGTGGTTTGCCTCTACCTGCCGAACGGGAACCCGGCGCCGGGGCCGAAGTTCGATTACAAGCTGAAGTGGTTCGAACGGCTGATTGCGCGCGCGGCCGAACTGCTCGAGACCGGCGTGCCGGCGGTACTGGCGGGCGACTTCAATGTGATGCCGACCGAACTGGACGTGTACAAGCCGGAGCGCTGGGTGAACGACGCGCTGTTCAGGCCCGAGACGCGCGAAGCCTTTCACCGGCTGGTGGCGCAGGGGTGGACGGATTCGCTAAGGACCATGCATCCGGATGAACGCATCTATACGTTCTGGGATTACTTCAGGAATGCGTTTGGGCGGGATGCGGGGCTGCGGATCGATCACCTGCTGCTCAGCCCGTCGCTTGCCGGTGCGTTGAAGGCGTCGGACGTGGACCGCGAGGTGCGCGGGAGGGAGAAACCGAGCGATCATGCGCCGACGTGGATCGAACTGGATCTCTCCAAGGTGCACAATAAATTGTTGAAGCCCGAGAAGGTCGCGTTGCCGTAAGAGCCCGTGGTCAATCGGGACAATTGGATCACGACCGCGCGTCGTCGTCCAGGCTGCGCAGCCACGCCAGCTTCTCGGCAATCTTCGCTTCGATCCCGCGCGGTACCGGCTCGTACCAGCGCGGTTCGGCCATGCCGTCCGGCAGGTAGGTTTCGCCGGCCGCATACGCATGCGGCTCGTCGTGCGCGTAGCGATACTCGTGGCCGTAACCCAGTTCCTTCATCAGCTTGGTCGGGGCGTTGCGCAGGTGGACTGGCACTTCGCGCGACTTGTCCTTCCTGACGAAGGCCATCGCACGGTTGTACGCGTTATATCCGGCGTTGCTCTTGGCCGCGATCGCCAGGTAGATCACGGCCTGCGCCAGCGCCAGCTCTCCTTCCGGCGAACCCAGGCGCTCGTACGTGGCCGCCGCATCATTGGCCAGCTGGATCGCGCGCGGGTCGGCGATGCCGATGTCTTCCCACGCCATGCGCACGATGCGGCGCGACAGGTATTTGGCATCGGCGCCGCCATCGAGCATGCGGCACAGCCAGTACAGCGCGGCATCGGGATGCGAACCGCGCACCGACTTGTGCAGCGCCGAGATCTGGTCGTAGAAGTTGTCGCCGCCCTTGTCGAAGCGCCGCGAATTCAAGGTAAGCGCGTTGTCGACGAACTCGCCCGTGATGGTGGTGATGCCCGACGTTTCGGCCGAGGTCTTGGTCTGCTCCAGCAGGTTCAGGAAACGCCGCGCGTCGCCATCGGCATAGCCGATCAGCGTGGCAACCGCCACTTCGTCGAACTGCAGGTGCTGCAGCACGCGCTCCTGCGCGCGCTTGAGCAGCTGCAGCATCTCGCTGTCGGTCAGCGCCTTCAGCACGTACACCTGCGAGCGCGACAGCAGCGCCGAGTTCACCTCGAACGACGGGTTCTCCGTGGTCGCGCCGATCAAGGTCACCAGCCCGGACTCGACAAACGGCAGCAAGGCGTCCTGCTGCGACTTGTTGAAGCGGTGAATCTCGTCGATGAACAGGATGGTGTGCTTGCCGCCTGCCAGGTAATGCTCGGCCTGCTCGATCGAGGCGCGGATATCCTTCACGCCCGACAGCACCGCCGACAGCGCGATGAACTCGCAGTCGAAGGCGTGCGCGGTCAGGCGCGCCAGCGTGGTCTTGCCGACGCCGGGCGGCCCCCACAAAATCATCGAGTGCGGCTTGCCCGACTTGAACACCAGGTTCAGCGGCTTGCCCGGCGCCAGCAGATGGCTCTGGCCGATCACTTCATCGATGGTGGCCGGGCGCAGCGCTTCGGCCAGCGGCGGCGAGGGCTCGGCTTTGAAAAGGTCATCCACGGGGTGTCCCGGTTCGGTATGGGTGGGTCATGCGTAGCAAAATTATAGGACAACGGCTGCGCCAGCCCGGTTCGCGCATGCGCGGCGGGCCGTGTTGACGCAGGTCGCGCAGCGTGTGCGCTTAGTTGCTGTTGAAAACGTCGGCGCCCTTCGGCACCACGAACTTGAACTGCTGCCCGCCAAGGTTGGGGTTCTTCTCGAACTTCTGGAACGCCAGCAGCGAGGTTTGCCCGAATGCGTCGCGCAGTTCCATCGCTTCCGGGGTGCCGTTGCGCAAACCGATGCTGATCTGCTCGAACGCAGTGTCCTTGGCTTTCGGCGTGGCATTCAGCCATTCAAGCCCGTCGCGGGTGCCCGCTTCGCTCAGGGTGAAGTTCTTTTCCAGGTCGTTGCTGCCGAACAGGATTGCGGCCGGCGACGAGCCGAGCGCGTCGCCCAGCTTCTTGACCGTCACCTGGTTCAGGTCCTTGTCGTAGATATACAGCTGGTCGCCGTCGGCTTGCAGCTGCTGCTCGTAAGGCTTCACGTAGGTCCAGATGAACTTGCCCGGACGCGCGAACACGAAGTTGCCGGAGGCCGGCTGCGAAACCTTGCTGCTTTCCGTTTTCTTGACCTGGCGCTGGGTGAACTCGCCGCGCGCCGACTTGGTGCTTGCCACGAAGGTCTTGAACTGGGCCAGCGCGCTTGCGTACGCCGAGTCGGACAGCGCCAACGCGCCTGCGGCCACCACGGCGCCAAATGTCGTTTTCAGGCTGATGCCCATATTGCTTCCTTATTCAGCACTGGCAGCGGGAACGAGGATGTCCCGGTTGCCGTTCGATTGCATGGCGGAGACGACTCCGCTGTTTTCCATTTGTTCCAGCAGGCGCGCGGCGCGGTTGTAGCCGATGCGCAGGTGGCGCTGCACCAGCGAGATCGAGGCGCGGCGGTTCTTCAGCACGACTTGTACCGCCTGGTCGTACATCGGATCCGCTTCGCCGCCCGCTTCGCCTGCAGCGCCGCCCTCGGCACTGCCCTCGCCTTCCAGCGTGCCGCCTTCGAGGATGCCTTCAATGTAATTCGGTTCGCCTGTCGACTGCAGATGTTTTACAACTCGATGCACTTCGTCGTCCGACACGAAGGCGCCGTGCACGCGGATCGGCAGGCCGGTACCCGGCGGCATGTACAGCATGTCGCCCATGCCCAGCAGCGCTTCCGCGCCCATCTGGTCGAGAATGGTGCGCGAGTCGATCTTGGACGACACCTGGAACGCGATGCGGGTCGGGATGTTCGCCTTGATCAGGCCGGTAATGACGTCGACCGATGGACGCTGGGTCGCCAGGATCAGGTGCAGGCCGGCCGCACGCGCCTTCTGCGCGATACGGGCGATCAGTTCCTCGACCTTCTTACCCACCACCATCATCAGGTCGGCAAGCTCATCAATGATAATGACGATGGTCGGCAGTTTTTCAAGTGGCTCAGGTGAATCGGGCGTCAGCGAGAACGGGTTCGGGATGTGCTCCTCGCGCTTGGCCGCCTCGGCGATCTTGGCGTTGTAGCCTGCCAGGTTGCGCACGCCGAGTTTACTCATCAGCTTGTAGCGGCGTTCCATCTCGTTCACCGCCCAGTTCAGCGCGTGGCCGGCCTGGCGCATGTCGGTCACCACCGGCGCCAGCAGGTGCGGGATGCCTTCGTACACCGACATTTCCAGCATCTTCGGGTCGATCAGGATCAGGCGCACGTCGGCCGGGTCGGACTTGTACAGCAGCGACAGGATGGTAGCGTTGATGCCGACCGACTTACCGGAACCGGTGGTACCCGCCACCAGCAGGTGCGGCATCTTGGCCAGGTCGGCCACCACGGCCTTGCCGGCGATGTCCTTGCCCAGCGCG
Source organism: Massilia cavernae (assembly GCF_003590855.1). Taxonomy (GTDB): domain Bacteria; phylum Pseudomonadota; class Gammaproteobacteria; order Burkholderiales; family Burkholderiaceae_D; genus Telluria_A; species Telluria_A cavernae. Next base: position 60,948 of record NZ_QYUP01000071.1, read on the forward strand.
ACCGTCAGGTTGGACGGGCTGTCGTTGTAGACCTTGGAGCCGACGATTTCCGTCAGGCGCACGATCTGGCGCTTCGGATTCGGCAGTTCCAGCGCCATGTAGTTCTTGCCCGGGATGGTCTCGACCACGCGGATCGAGGTCAGCGACAGCGAACGGGCCAGGTCGCGCGCCAGGCCGACGATCTGGCTGCCCTTGACGCCGGTGGCCGGCTCGATCTCGTAGCGAGTGACGACCGGGCCCGGATAGGCGGCCACGACCTTGGCTTCGACACCGAAGTCGGACAGTTTCTTCTCGATCAGGCGGCTGGTGAACTCCAGCGTTTCGACGGAAACGGTTTCCTGGGCCTCCGGCGGATCGTCCAACAGCGACAGCGGCGGCAGCGGCGAGTCGCCCGGCAGGTCGCGGAACAGTTCGGCCTGCTTTTCCTTCTGCACCCGGTCGGACTTGACCACTTCCACCACCTGCGGCTCGATCTTGACCGGCGCCGCCGCGACATGCTTCTCGACGTGCTTGGCACGCTCGTGCACCACCACCTCGTCGCGCTTGACGGCCGCCACTTCACCCTGCTTGCGGTCTTCGCGGTCCTGGTAGCGCAGGCGGAACCATTCGACCGTGTTTTCCAGCGCCTCGCCGATGCGCTCGGCAACCGCCATCCACGACACTTGGAAGAACAGCGAGAAGCCGAGGAAGAACAGCGACAGCAGCAGCAAGGTGGCGCCGGTGAAGCCGAAGGCGTGGTGCGCGTTCTGGCCGATCAGCTCGCCCAACACGCCGCCCGGACGGGCGCGCGGCAGCTGCACGTGCAGCGACCACATGCGCAGGTATTCGAGGCCGACGCTGCCCAGGAACAGCAGCGCGAAGCCGACCCAGCGGATCGCGCCTTCGTGTTCGTGCTCGGGATCGGCTTCGCGTTCCATGACGAACTTGTCGGTCAGCGAGCGGTAGCCCTTCCAGACCAGCCGCAGGAAGCAGATGCACCACCACCAGGCCGAGAAGCCGAAGATGAACAGCATCAGGTCGGCCAGGTAGGCGCCCGCGCGGCCGCCCAGGTTCATTACCTTGGGCACCTGCACCTCGTGCGACCAGCCCGGATCGGCCTTGTTATAGCTAATCAGGATCATCACGAAGTACAGGAACACGACTGCCAGCGCGATCCAGCGCGCTTCGGACAGCAGGCGCACCAACCGGTTCGGCAGCGGTGGCCGGACGGTGGTGTTGCGTGTGTAACTGGAGGTTTGTGCTTGGCTTGTCTTAGTCATTCTGTGTGAAACGTTGCTGCCATAAAGCGATCCGCCCATTCTAAGCCATATATTGCAAGACATGCCTATCAATCATGCACGTGCGCATCATCGTCTATAATCGCGGGCTGGCATTAGAACACTTGAACTGGAAATTTTCAGCCCCAGTTTCATTTCTTACACATTTCGATAGAAGCTCTCCATGACCACTACCAAACACGCCAAAGTCCTGATTATCGGTTCCGGCCCGGCCGGCTACAGCGCAGCCGTCTACGCCGCGCGCGCCAACCTGAACCCGGTTCTGGTGACCGGTGTCGAGCAAGGCGGCCAGCTGATGACGACCACCGACGTCGAGAACTGGCCTGGCGACCCGATGGGCGTGCAGGGTCCGGAGCTGATGCAGCGCCTGCTGCAGCACGCGGAGCGCTTCAAGACCGAAATCGTGTTTGACCACATCCACACCACCTTCCTCAACGAGAAGCCGATCCGCCTGGTGGGCGACACCGCCACCTACACCTGCGACTCGCTGATCATCGCCACCGGCGCTTCGGCCCAGTACCTCGGCCTGGAATCGGAAACGAAGTTCATGGGCAAGGGCGTGTCGGCCTGCGCCACCTGCGACGGTTTCTTCTACCGCAACCAGGAAGTCGCGGTCGTCGGCGGCGGCAACACCGCGGTCGAAGAAGCGCTGTACCTGTCGAATATCGCCACCAAGGTCACCCTGATCCACCGCCGCGACAAGTTCCGCGCCGAGCCTATCCTGGTCGACCGCCTGAAGGCCAGGGCCGCCGAAGGCAAGATCGTCATCAAGTACAACCACACGCTGGACGAAGTGACGGGCGACGACAGCGGCGTCACCGGCATCAACCTCAAGTCGACGGTCGACGGCAGCATCACCCCGATGTCGGTGCACGGCCTGTTCATCGCCATCGGCCACAAGCCGAACACCCAGATCTTCGAAGGCCAGCTGGACATGAAGGACGGCTACATCAAGACCAAAACCGGCCTCGAAGGCATGGCGACGTCCACCAACATCCCGGGCGTGTTCGCCGCCGGCGACGTGCAGGACAACGTGTACCGCCAGGCCGTCACCAGCGCCGGCACCGGCTGCATGGCCGCACTGGACGCGCAGAAGTTCCTGGAAAGCCTCGAGGACTAAGCAGCATCATGGCGTCGATGAAGGATTTTGCCGACCTGAAGGCCTTGCGCGAAGCGCTGAAGGAACAGGAACAGCAGCGCGCCATCGAGAAAGCCGAGCGCGAGAAGCGCGAACGCGCGGCGCAGCAGGAAGCCAGCGTGTTCCGCAACGCACTCGGCGGCGTCAAGAAACTGCCCGAGTCGGACCGCTACGTGCCGAATGCGCCGCCGGGCATCAACCCTCCTCCTCCGCGCCAGAAGTTCCGCTCGCAGGCGGAGGACGACGCTGCGGTGCTGCGCGAATCGCTGTCGGACGACTTCGAGGTCGACCATTTGCTGGAAGACGAGCCTGGCGTCAGTTTCTCGCGCCACGGGATCGGGCCGGACGTGCTGCGCAAGCTGCGCAAGGGCTACTGGCAGGTGCAGGACGAGCTCGACCTGCACGGCATGCGGCGCGACACCGCGCGCGACCAGCTGGGCGACTTCCTGCGCCGCGCCGCCAAGCGCAAGCTGCGCTGCGTGTGCATCATCCACGGCAAGGGCCTCGGCTCGGCCGGCGGCGAACCGGTGCTGCGCTCGATGGTGCACAGCTGGCTGGAGCAGAAGGAAGAGGTTATCGCGTTCTGCGCCGCGAACATGGACGGGCGGCCGCATGGCGCGCTGATAGTGCTGCTGCGCGCGGCGATTCCGACGATCTAGGCTGCTCGCTTCGGTGGATGCGCTTCGCTTATCCACCCTACAAAATCCCGCCGGGACGTTACTCGTATACACGTAGGGCGGATAAGCGAAGCGCATCCGCCGAACGCATGCGTCGCCATGACCCCGGCGGGTTAGGCTCCGCTCAACCACCCTACTTCCCTCCCCACTCATGCGCATGGTAATGTAGCAAATTCGCTATATTTCCATTGCAGCATGGCCCTCATTAAATTCATCGAAATCATGGCGATCCTGGTCGGCGCGTTCTCCGGCTTCATCGAAGCCCGCCGCAAGCGCATGGACCTGGTGGGCGTCTTCACGGTCGCCTTCATCACCGCTTTCGGTGGCGGCACGCTGCGCGACATCCTGCTCGACCTGCGTCCCCTGTTCTGGGTTACGCACCAGGAATACGCGATCCTGATTTTCGTCCTGGCGCTGGTGGCGTCGCCGCTGATCCGCACGCTGCGGCATATCCTGTCCGAAAAGCTGATCGTGATCGCCGATGCGATCGGGCTGGGGCTGTTTTCAATCGCCGGCGTGTCGGCGGCGCTGGACGCCAACATGCCGATCTTCATCGCGTCGATGATGGGCGTGATCACGGGAATTTTCGGCGGCGTGCTGCGCGACATCGTCTGCAACGAAGTGCCGATGGTGTTCCGCGATGGGAAACCGTATGCGATCTGCTCCTTCCTGGGGAGCTGGATGTACCTCATCATGCGCAAGTTCGACTTCCCGCATGATTTCGCGCTGTGGTCGAGCGCCACGTTCATCACCGGCCTGCGGCTGCTGACGTGGCGCTTCGATATCAAGATGGGGCGTTAAAGCGGCGCCCCTGCGGTTAAACCGCGTCCGGCCCAGTCTCGCCGGTACGGATCCGGATTGTCTGCTCCACTTCCTGCACGAAGATCTTGCCGTCGCCGATCTTGCCGGTGCGCGCGGCCTTGATGATCGCGTCAACCACCTGGTCGACCATCCCGTCATCCACCACCACCTCGATCTTCACCTTCGGCAGGAAGTCCACCACATACTCAGCCCCGCGGTACAGCTCGGTATGCCCCTTCTGTCGGCCAAAGCCTTTTACTTCGGTCACGGTCAGCCCGGTGACGCTGACGTCGGCCAGCGCCTCGCGTACCTCGTCGAGTTTGAAGGGTTTGATCACGCAGGTAATCTGTTTCATGGCTACTCCTAGTTTGGTGGTTCACTTGCTATTTTAAACGACGAGCTCGCCGTGTGGTGCTTTCTACAAGCTTGCGTGATTGTCCTTGCCGTGCACCAGCGCCCGGTCCATCGTTTCCAGATGGGCCTGGAACCACAACGACAGCAGCCGGACCGCCTCGCGCGCATCGGCGACATTGCCAGTCTCGACGTGGTGCAGGGCCGCCAGTATCCGTGCGTGCTCCTCGAGGTGCGCCTTGACGCCGGGATCGGCGGCCTCGAACATCAGGTCTTCCTCCTCGCGAAAGTCGCGCTCCAGGCGCTCTGCGAGCAGCGCTGTGCCCTGCTCCAGCTCGCTGTCCGGCGCACTGGCCAGCCGCCGCATTTCATTGAATAAATCCCGGTGCGCCGCATCGATCGCCGGGTTGCCCAGCTCCATAGCATGCGTCCAAACAAGCGCGTCCATTGCCACTCCATCCAACTCGCGTCCTTCCACTAACTTTAGCGCATGCGCGAGCCGTACGAGCGTGCTTTACTCGGGAATGTTTGCCAGGTCGTCGAGCCAGACCGTCGCCTCGGAATCGCTCGGCGCGCGCCAGTCGCCGCGCGGCGACAGCGAACCGCCATTGCCGACCTTCGGCCCGTTCGGCACGCAGGATCGCTTGAACTGGCTGGTCTTGAAGAAGCGGAACAGGAAGATGCCGAGATAGCGCTTGATGTCGCCGATGGCGTATTCGTTGCGGTCGGCATGCGGCGCATCCGGCCACACGCCCGCGTTGCGGTCGTGCCAGGCGGAGTACGACAGGAAGGCCACCTTCGACGGCGCGAAGCCGTAGCGCAGGATGTAGTAGAGGTTAAAGTCCTGCATCTCGTACGGCCCGATCACGCGCTCGGTGCTCTGCGCCGGTTTGCTGTCGTTGGCCTTGCCGGGCACCAGTTCGGGGCTGATCTCGGTATCCAGGATCGCCGTCAGCACATGAGAGCCGCTGGTCCCGATCTGGCCGGTATCGGCCACCCAGCGCACCAAATGGGTGATGAGGGTCTTCGGCACGCTGGCGTTGACGTTGTAGTGCGACATATGGTCGCCCACGCCGTAGGTGCACCAACCCAGTGCAAGTTCGCTCAGGTCGCCGGTGCCGATGACGATCCCGTTGTGGAAGTTCGCCAGCCGGAACAGGTGGCTGGTGCGTTCGCCAGCCTGCACGTTTTCGAACGTGACGTCGTATTCCTCCTTGCCCTCCGCGTACGGGTGGCCGAGGTCCTTCAGCATCTGGATGCAGCTCGGGCGGATGTCGATTTCATGCGATGCGCAGCCGATGGCCGCCATCAGCTCCTTCGCCTGCTTCAGCGTCCGTTCGCTGGTGGCAAAGCCCGGCATGGTGTAAGCCAGGATGTTCGAACGCGGCAGCTTCAGTCGGTCCATCGCCTTCGCGCACACCAGCAGCGCGTGGGTCGAGTCGAGGCCGCCAGATACGCCGATCACCACTTTCGACATGCCACTCGACGATAGCCGCTGCACCAGCGCCTGCACCTGGATGTTGTACACCTCGGTGCAGCGCTCATCGCGGCGGGCCGGATCGGCCGGCACGTAAGGGAAACGTTCGACAGTGCGCTGCAGCGGCAGTTGTGCATCCACCGGCACGTCGAGTTCAAAGCGCACGACACGGAATTTCGACACCTCGCCGGCATGTCGGCGCACCGACTGGCCGAAGGTCGTGGTATGAAAGCGCTCGCGCGACAGCCGCTCCAGGTCGACATCGGCGTAGGCGATGTGCGATTTGTCGGAGAAACGCTCGGTTTCGGCGAGCAGCACGCCGTTCTCGTAAATGAGCGCCTGCCCATCCCAGGCCATGTCGGTGCTCGACTCGCCCGCCCCGGCCGATGTGTAAAGATAGGCCGCGAGGCAGCGCGCCGACTGCTGGCTGACCAGCTGGTGACGGTAGCCGCTCTTGCCGACGACGACGTTCGACGCCGACAGGTTCACCAGCACGGTGGCGCCAGCCAGTGCGGCGAACGACGACGGGGGAACCGGCACCCACACGTCTTCGCATATCTCGATGTGGAAGCGCAGCAGCGGCAGGTTTGCGACCTCGAACAGCAGCTCCGCGCCAAACGGGACGGTTTCGCCGAGCAGCTCGACCGAGGTGACTGAAGCGCAGTCGGCGGCGCTGAACTGGCGCGCCTCGTAGAACTCGCCGTAGTTTGGAAGGTAGCACTTGGGCACCACGCCCAGCACCTTGCCGCCGGCGACGACGACCGCGCAGTTGAACAGCTGGTGCTGCACGCGCAGCGGCAGGCCAACGATCAGCGCCGCGGACAGCTTTGCGGAAGCATCCTTGATTTCACCGAGCGCCTGTTCCGCGCCATCGAGGAGCGCACGCTGCTGGAACAGGTCGTCGCAGCTGTATGCCGTCAGGCCCAGTTCGGGGAAGGCCACGAGTACGGCGCCCTGCGCGGCCGCCTCTTGCGCCAAACGCACGGTTTCAGCCGCGTTGAAGGCCGGGTCGGCAATCTTGCAGCGAGGCGTGGCGACGGCAACGCGTGCGAAATCGTGCGAGTAAAGGTTGAAAAAGCTATTCTTCATGTCTTCCGCGCAAAAATACTGTTGATTCGACAAAAATGAATTATCGCACGCATATCGTTTCTTCCCTGGCCGATATCGGACAACAGGCGTGGGATGGCCTGGTCGCAAAGCAGGACAAGCCCAATCCCTTCCTGTCGTTCGCCTTCCTGCACGCCCTTCACGAGTCGGGCAGCGCCAGCGAGGACACGGGCTGGCAGCCGCAATTCATCGCGCTGTACGATGGCGGCGAACTGGCCGCGGCGATGCCACTGTATGTGAAGTTTCATTCGTATGGCGAGTACGTGTTCGACTGGGCGTGGGCCGATGCCTATCACCGCAACGGCGTCGAGTACTACCCCAAGCTGCTGTCCGCGATTCCGTTCACGCCGGTGACCGGGCCTCGGCTGATGGCGGTCGATTGGGACGCACGCGCCGCGTTGATCCAGGTGCTGCGGGCGACGCAGAAGGCATCCGGCGTGTCGTCAACCCACATCCTGTATCCTCCGGAGGAGGAAGCGCGGGCACTGGCCGACGCGGGCTACATGCTGCGCAGCGGCGTGCAGTTCCACTGGCTGAATCCGGGCTACCGCGACTTCGACGAATTCCTGTCCACGCTCGATCGCAAGAAGCGCAAGAACATCAATGCGGAGCGGCGCAAGGTGCTTGAAGCAGGTGTGACGATGCGGCGCGTTCGCGGAGTCGATGCGACGGAAGCCGACTGGCGCCTGTTCCACCGCTGCTACCGCCACACCTACGCGGCGCATCATTCGACGCCGTATTTGAACCTCGACTTCTTCCTGCGCATCGGGCGCACGATGCCCGGGAATATCCTGCTGGTGGTGGCGGAACGCGACGGCCAACCGGTGGCGTCGTCGATGGTGATCCATAACGAGGACACGCTGTTCGGGCGCTACTGGGG
>NZ_QYUP01000072.1 GCF_003590855.1 Massilia cavernae
TCAGGCCGTCCTCGAACTTCTTGGTGACGGAGGCGGCGACGGTCTCCACGCATTCCAGCGGCGCCGGGAATGGGCCGGACATGGCCTTGACGGTATTGCGGCTGAATTGCAGGAAGGCTTCGTGGTTCGGGTAATCGACCTTGCGGTCGCGCACGCGCGGCAGCGGGCGGATGTCGGCGACCTTGTTGGCGAAGGCGACTGCCGATGCGACTAGGTCCGCATCGGCTGCGAACACCTCGTCGAAGATTGCCGTCTGTGCCAGCTTCTCGGACAGTACCGGAGTGCCGGAGACGATCATGTTCAGGGCCATTTCGAGGCCAAGCACGCGCGGCAGGCGCTGGGTGCCGCCGGCGCCTGGCAGGATGCCGAGTTTTACCTCGGGCAGCGCGATCTGCGCGCCGGGCATCGCCACGCGGTAATTGCAGCCGAGGGCCAGTTCCAGGCCGCCACCCATGCAGACGCTGTGGATTGCGGCGACGACCGGCTTGGTCGAGCCCTCGGCAACGTTGATCAGGGTGTGCAAGGTCGGCTCGGTGAGCGCCTTGGGCGAGTTGAATTCCTTGATGTCGGCGCCGCCCGAGAAGGCCTTTCCGGCGCCGGTGATCACGATGGCCTTGACCGCGTCGTCGGCAAGCGCCTTCCGGATGCCGTCGACAGCCGCGGTGCGGGTCGCAAGGCCCAGTCCATTGACCGGCGGGTTGTTCAATGTGATGACGGCTACGCTGCCATTGACCTGGTATTCGGCGCTCATTTGTCTCTTCCTTTGTTGGTTGGATCTGCGAGTCATCAACTATACCCCAACAATAGTACGGTCGTATTATTTTTTGATGGATGGGTAACGGAAAGCGGCGGATGCGCGCTATGCGCTTAGCCGCCGTACGTCCATGTGACAGGTAGGGCGGATAAGCGCGGAGCGCGCATCCGCCATTGTGTGCCGCCCGGAGCCGCCAATCAAACCGTCGGCAGCTTGTACTCCCTGAACTGCTCGCGCAGCTTGTTCTTCTGGATCTTGCCGGTCGCTCCCATCGGCAGCGCCTCGATGAAGGCCACGTCGTCCGGCATCCAGAACTTCGCAATCTTACCCTCGAAATAAGCGAGCAGCTCCTCGCGCGTCACCTCATGTCCCGGACGTTTGACCACCAGCAGCAAAGGCCGTTCATCCCACCTCGGATGCGCGATGCCGATGCACGCGGCCTGCGCCACCGCCGGGTGCGACATGGCGATGTTTTCCAGGTCGATGGTGCCGATCCACTCGCCGCCCGGCTTGATCACGTCCTTGCTGCGGTCCGTTGTCTGCATGTAGCCGGGCGCGTAGCGCACGCAGCCGTCCAAGTGAAAAAATGTTTTGAACTTCTGTGTTGGTCCACGGTCAAATTCCATAAGTGCTTCAGTATGCGATTACGCGCCGGAGCACGATTTACTAGTACCGCTTTTTCCAATCCGCAGTCGCCTTAGGCGAGGTCGAGAGATATCCTGCGGATTGAATAAGAAGCTGGGCTCGATTCAGTCCGGCTTCCGTCTGGGGCATCAGACGCCAGCAGTGGGAATCCCCTTCCGTTCATGAAGGGGAGGATGTCAAAGTCGTCCGAGGTGCTGGCGATCAGGTCTTCGTAGCACAGCAGGCTGGCGATTTTCGTTTCCGCCGGCATATGCGCGCGGTCGGACATCAGCACGAAGGCCTTGACCGTCTTGCAGTGCGCGGCTACCGCCTCGATCAGCGGCAGGAAGGTCAGGTCGAAGAACAGGTACTGGTCTGCGGCGTGGTTGGCGATGTAGGCAATCTACTCGGGATGCAGGCGCGGGTTGATCGTATGGAGCACGGCGCCCGAGCCGGACACGGCGTAATACAGCTCCATGTGGCGGTAACCGTTCCACGCCAGCGTGGCTACGCGGTCGCCCATCTGCACGCCAAGGCCCTTGAGCACATTGGCCATCTGGCGCGAGCGGGTGTGCAGGTCGCGGTAGGTGTAGCGGTGGAGGTCGCCTTCGACGCGACGGGAAACGATTTCCGAGTTTCCAAAGTGTTTGGCGGCGTATTCGATAATGCTGGAAATCAAGAGCGGCTGGTTCATCATCTGCCCCATCACGGGGCTCGCTGAGTACGACCTCATTGAGTCTCCTAATGTAAGTGCGCGGCATCGGGGAGGGATGAGTTTCGTACGATCGTGCTAAAAGCGTCAACGCATTTCGGTTGTGCATTGCATCATCCATGCCAGCGGCATGAATGTCGTGCTCCGCAGGCTCGATTCGATTACGCCACGCCGGGCGAATACAATCTGCTGCGTACGGTAAAATTCCAATATTGCCAAGGCTAACGACATAACTGGAACCGCCATCAACCCCGACGACCTGCCCTTCGAGAATTCATTCGCCGAACTGCCGCCCGCGTTTTACACGCGCCTGATGCCGACTCCGCTGCCCTCGCCCTATTTTGTAGCCGCAAGCGACAAGGCGGCGGCGCTGGTCGGACTCAAGGCCGCCGAGCTGGCGACCGACGATTTCGTTGCCGTCTTCACCGGCAACTCGGTGCCGCCGCGTGCCAAGCCTTTGTCGGCGGTATATTCCGGCCACCAGTTCGGCGTGTGGGCCGGACAGCTGGGCGACGGCCGCGCGATCCTGCTAGGTGAGCTGAAAGGCATGGCGGGGCCGATGGAACTGCAGCTCAAGGGTTCGGGCATGACGCCTTACTCGCGCATGGGCGACGGCCGCGCCGTGCTGCGTTCTTCGATCCGCGAATTCCTGTGCTCGGAGGCGCTGGCGGCGCTGGGCGTGCCGACCACGCGCGCACTGATGGTCACCGGTTCCGACAAGGGCGTGATCCGCGAAACGGTGGAAACCGCCGCCGTCGTTACGCGCATGTCGCCCAGTTTCGTGCGTTTCGGCTCCTTCGAGCACTGGTTCTACCGCGACAAGCCGGACGAACTGCGCACGCTGGCCGATTACGTCATCAACACCTTCTACCCCGAGCTGACCGCCGAAGAAAATCCGTACAAGGCCTTGCTTGCCGAGGTGACGCGCCGCACCGCGCGCCTGATGGCGCACTGGCAGGCGGTCGGCTTCATGCACGGCGTAATGAATACCGACAACATGTCGATCCTGGGCCTGACCCTCGACTACGGTCCGTTCGGCTTCATGGAAGCCTTCAATTCAGGACACATCTGCAACCACACCGACCAGCAAGGGCGCTATTCCTACGCCAACCAGCCGCAGGTGGGCCACTGGAACTGCTATGCGCTGGGCCAGGCGCTGTTGCCGCTGATCGGCTCGGTGGAAGACACCGAAGATGCGCTCGACGCTTACCGCCCGGAGTTCGCGGCGCGCTTGGACGACCTGCTGCATGCCAAGCTGGGCCTGGCGACCACGCTGGAAAGCGACCGCGAGCTGTTCGACGCCATGTTCAAGCTGATGCAGGACAGCCACGTCGACTTCACCCTGTTCTTCCGCCAACTGGGCAACCTGCGGATCGAAGACACGGGTAACGACAGCGTCATCCGCGACCTGTTCATCGACCGCACCGCCTTCGACGCGTGGGCGGTGGAGTACCGCCAGCGCCTGCGCCTTGAAAGCAGGGGCGACTGCGAACGCAAGGCGGCGATGGACCTCACCAATCCCAAGTTCGTCCTGCGCAACTACCTGGCCCAGATCGCCATTGAGAAGGCGCAGAACAAGGACTTCTCCGAGGTGGCCCGCCTGCTGGCGGTGCTGGAAAGGCCGTTCGACGAGCAACCCGGCAACGAACAATACGCAGCCTTGCCGCCCGACTGGGCAAGCCATCTCGAAGTCAGCTGCTCATCCTGAGGAAGACATGGAAAACAAAGTCACGAAGACCGACGCTGAATGGCGCGCAATGCTGGACCCGATGGAATACCAGGTCACCCGCCACGCCGCAACCGAACGCGCCTTCACGGGCAAGTTCTGGGACCACCACGAGCGCGGCACCTACACCTGCGTCTGCTGTAATACCCCGTTGTTCGAATCGGACGCCAAGTTCGATTCCGGCTGCGGCTGGCCAAGCTACTTCAAGGCGCTCGATCCGGCCAATGTGATTGAAAAGGTCGACCGCAGCCATGGTATGCTGCGCACCGAAATCATTTGCGCGGTCTGCGACGCCCACCTGGGACATGTGTTCCCGGACGGCCCGCCGCCGACCGGCTTGCGCTATTGCATCAACTCGGCCTCGCTCCGTTTCGCCCCCCTTAAAGACTAAGACATGAAATTCCTGTTCGACTTTTTCCCGATCCTGCTGTTCTTCGGCGTCTTCAAGCTTGGCGAGCGCAACAAGGAGGGGGCGCACAGCATCGCCTCCGAGTATCTGTCGGGATTCATTTCCGGCGGCGCCATCACGCCCGAGCAGGCGCCAATCATGCTGGCGACCGTGGTGGTGATCTTCGCCACGCTGGCCCAGATCGCCTGGGTCAAGCTGCGCGGCCGCAAGGTCGACGGCATGCTGTGGTTGTCGTTCGGCATTATCACCATCTTCGGCGGCGCCACGATCTACTTCCACGACGAGAACTTCATCAAGTGGAAACCGACCATCCTGTACTGGGTGCTGGCGTTCGCCCTGTTCGTGGCCCAGTTCGGCTTCCGCAAGAACCTGATGCGGCAGGCCATGGAGCAGACCATCAAGCTGCCCGACACGGTCTGGACCAAGGTCAGCCTGTCGTGGATGGCCTTCTTCTTCGTGATCGGGCTGATCAACCTGCTGGCCGCCTTCGTCGTATTCAAGGCCGACACCAGCGCCTGGGTCAGCTTCAAGCTGTTCGGCCTGACGGGCATCTTCTTTGCCTTCGTCGTGGCCCAGACCCTGTACCTGTCCAAGTATATTGAAGAAGAGAAAGCATGATCGACACCGCAACCCGTCCCGAGCGCATCCGCGCCATGCTGGCAGAGGCGCTGGCGCCCACCGTGCTCGAGCTCGCCGATGAATCGGCGCTGCATGCCGGCCATGCCGGCGCGACCTCCGGCGGCGGCCATTACCGCCTGAAAATCGTCTCCGAAAAGTTCGAGGGCCTCAGGCTCGTCATGCGCCATCGACTGGTGTATGATGCCGTGCACACAATGATGCACTCTGAAATCCATGCTCTTGCGATCACCGCTTTGGCCCCGTCCGAGCTGTAACAAGAAATTTCTTTTCAGGAAGTCTTAAGAAATCTGTTCGACAATCGAAACGCTCAGTAAAATAATTAAACTAGTTTTATCCGAGTAACTTTCCCCAACAGGAACTAATAATGACTTTCAAGCCAGCCCGTCTGCTGACCGCTCTTATCGCCGTAGTTGCAATGCCTGCGTTCGCGCAAAATATCGCTGTTGTGAATGGCAAGGCTATTCCTTCGTCCCTCGCTGAAGCAGCGGTCAAGCAGGTCGTCGCCCAGGGCCAGGAAAAGGATTCCCCGCAGCTGCGCGAAATGATCAAGAAAGACCTGATCACGCGCGAAGTCATGATGCAGGAAGCAGTCAAGCGCGGCTTCGCCAAGGACGCCAACGTCAAGGCCCAGCTGGAAGAAGTTCGCCAGCGCCTGGTGGTCAACGCCATGGCGCGCGAGTATATCGCCAAGAACCCGATTGCGGAAGCCGAGATCAAGGCTGAGTACGACCGCTTCAAGGCCTTCGCCGAAAAGGAATATCACTTGCGCCACATCCTGGTCGACAGCGAAGCCGACGCCAAGGCAGTCATCGCCAAGCTCAAGGGCGGCGCCAAGTTCGAAGAACTGGCCAAGACCTCGAAGGATGCCGGCACCGCTGCCAAGGGCGGCGACCTGGACTGGGTGAACCCGATGTCGTTCCCGAAAGTGCTGATCGACACGCTGGCCGGCATGAAGAAAGGCGAAGTCGCCGAAAACCCGGTGCAGACCCAGGACGGTTTCCACGTTGTGAAGCTGGACGACACCCGTGCCGCCAAGCTGCCGACCTACGAAGAACTGAAGCCTGAACTCCAGCAGAGCCTGGTGCAGAAGAAGCTGCTGGCCTATCAGGACGCGGTCCTCAAGAAGGCCAAGGTGCAATAATCGTTTGCCGCGGGCGCTGGAGCGCGCCCGCCGACAAATTCGAATACTGAAGTTTTGAAATTTATAGGACCTGAACGATGATGTTGAAGCCAGCCCGCCTGTTGTTAGTGTTGATCGCCATGGCGTCGGCCCCTGCCTTCGCGCAGAATGTCGCCACCGTCAACGGCAAACCAATCCCTGCAGCCAAGGTCGACCAGATCGTCAAGCAAGTTGTAGCACAGGGCAAGGAAACCGATTCCCCGCAACTGCGCGATGCAATCAAGAAGGACCTGATCGCACGTGAAGTGATGATCCAGGAAGCCGACAAACAAGGTTTCGGCACCCGTGCCGAAGTCAAGCAGGCACTGGAAAACGCGCGCCAGAGCATCATCATCAATGCGATGCTGGCCGACTACGTCAAGAAGAACCCGGTCAAGGATGCTGAGGTCAAGGCTGAGTACGACAAGTACAAGGCGCAGATGGGCGACAAGCAGTACCACACCCGCCACATCCTGGTCGCGACCGAAGACGAAGCGAAGGCGATCATCACCAAGCTCAAGGGCGGCACCAAGTTCGACGAGCTGGCCAAGCAGTCGAAGGACACCGAATCCGGCGCCCGCGGCGGCGATATCGGCTGGCAGAGCCCAGGCGCCCTGGCGCCTGAGTACGCGAAGGCGATGGCAGCACTGCAAAAGGGTGCGATCACCGATACCCCCGTCAAGACGCAATTCGGCTTTCACGTGATCAAGCTGGAAGACAGCCGCCCGATCCCGTCGTTCGACGAAGCGAAGCGCCAGTTCAGCGAGCAGATGCAGCAACGTAAGCTGTTCACGTTCCGTGAAGAGCTGATGAAGAAGGCGAAAATCCAGTAACCTGGATCACGCAAACGCACAAGCGCTCCTTGTGAACTGACCCCGTAAAGTTGGACGGTTAGTTTAATGAGTGGCCAAGGGCTGGGTACTGTATTGCACAGGACTCAGCCCTTTTAGTTTAATCTTGATGCGATCGTGTTTGTAATAGTGGTTGCACTTTCAACATTTATCCATTGGTTCAAGGTTGAACACGCCGACCGTGTTCGACAGCGCTTGCGGATGGGCACCGGCGGGGTCCATAGGTACAATATCAATCTTGCTACAAACTACAGTTGGGCGGAGTCATGTCACGCACTGGATCGGACTAATGATAGGAAAATCGACGCGCGCGATTCACTAACAGCGCGCCGCGCTGTAAGTTCGTACTCTGCCGATCCGAATCCGACGATACGCGCTTGCCGTTGCAAAGTATGATAAGGTACTACCTATCACTAACCGACAGGAGAAGCACCATGACTGCCACCATTGCCCGCCCCATGTCGGTCAAGCTGGATCCGGACACTCGCGCCCGCCTAGATCACTTGGCGGAGTCCCGCCGCAGAACCCCACACTGGATGCTGCGCGAGGCCGTCGCGCAGTACGTCGAGCGCGAGGAAAAGCGTGAAGCCTTCCGGCAAGATACGCTCAAGGCGTGGGAGGAGTATCGGACCACTGGGCTGCATGTCACGGCTGGCGAGGCCGACGCGTGGCTGGCGCAGCTCGCAGAAGGCAACGACATCGAGCCGCCTGAATGCCACGTCTGATCTGGTCGCCGCTCGCGTTGCGCGACGTGCAGCATTTCTATCGCTTCCTGGCGGGCAAGAATCCTGGCGCCGCAAAGCGTGCCGTTCAAGCCGTCCGGCAAGGGGTGAAGGTGCTGGAGCATCAGCCGCAGATTGGCCGCCCCATTGAGGACATGGCGGAGGTGTACCGGGAATGGCAGGTCGACTTTGGCGACAGCGGATATGTGGTGCGCTACCGCGTTGCGCCAGATGCCGTGACCATCTTGGCAGTGCGTCACCAGAAGGAAGCCGGGGACTGACGGAAGGAATTTTCGGCGGTTCCAGCTTACAGCCCCAATTCGCGCAAACCAGGCGCACGATTCTGGGCCACCGAGCGCGGGACCTAGGAGTCTGCACGAAAGAACGATACCGCACAACTTTTTGACGATTTCAGGGGTGCCTTACCCCTCCCGATGTCTAGATTGTTGATCCTGGTACGATCCGAGAGGTCGAAAATTTTCGCGTTTGGCTTCCGCCGAGAGAATCAAAAGGTGAGCCGTGAGAGCGGCATAATTCAGGGAGTTTTTAGTCTGGCGAGCGCGGCCGATGGACGCCAGCGATTGCCCTGACGCTGTTGCCGCGGTCGGGCTTCGACCCAAAATGTGATACCGACACGATTTTTTCTCATCAGGTGGATGTGCTGCGTTTCCTTGTGTACGGCCCAGCAGCCCGCCCTGCCGCCAAGCAGTAACCTTGAAGGCAACCTTACTTCCAGTACTCGGTAATCTTTGAAATTTTGTCTCCCTTGAACTCGAACACAGTGAGGTGGACTTTTCCCGACTTGACCTCCAGGCGTTCCACGGCGGCTGCATTCAGCCCCGTCAAAATATTCAAGACCTTATAGCGCCCTTGCGTTTGCTGAAAGCGTCCGGCGTTCAAGTTCTTTACCGAATTCTTATACAAGTGCTCACGGGTATATAGCCCACCATAAACTTCGTGGACATACACAAAATCATCCGCATACATAGAGAACAGTGCGTCGATGTCGCTCTCCTTGGAACCGCTCAACATCATACGATTTGAAGCTTCATTCGCCGCTGACACCAAGGACTTGATCCTTTCTGCGGGCAATTCGGCGACTTCACCACTGAAGCATGCATTTGACAGTAGAAACCCCATCATCGCAAAGACAAATTTCATCCCCCCCCTCGAGCTCAGATTAAAAAACAACGATAAACGAATTTCTGGTCCCCTGGCGTATCAGCAGCGACAAGTCGATTCACTCGCGCCCCTTCCACTTTCACTTGAGGCACGGTCGGCTTTGCAAGCAGCCAAAGCCTCGTCCGGCAGTCGCAGTGCCCGATCATCTGCATGCTCAGAACTTACCAATAATGACGGCGGCAAGCAAATCGCTGTGGCCAGGTGAGCTCTATCACGCGCTGCTCGGCGCCGTCGGCCAGGCCGAATTCGGTGTGATTCACTCTTGCTTTGGAAATTGCTCCGGCAATCCTACTTGATATTAAGAGCGCTGGATATCCGAAACCAGGTCAGTTTCGCGATGGGTATAGTTATTTCGATAATAGTCAGCGACAGAGGAAAGTTGGCGATTGGTCGATTTGCGTATAACCGGCTGGAGCATTGAACACACCTCGCTACAGGAAAAACTGAATAGCGCAGGCTCATGCGTTCCCAGCCCAATCCACGCAGCGACATCGTGAAGTGGTCAGAGGCTCGCATTGGGCGGCAAGGCTTGCCGAAGCTCGCTGTAATTGGACATGAAAAAACCCCAGAAGTTGGTGTCCAACTTTTGGGGTTTGGTTCACTGGGAGCGCTTTTTTATCGGAGCATCGTAAGGCGGATATCCGATGAACTGGCTGAATTCGTAGGCGGATAAGGCCGGAGGCCACATCCGCCGAACTGTCAACTTACCCCACCCACTTGCGCGCATTGCGGTACATGCGCATCCACGGCGAATCCGCGCCCCACGACTCCGGATGCCACGACTGCAGCACCGAACGGAATACACGTTCCGCGTGCGGCATCATCACCGTGAAGCGGCCATCGTCCGTGGTCACCGCGGTCAAACCTTCCTGCGAACCGTTCGGGTTGTACGGATACACATCGGTCGCCTCGCCACGGTTGTCGACGTAGCGCAGCGCCTTGGCCACCCGGCTGAAATCGCCGGTCTGGCTGAAGTCCGCGAAGCCCTCGCCGTGCGCCACCGCGATCGGGGTGCGCGTACCGGCCATCCCGCTGAAGAACATCGACGGCGAGTCCAGCACTTCCACCATCGCGAAACGCGCCTCGAACTGCTCGGACTTGTTGCGCGTGAACTTCGGCCATGCCTGCGCACCCGGAATCATCGACTTCAGGTTGCTCATCATCTGGCAGCCATTGCACACGCCCAGGCCGAAGCTGTCGGGACGCCCGAAGAACTTCGCAAACTGGTCCGCCAGCTTTTCGTTGAACAGGATGGTCTTGGCCCAGCCTTCGCCCGCGCCCAGTACGTCGCCGTACGAGAAGCCGCCGACGGCGATGATGCCCTGGAAATCGTCCAGCTTGACGCGGCCGGCAATCAGGTCGCTCATGTGGACGTCGACCGCGGTGAAGCCCGCCTGGTGCATCACGTACGCCGTCTCGATATGCGAGTTGACGCCCTGCTCGCGCAGGATCGCCACGCGCGGACGCAGGCCGGTTGCCAGGAACTGCGCTGCCACATTCTCCTGCGGGTCGAAGGTCAGGTGCGGGGTGATGCCAGGGTCGGTTTCGTCCAGAATACGGTCGTATTCCTGGTCGGTGCAAGCCGGGTTGTCGCGCAGGCGCGCGATGCGCCAGCTGGTTTCGCTCCACAGGCGGTGCAGCGCGCTGCGCTGCTGCGAGTAGATGGTCTTGGCGTCGCGCGTGAATTCGATCACGCCGCGGTCATTCGGCTTGCCGATGATATGGCTGCATGCACCTAGGCCGTGCTCGCGCAGGATGTTCATGACCGCGGTACGCTCGTCGGCCCGCACCTGGATCACGCCGCCCAGCTCTTCGTTGAACAGAGCGCGCAGGGTCAGTTCGTTGCGGCGCTCGGCCACCTGCCCTGCCCAGTTCTTGGCGTCGCCCCAATCGGCCGCGTGCTCGCCTTCGAGCGCGAGGATGTCGAGGTTGATCGTCAGGCCGGTGCGGCCGGCGAACGCCATTTCGCACAGCGTGGCGAACAGGCCGCCGTCGGAACGGTCGTGATAGGCCAGCAGCATGCCGTCGGCGTTGAGCGTCTGGATCGCATTGAAGAAGCCTTTCAGGTCTTCCGGATTATCGACGTCAGGCGCGTCGTTGCCCAGCTGACCCGTCACCTGCGACAGCGCCGAGGCGCCCAGGCGGTTCTTGCCGCGGCCGAGGTCGACCAGGATCATCGCGGTGTCGCCGGCGTCCGACTTGATTTGCGGCGTCAGCACCTTGCGGATGTCGTAGACCGGTGCGAACGACGAGACGATCAGCGACACAGGCGAGGTGACAGCCTTGGCAGTGCCGAGGCTGTCAGCGTTCTGGCTGTCAGTGCCCTCGTCGCGCCAGGTGGTGCGCATCGACAGCGAATCCTTGCCGACCGGGATGCTGATGCCCAGCGCCGGGCACAGCTCCATGCCGACCGCCTTGACGGTGTCGAACAGCGCAGCGTCCTGGCCGGGCTGGCCGCAGGCCGCCATCCAGTTGGCCGACAGCTTGATGTCCGAGATATCCTTGATCGGTGCGGCGGCGATGTTGGTGACGGCTTCGCCGACCGCCATGCGGCCCGACGCGGCGGCATTGATGACCGCAAGCGGGGTGCGCTCGCCCATCGCCATCGCTTCGCCCAGGTAGCCTTCGAAGCTCATCGCGGTGACGGCGCAATCGGCCACCGGCACCTGCCACGGGCCGACCATCTGGTCGCGCACGGTGGTGGCGCCGACAGTACGGTCGCCGATGGTGATCAGGAAGGACTTGTCGCCAACCGTCGGCAGCAGCAGCACGCGCTCGGCGGCGTCGGCCAGGTCAAGCCCGGTCAGGTCTACCGGCGGGAATTCATTGTCCACGTGCTGCACGTCGCGCAGCATCTTCGGCGGTTTGCCGAGCAGGACGTCCATTGGCATGTCGACCGGTGAATTGCCCATCGCCGGGTCGATCACCTTCAGCTGGCGTTCTTCGGTGGCCACACCAACCGCTGCGAACGGGCAGCGCTCGCGTTCGCACATGGCGGCGAACAGCGCCAGGTTGTCCGGCGCGATCGCCAGCACGTAGCGTTCCTGCGATTCGTTACTCCAGATTTCCTTCGGCGCCATGCCGCTTTCTTCCAGCGGCACCTTGCGCAGGTCGAAGATAGCGCCGCGGCCCGCATCGTTGGTGATTTCCGGGAAAGCGTTCGACAGGCCGCCCGCACCCACGTCGTGGATCGAGATGATCGGGTTGTCCGCGCCCATCTGCCAGCATGCGTTGATGACTTCCTGGGCACGGCGTTCCATTTCCGGATTGCCGCGCTGGACCGAGTCGAAGTCGAGGTCGGCGGTGTTGGTGCCGGTGGCCATCGACGACGCGGCGCTGCCGCCCATGCCGATGCGCATGCCAGGGCCGCCCAGCTGGATCAGCAGGCTGCCGACCGGGATGTCGTTCTTGTGGGTGTGCGCGGCAGAGATGTTGCCGATACCGCCAGCGATCATGATCGGCTTGTGGTAGCCGTACACGGTGTCCGCCGCGCCGCCGTTCAGGCGGCCGACGTTCTGCTCGTAGGTGCGGAAGTAGCCGCCCAGGACCGGACGTCCGAATTCGTTGCTGAACGCGGCGCCGCCGATCGGGCCGTCGATCATGATCTGCAGCGGCGACGCGATGCGTTCCGGCTTGCCGTAGACGCCCGCTTCCGCGCGCTGCGCGAACGGCGCGGTGACGCTGCCCGCGTTTTCCCACGCGCGCTCGGCGCCGGGGATCATCAGGTTCGATACGGTGAAGCCGGTCAGGCCCGCCTTCGGCTTGGCGCCGCGGCCGGTCGCGCCTTCATCGCGGATCTCGCCGCCGGCGCCGGTGGAGGCGCCAGGGAAAGGCGAAATCGCGGTCGGGTGGTTGTGCGTCTCGACCTTCATCAGGATGTGGGTCAGCTCAGTCGATGGCGCGTATTCGTGGCTGTCGCCGCGCGGGTAGAAGCGCGTGACGGTGCCGCCTTCGATGATGGACGAGTTGTCGCTGTAGGCGACCACGGTGCCGCGCGGGTTCAGCTGGTGCGTGTTCTTGATCATCTTGAACAGCGACAGGTCCTGCTTGACGCCGTCGACGATCCAGTCGGCGTTGAAGATCTTGTGGCGGCAATGCTCGCTGTTCGCTTGTGCGAACATCATCAGTTCGACGTCGGTCGGGTTGCGCTTGGCCTTGGTGAAGGCGTCATGCAGGTAGTCGATTTCGTCGTCGGACATGGCCAGGCCGAGTTCGACGTTGGCCCTTTCCAGTGCGGCCTTGCCGTCGCCCAGCACGTCGACCGATTCCAGAGGACGCGCTACCAGCTCGCTGAACAGGTTGGACGCGTCGCCGGCGTTACGCAGCACGCTTTCGGTCATGCGGTCGTGCAGCAGCGCTGCGACGGCGGCGGTTTCCTCGTCGTTCAGCTTTTTGGCGGCGCCCAGGCTGCTGCCCAGGATGCCCGGCTTCAGGTACACCGTGTAGGCGATGCCGCGCTCGATGCGGTGGATGTGGCTCATGCCGCAGTTGTGCGCGATGTCGGTGGCCTTCGACGCCCATGGCGAAATGGTGCCCAGGCGCGGGATCACGAAGAACTCTTCGCTCGCGCCCTCCTGCCCTGCCGCCGCCGGCTCGCCGTAGGTGAGCATGGCGGTGAGCCGCTCGGTGTCCTGTGCGCTGAGCGGCGCGCTGGTATCGATGAAGTGGTAGAACCTCGCCGTGACGGCAGTGATCGCTGGCGCGACTGTTTGAAGCTGGGTCAGGAGGCGTTGGTTACGGAAGACGGACAGGGCATTGGAACCCGGCAGAATCAACATGTTTGGGCGATGGTTGATGCAGCGTGGCTGCGGGTTAAAGGTAGAGTAGACACTGGTACGCGAAGCGGAATTCCTTTAGGCCGCTATTATACCGCGTCGCACCATCCACGGACACCCTCCCCTCGGGCGCGCGCGGCGCAACAGATTCACTGCCGGGCTGCAATCGTTGTTGCCGAGAACATAAACAAAAGGTATCGTTCGGGTTGTAAGGACGGCCATACGAGCGGTTCCAATGAGACGAGACCTCCACAAGAGGCGAGAGTGACACGATGCAAGACAATAGCAACCTGAGCGTACTGGTGATCGACCCGAATCCGGGTATGCGGGGCAGCCTGCAGAACATGCTGAGCCAATTGAACATCAGCAAGGTCGAGTTCGCCGTCAGTTCGGGTACCGCGATCCGCCAACTCTCGCGCCGTTCGTACGACATCATCCTGTGCGAGTACGACCTCGACAGCGGCGGCGAGCATGGCCAGGACGGCCAGCAGCTGCTGGAAGACCTGCGCCACCACAAGCTGATCGGCATGTGGACCATTTTCATCATGCTCACCTCCGAAGGCGTGTACAACAAGGTGGTCAGCGCGGCCGAACTGGCGCCCACGGCCTATGTGCTGAAGCCCTTCACGGTCGATGTACTGAGCCAGCGCATCGGCCGCGCCATCGACCGCCGCACGATTTTCCTGCCGACCTACCAGCTGATCGGGCAAGGCAACACCCGCGAAGCGATCCGTTCGTGCATCGCCGGCGAGAACGCGCATCCGCGCCATGCCGCCGATTTCGTCCGCCTGCGCGCCGAGCTGCACCTCAGCCTGAACGAATATCCCGAGGCCGAACACTTGTACGCCGCCATGCTCGGCGCGAAGGCGGTCGGCTGGGCATCGCTTGGCCTGGCGCGCGCCGTGTTCGCGCAGGGCCGCATCGACGAGGCGGCGGCCATACTGACCGACCTGGTCGCGGCCAACCCGCGCCTGATGGCCGCCTACGACCTGCTGGCGCGCTGCCACGAAGCCAGCGGCACGCCGCAGCGCGCGCAGCAGGTGCTGGAAGAAGCGGTGTCGATTTCGCCGCATATGGTGCGCCGCCTGCGCAAGCTGGGTGAAGTCGCGTTCGAGGCAGGTGACGTGAACGCCGCCGAGAAGTCGTTCAAGCAGGTCGTGGCGAAGGCGAAGTACTCCGAATTCCGCGACCCGGAAGACCACGTCAACCTGGTCAAGACCCTGGTCAAGAAAGGCGACGCGACCCAGGCCAGCAGCGTAATCCGCGACCTCGAACGCTCGCTGCGCGGCAGCCCGAACGTCGACGTATGCAAGTCGATTTCAGTCGCGATGCTGCACGATGCCGCCGGCAACAACGCGGCGGCGATCAGCGAACTGAATAACGCCGTGGGTGCGGTGCGCGCCAGCAGCGGGCTGTCGAGCAAGCTGAAAATCACGCTGGCCAAGAGCTGCCTGGCGCACAAGCTCGATCACGAGGCGTCGGAGGTCATGCTGTCGGTGATGAACGACGTGAACAGCGACGTCTCGACGCAGCAGGCGATGGGCATCTTCGTCAAGGCTGGCCGGCCCGATCTCGCGGACGGCATGGGCGCGCAGCTCAAGGCGCAGGCGCAGATCCTGCTGGGCATCGCCAGCGAGAAGACCAACATGGGCGACCTGAAGGGCGCCGTGCATTCCCTGCTCGAAGCGATGCACATGGCGCCGGGGAACCTGCAGGTGATGATTGCGGTGGCGCGCGGCATACTGCGGCAGCTGGGCGAACTGGGTTGGGACCATGCGCTGGCCGAAACCTGCCAGGCGCAGATCGACGCCATCCACCGCTTCGATGCGTCCCATCCGCAGCTGGAACCGCTGGTCAACGAGTACAACGGCTTGAAGCGCAAATACGGTATCGCAACCACATGACGAACGAAGAAAAGACGCGCTCGTTGTTCAGGGCAGAAAAACGGAAGACGCCAAGGACCGTCATCGGCCTGCTGTTCGGCATGTGCATAGGCGCATTGATCGGGTGGCGGCTCGGTAATTCAGTAATTGGCATCAACGTGGGCATGGCGATCGGAGCGACGCTCGGGCTATGCTCCGACAAGGTGGTGCCGCGCCGATCGCGGATTGCCGTCGGGCTGTTCATGACCTCCGTTTTCTTGGTCGCAGCGTTCATGAAACTGCGACCGGTTTTCTCATGATGAAGCGAGAAATCACAGTCACGATGGTGCAGTCGCCCTCCACTCCATCTTTTGCACCGTGATGTGAGGATGGGTGGCAAGCGGTTCCCATTCCGGTAGAAACGAAAACCCCTGCTTGCGATAGAACGACGCGGCCCTTGCGTTCTCAGGCGACACGTCGAGCACGACGCGTTGGTGGCCTCTTAACACCGCACTATTCTTGACCGCATCGACAAGACCGGAGGCCGCATCGGTTCCACGGTATCCCGGCCTGACCCACATCGCGATCAGGTTCAGTTCCGACGCATCGCTCAATACATTGGCCACGATGCCGACCGCTGCTCCATCTGCGAAGGCCAGGAAGAATTCAGCCTTGCCGCGGTTCGCCGCGCGGCTGCGCCAGTCGCCCTCGCTGAACTCCAGGGCCGATGCGTGGCTTACGCCGAACGCCGTCGGCGCGTCGAGCAGCGACGCGAGGCGGATCTCCCTGAGCGCTTCCCAGTGGTCCTCGATGGTGGCGCGAATCATCATGCTTCACGCTCGCCATAACCGCCGCCGCCAGGCGTCTCGATCACGAACACGTCGCCTGCCTGCATATCGGTCTTGCCGATGTGGGCAAGGTGTTCGATACGTCCGTCCGCGCGTACCACCGTGTTGACGCCCTTCGCACCCTCGCCGCCACCGGCCATGCCGAACGGCGCGTGGATGCGGTTGTTGGACAGGATCGCCGCCGTCATCGGTTCGAGGAAGCGCACCTTGCGCACGCCGCCGTTACCGCCATGCCAGCGCCCTGCCCCGCCCGAGCCGTGGCGGATCTCGTAGCTCTCCAGCCGCACCGGGAAGCGGAACTCGAGGATCTCCGGGTCCGTCAGTCGCGAGTTGGTCATGTTGGTCTGAACCACGTCGGTGCCGTCGAAGCCTTCCCCAGCGCCGGAACCGCCCGAAATCGTTTCGTAGTACTGGTACCTGGCGTTCCCGAAGGTGAAGTTATTCATCGTGCCCTGCGACGCCGCCAGCACGCCCAGCGCGCCGTATAGCGCATTGGTGATGCAGGTCGAGGTCTCGACGTTGCCCGATACGACAGACGCCGGATAGTGCGGGTTGAGCATCGACCCGGGCGGAATGATCACGTGCAGCGGCTTCAGGCAGCCCGCGTTCAGCGGAATCTCGTCATCGACCAGCGTGCGGAACACGTACAGCACCGCCGCCATGCATACCGCGGATGGCGCATTGAAGTTGTTCTCGAGCTGGCCCGAGGTACCGGTGAAGTCAATGGTGGCGCTGCGGCTGGCGTGATCGACCTTGATCGCCACCTCGATCCGGGCGCCATTATCGAGCTGGCAGGTGTAGTCGCCGTCCTTGAGCGCGGTGATCACGCGGCGCACTGCTTCCTCGGCATTGTCCTGCACGTGGCCCATGTACGCCTGGACGACGTCGAGGCCGAAGTGCGCGACCATCTTGCGCAGTTCGTCCACGCCCTTCTGGTTGGCGGCTACCTGCGCGCGCAGGTCGGCCATGTTCTGGTCCGGATTGCGCGCAGGGTAGCGCGCGCCGGCCAGCAGGGCGCGCGTTTCGGCGTCGCGCAGCAGTCCGTTGGCGCCGTCAACCAGCTTGAAGTTGTTGATCAGGACGCCCTCCTGGTCGATGGTCACCGAATCCGGCGGCATCGAACCTGGCGTTGTTCCGCCGATGTCGGCGTGGTGGCCACGCGAACCCACGTAGAAGAGAATGTCCTTGCCGGCTTCGTCGAACACCGGCGAGATCACGGTCACGTCAGGCAGGTGGGTGCCGCCGTGGTAAGGGTCGTTCAGCATGAATACGTCGCCGGGCCGCATCTTGCCTGCATTCTCGCGCATGACAGTCTTGATGCTCTCGCCCATCGAGCCGAGGTGCACCGGCATATGCGGCGCGTTGGCGATCAGGTTGCCGTCGGCGTCGAACAGCGCACAGCTGAAGTCGAGGCGCTCCTTGATGTTGACCGAGTAGGCGGTGTTCTGCAGCCGCAGGCCCATCTGCTCCGCGATCGACATGAACAGGTTGTTGAAGATCTCGAGCATGACCGGATCGGCGGTGGTGCCGATAGCGCGGCGTTCGGGCAGCGCTTCGACGCGGGTCAGGACAAGGTGGTTTGCCGTCGTTACCTGCGCCTGCCAGCCCGGTTCGACGATGGTCGTCGAATTGTCCTCGGCGACGATGGCCGGGCCTTTGACAAGGTCGCCCGGACGCATGTCGGCGCGCTTGAACAGGCCAGTGTCATGCCATTTGTCGCCGCCGAACATGCGCACGGTCTCGCGCGGCACCAATGCCGTGCTGCGCACCGGCGCGTCGGCAAAGCTTTCGGCCGGGGCGTCGGATTTGCCGATCGCTTCGACGGAAACGGCTTCCACCACCAGCGCCTTGGCCGGCATCAGGAAAGAGAAGCGCTTCTTGTACGCGGTCTCGAACTGCGCCTTCATGCCGGCGTGGTCGCCAAACAGGACGATGATGGCCGAGTCCGTCCCTTCGTAGCGCAAGTGCACGCGGCGAACCAGCTCGATGCGCTCGGGCGCCACGCCTTGCGCTTCCAGTTCCTGGGTAACGGCCTGTCCCAATGCCGCAAGCCATGCGTCAAGCACGGTCTGCTCCATGTCGTCCAGCCGCTGTTCGACCGCAGCTTCGCGCATCGCGGTCTGGTCGGCGAGGCCCATGCCGTAGGCCGACATCACGCCCGCCAGTGTGTGGATAAAGACCGTCTTCATGCCCAATGCGTCGGCCACAAGGCAGGCGTGCTGGCCGCCCGCGCCGCCGAAGCTGGTCAGCGCGTACTCGGTCACGTCGTGACCACGCTGCACGGAGATCTGCTTGATGGCGTTGGCCATATTGCCGACCGCGATCTGGATGAAGCCTTCGGCAACCTGCTCCGGCAGCGGGGTGCTGCCCGTGGCGGCGCCGATGTCGCGCGCCATCGCTTCGAATGCTGTGCGTACGGCTTCCACGTCGAGCGCTTCGTTCGCTTCTCGCCCGAACACTTTGGGGAAGTGCTCCGGCTGGATTTTCCCGAGCATGACGTTACAGTCGGTGACCGCCAGCGGTCCGCCGCGGCGGTAGCTGGCCGGCCCCGGGTTCGCGCCCGCGCTGTCCGGTCCGACGCGGTAACGGCTGCCGTCGAAGTGAAGGATCGAACCGCCGCCGGCGGCCACCGTATGGATGCTCATCATCGGAGCGCGCATGCGCACGCCGGCCACCTGGGTCTCGAACACGCGTTCGAACTCGCCCGAGAAATGCGATACGTCGGTCGAGGTGCCGCCCATGTCGAAGCCGATCACGCGCTCGAATCCGGCCAGTTGGCTGGCGCGCACCATGCCGACGATGCCGCCAGCGGGGCCGGACAGGATGCTGTCCTTGCCCTGGAAGGCACGCGCGTCGGTCAGGCCGCCGTTGGATTGCATGAACTGCAGGTTCACATTCGGCATCTGTCCCGCCACCTGGTCGACATAACGGCGCAGGATGGGCGACAGGTAGGCGTCGACCACGGTCGTATCGCCGCGCGCGACCAGCTTCATCATCGGGCTGACTTCGTGCGACACCGAGACCTGGGTGAAGCCGATCCCGCGCGCGATGCGGGCTGTCGCCGCTTCATGAGCGGTAAAACGGTAGCCGTGCATGAACACGATGGCGAGCGAACGCAGGCCGCTGTCGAAGGCTGCCTGCAGGCCGGCGCGGGTGGACGCTTCGTCGAGCGCCGTCACCACCTCGCCGTGCGCGCCCATACGTTCGTCGACCTCGATCACGTGGCTGTACAAAAGCTCGGGCAGCACGATGTGGCGGTCGAACAGGCGCGGACGGTTCTGGTAGGCGATGCGCAGCGCGTCGCGGAAGCCGCGCGTGATGGCCAGCGCGGTGCGTTCGCCTTTGCGCTCCAGCAGCGCGTTGGTGGCCACCGTGGTGCCCATCTTGACGGCTTCGACCGACGCCACCGGGATCGAATCGCTCTCGGCCAGTCCGAGCAGGTGGCGGATGCCGGCCACGGCCGCGTCGCGGTACTGTTCCGGGTTCTCCGACAGCAGCTTGTGGGTCACGATGCGGCCGTCGGGCTGGCGCGCCACGATATCCGTGAATGTTCCGCCCCGGTCGATCCAGAATTGCCAATCCATGCGTATCCCCCGCTGTTCCGTTTGAGTGCATATTGTAGTGGCGGACGCGGAGTTTTATGGAAAAATAAAGGTTTGAACGGCGGCAACCAATTCGGAGGTATCAATGGGAGCACTCTTCAGTGTTGCGGAAATCCGCCAGGCCGAACAGGCAGCCGCGGCTTTCCTGCCGCAGGGCAGCCTGATGCAGCGGGCCGGACAGGCAGCCGCGCGCCTCGCCATCGAGTTGGTTGGCGCAACGGCAGGCAGCGCTTCGGTGCCGCCGCGGCCGGTGCTGGTGCTTGCCGGGCCCGGCAACAACGGCGGCGATGCGCTTGAGGTGGCCGCCAACCTGGCGCAGGCGGGCATCGACGTATCGATCATCCATATCGCCAGCGCCGCACCGTCCGCGCCGGAGACCGCTCAGGCGCTGGCACGCGCGCGCGCCGGCACCGCCAGTTTCGCCGATGCGATCCCGCCCGACGAAAAGTGGGCGCTGGTCGTCGACGGACTGTTCGGCATCGGACTGGCCCGCTCGATTGTCGGCGCGGCGCGCACCATCGTGGAGGAAGTCAATGCGATGGAATGCCCGGTGCTCGCGCTGGACGTGCCGAGCGGCCTCGATGCCGACACCGGCGCCGTCATCGGGCCGGACGGCATCGCCGTGGTGGCAAGCCACACGATCACCTTCATCGGCGACAAGCCGGGGCTGCACACCTTCACCGGCCGCGACCACGCGGGTCAGGTGGCGCTAGCGCGCCTTGGCGTGGACGACGCCTTGCTGCCCGCTGCCAGCGTGCACCTCAACGATCCGTCGCTGTTCGAATTCGCCTTCGTGCCGCGCGCGCATAGTTCGCACAAGGGCAGCTTCGGCGACGTGGCGGTGGTCGGCGGCGCGCATGGCATGTCCGGAGCGCCGATCCTTGCCGCGCGGGCGGCGCTGTATTCCGGTGCGGGCCGGGTCTTCGTCGCGGCCATCGACCAGGGGCCTGCTTACGATCCCGTACAGCCCGAACTGATGTTCCGCGACGCGGCGAGCCTGGGCACGGCCGGTACCACCATTGTCGCCGGCCCGGGCATGGGCGACTCGGCCAATGCGATCCGCATCCTCGCGAAAGCCCTCGATGGCGAAGAGCCGCTGGTGCTGGACGCCGATGCGCTGAACCTGGTCGCTGCCAGCCCCGACCTGCAAGTCCGGCTTGCGGCCCGCAGCGGCATCGCGCTGCTGACGCCGCATCCGCTGGAAGCGGCGCGCCTGCTTGGCGTGACGGCCGCGGTGGTACAGGGAGACCGGCTGGCTGCCGCACGCGAGATCGCAGCGCGCTACGATGCCTACGTGATCCTGAAGGGTTCGGGGACCATCATCGCCATGCCCGATGGCGAAGCGGCGATCAACCCGACCGGCAATCCGGGACTGGCCAGCGCGGGCACCGGCGACGTGCTGGCGGGGTTGTGCGGCAGCCTGCTGGCGCAGGGTTGGCCCGGGCGCGACGCGGCGCTGGCGGCGGTGTGGATGCACGGCGAAGCCGCGGACCGGCTGGTGGCGCAGGGCGCGGGGCCGATCGGGCTGACCGCGGGCGAGCTGCCCGCGGCGATCCGCAGTGTGCTGAACCGGATGGTGGAGCAGCGCCCTAGACGATGCGCCCTGCCGCAATCGTGATGGTGCGGCTGCAGCGTGCCGCGATCGATGGATCGTGCGTGACCAGTACCAAGGTCGATCCGCGCTCGCGGTTAAGTTCGAACATCAGCTGGATGACCGCTTCGCCGGTAGCGGCGTCAAGGCTACCGGTCGGTTCATCGGCAAACAGCAGCGGCGGTTCGGTGACGAAGGCGCGCGCCAGCGCGACGCGCTGCTGCTCGCCGCCCGACAGATACTTTGGATAATGCTTCAGGCGGCTCGACAACCCTACCCGGCCCAGCATCGCCGTGGCCTTGTCCCTGGCGTCGGCATCGCCGCGCAGCTCCATCGGCAGCATGACGTTTTCAAGCGCGCTCAGGTGCGCCAGCAGCTGGAACGACTGGAACACGAATCCCAGCTTGGCCTTGCGCAGCTGCGCGCGGCCATCCTCGTCGAGCGCGAAGATGTCGCTGCCGTCGAGCACCACCTTGCCGGTCGATGGCGTGTCGAGGCCCGCCAGCAGCCCAAGCAGGGTCGACTTGCCCGAGCCGGAGGCGCCGACAATGGCAAGCGTCTCGGCCGGTTGCACTGTAAAATCGACGTTGTGCAAAATGGTGAGCTCGCCGCTGGCGTCGGCCACCCGCTTCGATAAATTAACTACTTCAATCGCGGGCTGCGGCCTGGCCGCGCTGCTAACGTAACTCTTGATCGCTTCTGGAATGTCACGCATGCTTGTTATTCTCAAAAAATCGTGGATCTGCGGCCTGCTGCTTCTCGCCGCCTCTGCTAGTGCCTATTCTGCACCAAAAACAGTGCTCGTGCTCGGCGACAGCCTGTCCGCGGAGTACGGATTGAACCGGGGCAGCGGCTGGGTGGCGTTGCTCGAACAGAAACTGAAGAAGGAACGTATTGACGCGAACATCGTCAACGCCAGCATCAGCGGCGAGACCACCAGCGGCGGGCGCGCGCGCCTGCCGGCACTGCTCAAGCAGCACAAGCCGCACGTCGTGGTGATCGAGCTGGGCGCCAACGACGGCCTGCGCGGCCTGCCGGTGCCCGCCGCCGAGGACAACCTGCGCACGATGGTCTACATGGCGAAGAAGGCCGAGGCCTCGGTCCTTCTTGTGGGCATGCGCATGCCGCCCAATTACGGACGTGCATACACCGAGAGCTTCTTCAATATGTATGCCAGGCTGTCGGCGCAGGTCAAGGCGCCGCTGGTGCCGTTCATGCTGGAGGGCGTGTCCGACCAGAAGATGTTCCAGGCCGACCGCCTGCATCCGAGCGCCGATGCGCATCCCATCATCCTGGCCAACATCTGGCCGAAATTCCAGCAACTGGTTAAGGCGCGATGAAGTATCCGGCATTATTGAATTTCCGCGACGTCCTCCCGCAGCTCGACGAATTCGACTGCATCATCGACGCGCGCAGCGAGTCGGAGTACGCGCTCGACCACATCCCCGGCGCGATCAACTGCCCGGTGCTGAACGACGAAGAGCGCATCCGCGTCGGCACCATGTACAAGCAGGTCAACCCGTTCGAAGCGAAGAAGGTTGGCGCCGGGCTGGTGGCGAAGAACATCGCGCGCCATATCGAGGAAAAGTGGCTCGACAAGCCGCGCGAGTGGAAACCGCTGGTGTACTGCTGGCGCGGCGGCAACCGCAGCGGATCGATGGCGCACATCCTAGCCAAGATCGGCTGGCCGGTGGTGCAGCTAGATGGCGGCTACAAGGCCTATCGCGCGCATGTGAGCGAGGCGCTGTCCGAGCCGCCTGCGCATACGTTCAAGGTCATTTGCGGCACCACCGGCAGCGGCAAGAGCCGCCTGCTGGAGGTGATGGCCGGGATCGGCGCACAAGTGCTCGACCTGGAGCAGCTGGCGGCCCACCGCGGTTCGGTGCTGGGACACCTGCCAAGCCAGCCGCAGCCTTCGCAGAAGATGTTCGAGTCGATGGTATGGCACACGCTGCGCGGCTTCGATACCTCGCTGCCGGTGTTCGTCGAGTCCGAGAGCAAGAAGGTCGGCAACCTGCGCGTGCCCGATGCGGTGATGGCGAAGATGCGGCAGTCGCCGTGCGTGTCGCTGTCGCTGTCGCGCGAGAACCGCGTGCGGCTGTTGATGGAGGACTACGAGCACTTTACACAGAGCCCGGAGATGCTCAACGCGCAGCTCGACTGCCTGGTCAAGCTGCATGGGCGGGAGAAGATCGACAGCTGGCATGGGATGGCCAATTCGGGGCGGATGCCCGAGCTGGTGGCACAGCTGCTGGCGGAGCATTACGATCCGGCTTACCTCAAGTCGATCGACCGGAACTTCGTCCAGTTCGATAAGGCGGAAGTCGTGGAACTGGGCGATATTTCGAAGGACGATTTCCTGGCGGCGGCGCGGCGCTTGCATCCGCCGTCGGCGTAACGCATACATGGCGGAATGCGCCCTGCGGGCTTTTCCACCCTACGCCACTCTTTGCGTCGCGGCTCATGGCGGATGCGCCCGATGGGCTTATCCGCCCTACGCCCCTTCGATAAAACATGTAGATACTATGTATGAGGAGGGCGGGCCAGCAATAATCTCAAATTCATCCTAAAGTTAAAGTTCCACCAATATCTTTAAGGGAGAACGAGATGATGCCAGCCCGTGAAAATTATTTCACGCCTGCCGAATTGATTTTGGCAGTGTCCCTCGAACTTGCATCTAAGAAGTGGAAGATCGCCCTCCACGACGGTCAGCGCGAGAACGCCGCGATCAGGACTGTGGACGGGGAAGAACCGATGCAACGGCTGCGGCAAGTGCTTGCTGAGATCGCCCGGTGCAAGGAGAAGTGGGGGCTGCCCGAGAACGTCAGAGTGGTGGTTTTGTTCGAGGCGGGCCAGGACGGGTTCTGGATAGCGCGGGCATTGGAACAGTTCGGAGTGAAGGCCGTGATATGCGATCCGGCGAGCCTTCAGGTGGCGCGCCACGCGCGCCGGGCAAAGACTGACCGGCTGGACGCCATCGCCTTGGTGAGCGCACTGCGGGCCTGGCTGGGCGGCAAGCGAGACGCCATGCGCATCATTCGGATCCCGCCGGTGGAGGCCGAAGGGCAACGGCACCTGGCCCGCGACCGTGGCGAACTGCAGAAAGAGGTGCTGCAACACTGCGACAGGATGCGCAAGCTGCTGCGCACTGTGGGCTGCTGGACCGCCGTTGCAGGGGACTTCAAGCAGCGGCTTGAGCAAGGCAAGGTACGCTGCTACGACGGCTCCCCTTTGCCGCAGCACCTGCTGGAAAGGCTGCTGCGTGAATGCGAGCGTATGGCGCTCGTGGAGCAGCAGTACAACGAGTTGGAGAAGTCCTGGTT
Source organism: Massilia cavernae (assembly GCF_003590855.1). Classification (GTDB taxonomy): domain Bacteria; phylum Pseudomonadota; class Gammaproteobacteria; order Burkholderiales; family Burkholderiaceae_D; genus Telluria_A; species Telluria_A cavernae. The sequence goes on from NZ_QYUP01000072.1 coordinate 24,780, forward strand.
CAAGCAGCTGCCGGCGACGGTTCAGGACCGGGTGAGCAAGCTGCAGCGGCTCAGGGCAATCGGTGATGTGGGAAGCGAGCGTCTGGTGCTGGAACTGTTCTGGCGAAACTTCGAAAACCGAAGGCAGGTTGGCGCTGCGGTGGGTCTAGTCCCGCAGCCTTACGACAGCGGGAACAGCCATGCTGACCAGGGCATCAGCAAGCAGGGTAACCGACGCGTCCGATCGCTGCTCATCGAAATGAGCTGGTTCTGGCTACGCTACCAGCCCGAGAGTGCGATCAGCCGATGGTTTGCGGAGCGCACCGGCGGCAGCAAAAGCAAGCGCGGCCGACGGATCGCCATCGTCGCGGTGGCACGGCGCCTGGTCATCGCATTGTGGCGATATCTGGAGCATGACGTCGTGCCCGACGGGGCAAGGCTGAAGACGGCGGCCCACTGACACGTTGTTTGATTTGGTGATGATGTTGTGAGAAGGTGTCTGGCAAGGTAGTGAGCAGTTTGAAGTAGACAGGCCCGTGTTCCACCCTGGTTGCATGACAACCGCCAATAGTAGATGGGGCCTGTACGCATCACGGTCAACTTAAGCGTAAGCGCATGCAGTATCAGGCTAGGCGGCCAAGCCGTCAGCGGATAGAAGGTGGTGAGCTAAGTCTCACGTCGCAGACCGAGAGCTTCAAAATGCCATACCAGTTGCTTGGGTACCGAATCACAGAGTCATCGTGATGAAAATCCGTGGCGAGCAAGACGCACGATTGGTCGACATGGTGCAAAGGCGTAGAGCGTGCCTTTGCACCAAGCCGGACAGTGTACGGCTGTATCGCTGATGTCAAGGATTACCCCCTCTTTGACATCAGCGATACAGCCGGGAGATGGGTGGACTTGAGAGAAAAGCCCTTGACAACGTAGTGTTCATAGAAGGGCGGATAAGCCCAAGGGGCGCATTCGCCGAGCGTCATCACCATCCGTAGGCGTGGATAAGCCCATCGGGCGCAATCCGCCATGCGCACCACTAACTGATCCCACATACAAAAAGACCCGGCCATTTCCATGACCGGGTCTTTTTTGTTTCTACCGCCGGATGCTTACTTTACCGTGGTATCCGTCTCCGCCGGCTTGGCTACCAAAATCTTCGCCTTGGCTTTCTGCTTCAGCGCTTCGATGTAGCCATACATCTCCTGCTGGCCGACGGCGTTGGTGATCTGGTCGGCTTCCGATGCGCGGCGAGCCGCGTCGATGGTCGCAGGCATGGTCACCTTGCCGATGCGGTACACGCCATAACCCTGGCCCGGCAGCTCGACGCCGATGTAGGCCGGCAGCTTGCTGACGTCGGCCTTGACCACTTCAATCGCCGCCTTCGGGTTGATGGTCGGCTGCGTGGTGCGCGATACCGTCGTCGGCGCGCCGAAGCCTGCCGCGTCGCCGCTCGCCTTGGCGGCAGCGATCTTCGCATCGCCGGCCTTGCGGGCCAGCTTGACCGCTTCTTCCATCGTCACGCGCTGGCGGATCGCCGCATCGACTTCGGCCAGCGGACGCTTGGCCGCAGGCTTGTACTCGACCACGCGGCCGGCTGCCAGCGTGCCAGGAGCTACTTCAACCGCTTCGGTGTTGCGCTTGTTCTTGAGCGCGTCGTCCGAGAAGATCGCTTGCAGGAACTTGGCGTTGTTGTACGGTGCGTCGCCCAGTTCAGGCGCCGGCTTGCGCGACAGGTTGTTGACGGTCTGGACGGTCAGTTTCAGCTTGTCGGCGACCGGCTTCAGGCTGTCGGCCTGCTCGTACACGGTGTCGTTGAATACTTCGGCCAGTTCCGAGAACTTCTTCGACATCTTGCCCTTCTTCAGTTCTGCCGCGATCTCGCCCTTCACTTCGTCCAGCGGCTTGATGGCGGCCGGGGTCACGTTGGTGACGGTGATGATGTGGTAGCCGAACTCGGATTCGACCAGGTTGCCGATCTCGCCCTGCTTGAGCTTGTAGATGGCTTCTTCGACCGACGGTACGAAGGCGCCCTTCTCCACAACGCCCAGGTCGCCGCCCATTTCGGCGGAGCCGGGATCCTGGGACTTGGCTTTGGCGATGGCCGCGAACTGCGCAGGCGCGCCGCGTACTTCGGCCAGGATCGCTTCGGCTTTCTGCTTGGCGGTGGCCTTGTCGGCCGCGCTGGCGCTCTTTGGCGCGTTCACCAGGATGTGGCTGGCGGTGCGCTTCTCGGTGCTGGCGTAGCGCTTCTGGTTCTTGGTGTAGAAGTCCGACACTTCGGCGTCGCTGACGCTGACCTGGCCTTCGACCGCGGCCGCGTCCAGCACGACGTATTCGACCTTGACCTGTTCCGGCACCTGGAACAGCGTGGCGTTCTTGTCGTAGAAGGCCTTGACCATGTCGTCGGTGACCTTGACCTGCGCGATGTAGTCGGCGACCGGGAACACCAGTTCCTGCACTTCGCGTTGCTGGTCGTTGATGTCCGACAGGCGCTTGGCCACGGTGCGCGGCGCGATGGCGCTGGCCTGCACTGCGTTGTTCAGCTGCTGCAGCGCCATGTCGCGGCGCATGCGGGCGTCGAACATCGCCGGCGACATGCCTTGCGATGCCAGCACGGATTTGTACTGCTCCATGTCAAACTTGCCGTCGGCGCTCTTGAACGAGTCGATGCCTGCGATGGTCTGGGCCAGCGTGGCGTCGTTGACGGTCAGGTGATTGCGTTTGATTTCCGCGTCGAGCGCGCGCTCGGCAACCAGGTTGTCGAGGATGGCCTGGCGTGCCTCAGGCGTTTCGAACGCCTTCTGGTCGAACTGCGGGCCCATCATCTGGCGGTAGCGATCCATCTGCTGGCGCTGCGCTTCTTCCCATTCCTGCTGCGTGATCTTCTTGCCGTCCACGTTGGCGACCGCGTTGGCGTTGTCGCCACCGCTTTGATAGCTGCTGACACCGACCAGTACGAACGACGGGACGATCAGCAGCATCAGGAAGATCTGCATCAGGCGTTTGTGAGTGCGAATAAATTCAAACATGGATCAGCCACTTCGAAATTAAGGTAAATGCAACATGCACATAGAAAAAAAGGCGAACTCGCGTTCGCCTTTTTCTTTTTCCGGCGGAGCTGCCCTAGCAGGACAACCCATCCTTATCCAATTCTTGGCGGAGTGGACGGGGCTCGAACCCGCGACCCCCGGCGTGACAGGCCGGTATTCTAACCAACTGAACTACCACTCCTAACTGTGTGTTTTTTGGCGGAGCGGACGGGACTCGAACCCGCGACCCCCGGCGTGACAGGCCGGTATTCTAACCAACTGAACTACCGCTCCAAAAAACACGATTACAACTCTATACCTGGTGGTGGGCGCTGAGAGGGTCGAACTCCCGACCTAAGCCTTGTAAGGGCTCCGCTCTACCAACTGAGCTAAGCGCCCGTCCCAAACTACTCCAAATATACCCGGCGTTTGTCACAACGCCGAAGGCCATTAGTTTACTGCATCTTTCAGCGCTTTGCCAGCTTTAAATTTAGGAACCTTCTGCGCTTCGATTTTGATGGCTTCCTTGGTGCGCGGATTGCGGCCGGTACGGGCCGCGCGCTCGCCTACCGAGAAGGTGCCGAAGCCGACCAGGGTGACGGTGTCGTTCTTCTGCAGGCTGGTGGTGACCGCTTCGATCATGGCATCGAGTGCACGTGTGGCCGAGGCCTTGGTAATGTCGGCGGACTTGGCGATTTCTTCAATCAATTCTGTTTTATTCACATGGTCCTCGTTACTGGAAAGAAGCGCCAAAAATGCGCAGCGCGTATTAAACAAGCCACCATCTGATGTGTCAAGCCAAAAACAAACAAGCGCCTCGAGGGCGCTTGTCTGGGTTGCGCGACTAAAGGACTTAGTGCTTGACCACTTCCACCTGGCCGTCGGACTGCGAGGCGGCCGTGACGGCGACCGGGGTCGCTTCCACCACCGGCTCCGGCTGGCGTTCCAGCGCTACTTCAAGCACCTTGTCGATCCAGCGCACCGGAACGATTTCGAGCTTGTTTTTCACGTTGTCCGGAATCTCGGCGAGGTCCTTGACGTTCTGCTCGGGGATGATCACGGTCTTGATGCCACCGCGATGCGCCGCCAGCAGTTTTTCCTTCAGGCCGCCGATCGGCAGCACTTCGCCGCGCAGCGTGATCTCGCCCGTCATGGCCACGTCGGCGCGGACTGGAATGCCGGTGAATACCGACACCAGTGCGGTCGTCATGGCGATACCGGCGGACGGACCGTCCTTCGGCGTCGCGCCTTCCGGCACGTGGATGTGGATGTCGCTCTTTTCGAACACGTCGGCCTTGATGCCGAGGCGTGCCGAACGCGAACGCACCACCGTGCGCGCCGCTTCGATCGATTCCTTCATCACGTCGCCCAGCGTACCGGTGCGGATGATGGCGCCCTTGCCCGTCATTTGCACGGCTTCGATGGTCAGCAGGTCGCCGCCCACTTCGGTCCACGCAAGGCCGACCACCTGGCCGATCTGGTTTTCCTTCTCCGCCACGCCGAAGTCGTAACGGCGCACGCCCAGGAACTTGTCCAGGTTCTTCGCGTTGACGAGGACCTTCTTCTCGGTCTTCTTCAGCAGCAGCATCTTGACCACCTTGCGGCAGATCTTCGAGATTTCGCGCTCGAGAGAACGGACACCGGCTTCGCGGGTGTAGTAGCGGATGATGTCGCGCACGGCGCTTTCGTGCACCGTGATCTCTTCTTCCTTCAGGCCGTTCGCCTTGACCTGCTTCGGCAGCAGGTAGCGCTGGGCGATGCTGGTCTTCTCGTCTTCGGTGTAACCCGACAGGCGGATGACTTCCATGCGGTCCAGCAGCGCCGGCGGGATGTTGAAGGAGTTCGAGGTCGCCACGAACATCACGTCCGACAGGTCGAAGTCGACTTCGATGTAGTGGTCCGAGAACGTGTGGTTCTGTTCAGGGTCCAGCACCTCGAGCAGGGCCGACGACGGATCGCCGCGGAAGTCCGCGCCCATCTTGTCGATTTCGTCGAGCAGGAACAGCGGGTTGCGCACGCCGACTTTCGACAGCGACTGCAGCACCTTGCCCGGCATCGAGCCGATGTAGGTACGGCGGTGGCCGCGGATCTCGGCTTCGTCACGCACGCCGCCGAGCGCCATGCGCACGAACTTGCGATTGGTCGCCTTGGCGATCGACTGGCCCAGCGAGGTCTTGCCGACGCCCGGAGGACCGACGAAGCACAGGATCGGGGCCTTCAGCTTGTCGACGCGCTGCTGCACCGCGAGGTATTCCAGGATGCGTTCCTTGACCTTGTCGAGGCCGTAGTGGTCGCCCTCGAGCACTTTCTCGGCATTGACCAGGTCGTTGTTGACCTTGGACTTTTTCTTCCACGGCAGGTTGACCAGGGTGTCGATGTAGTTGCGCACGACGGTCGCCTCGGCGGACATCGGCGACATCAGCTTGAGCTTCTTGATCTCGTTGGTGGCCTTGTCCAGTGCCTCTTTCGGCATCTTGGCGGCAATCACCTTCTTTTCGAGCTCGTCGATATCGGCCCCCTCTTCGCCCTCGCCCAGTTCCTTCTGGATGGCCTTGACCTGCTCGTTCAGGTAGTACTCGCGCTGCGACTTTTCCATCTGGCGCTTGACGCGGCCGCGGATGCGCTTCTCGACCTGCAGGATGTCGAGCTCGCCTTCCAGCTGGCCGAGCAGGTGCTCGAGGCGCTTGGCGACGTTGAAGATCTCCAGGATGACCTGTTTCTGCTCGAGCTTGAGCGGCAGGTGGGCGGCGACGGTGTCGGCCAGGCGGCCGGCGTCGTCGATGCCTGCCAGCGAAGCGAGGATCTCGGGCGGGATTTTCTTGTTCAGTTTGACGTACTGGTCGAACTGCTGGACGATCGCGCGGCGCATCGCCTCGACTTCGGAGTCGTCGCCGACTTCGGAGATGATGGGCGTGATGTCCGCGATAAAGTGCGCCGGCGCATCGCTGACGTGATTGATGCGCGCACGCTGGGCACCCTCGACCAGGACCTTGACGGTGCCGTCGGGGAGCTTGAGCATTTGGAGGATGTTCGCCACGCAACCGATTTCATAGATGTCGGACGCGGATGGCTCGTCCTTTGCAGCGGCCTTCTGTGCGGCGAGCATGATGCTCTTGCCCTGCTCCATGGCGGCTTCCAGCGCCTTGATGGACTTCGGACGTCCAACGAACAGCGGGATCACCATATGCGGGAACACGACGACATCACGCAGGGGCAACAAAGGCAGCGTTGTTTGTTCGGTCAGTTTGGAAGTTGTCATGGCATACCTTATAAAAAGCGTGTATCACAATATTGGCACGTGCGCGCCAAAACACAAGACCGGAAGATTAATATTCGCGAAAATTAATTATAGCGAATCGGCATCTTCAATTAAAAAGCACCGGCCATGCCATAAAAGAATCTATTAATTCATCAAATAAAAAAGCCACTGCACAGCCTGGACTGCGAGTGGCTTTTCGATTGAAGCCTGCTTCTTTTATTGAGGTAAATTGTACCGCCAAGAATTAAGGATTCAAACCTTTTTTGTTGCGTGCATGCAGCGAAATCTTAGTTTTCGCCGGATACCTTAGGTGTTTCGCTGTAAATCAGCAAAGGTTTTGCACCATTAGTGATCGTATTTTCATCAATCACGACTTTCACCACGTTTTGCTGATTAGGCAGGTCGTACATAACATCCAGCAGGGCGTGTTCGAGAATGGAACGCAAGCCGCGCGCACCGGTTTTGCGCGCCAGTGCTTT
>NZ_QYUP01000073.1 GCF_003590855.1 Massilia cavernae
CCGAAGCGGTAGCCCAGGCTGGCCGCGCGGCTGGTGTCCATCATCAGCTGGCGAGGATAGTCGAAGGGGCTGAGCTGCCCCGCCGGCGCTGGGCTGGCAGCTGGCAGCGCATAAACCTGTTCATCCAGCGCCATGCCGGCGCGGTGGAAGATGTCGAAGGTCGACAGGCCGCCGTCGCAGGCGGCGTTGACCGGGCCGGTGAAGTCCTGCGTCCCTGCCCAGGCCAGGAAGCCGCTGGCGCCGTGGGCGTCGATGAAGGAACTGGCGGCGGCCGCATTCGAGTAGCGCAGCGGCGCGCGCAGGCGCACCAGGTCGACGTAGTGCGCCAGGCGCCCGGTGAAGTCCTCGGGGCCGGCCAGCACGTGGCCGATGCGCGCCGTGACCAGCGGCAGCGAGCCGTCGCGGTACAGGTAGGCCTCGGCCTGCAGCTTGCCGGCGACATAGCTTTCCACTTCGCGCGCCGGGTCGTGCCACGGGTAGCGGGTGTCGATCGGCAGCGCCAGCACGTTCAGGTCGTCCTCGGCGAACGGGCTGTCGCGGGTCTCGAGCAGGGTGCGGTAGACGTCGACGGTGGAAGCGACGATGTAGCGCTTTACTTTTCCGGCAAAGACGCGCACCGAGATCGCGGCGTCGAGGGGGCTGTAGCACATCTGGTCGTAGACGATGTCGTAGCCTTCCACGCCGGCGAAGGCGCGGCGCATCGCCGCCTCGTCGCGGCGGTCGACTTTAATGCGCCTGATGCGCGAACCGAAGGGATCCGGCGCGCGGCCGCGGGTGGCGATGGTGACCTGATGGCCGGCGCCGAGGAGTTTCTGGACGAGCAGTTTGCCGATATGGCGCGTCCCACCAATAACCAATATATTCTTGTGCATGGCGTTACCTTTCTGGATCGCGTATATTTTGTGCTCTCGACAATCATTAAACAACCGAGAAAAAATATTGCAATGACTAAGAAAACCTTATGCATGGAGGCCGAGTGAAGCCGCTTCGAAGCCTTTCCGGCCTGGTCGACTTCGAGTGCGCGGCGCGCTGGGGCAGTTTCAAGCTGGCGGCGCAGGAGCTGCACAAGACGCCGGCGGCGATCAGCCAGCAGGTGAAGCACCTTGAGGACAGCCTAGGCTTCGCACTGTTCACCCGCCACCCGCGCCACATCACCCTGACCGAAAAAGGGCAGGAGCTGGCCATCGCGGTGGCGCGCATGCTCGGAGAGCTGCGCGCGAAAATCGGCGCGCTCCAGATGGGCAACGAGGAATCGGTGCTGCGCATCTCGACCACCCATTCGTTCGCGATCAAGTGGCTGGTGCCGCGCATGCACCGCTTCACCAAGCTGTATCCCGAGCTGGATATCCGGCTCGATTCGAACGATGCGGTGGTGGACCTGGAGGACGCCGGAACCGACGTCGCGGTGCGCTATGGCCCGGTCAGCGACGGCGACCCGGCGCTGCTGTTCCGCGAGCGCCTGATCGCAGTCTACAGTCCCGACCTGCTGGCGCCTGGCCAGACGGAACTGACGCTGGCCGACCTTCCCAGGTTCCCGCTGCTGTACGAGAAGTCGCCCGAATCGTGGCTGCAGCTGCTCAACGAGAACCGTGCGCTCAAGGGTAAATACGACTTCTCGCGCGGCTACAGCCACTGGGGCGTGCTGGCGCAGGCGGCGGTGGCGGGGCAGGGGATCGCGCTGGTGGCCTACGGGATCGCCTGCCAGGACATCCTGAAGGGGGCGCTGAAACAGATCAACTGCCGCAGCGCGCCGTTTGACAGCGGCTACCGCTTCCTGGTCAATCCGCGCAAGGAGAACATGCCCAAGGTGCAGCGCTTCCGCGCATGGATCATGGCGGAGATGGACGAGATGCGGCGCCAGCTCGAGCAGTCGGCATAAAAAAATACGGCGCCCGAGGGCGCCGTTCTTCATGGATGCAGCGGTGCGTTTACTTCACGCCGTGCATCAGCTTTTGGATCATCGGTGCGAGCAGGAACAGCAGCACGCCGCCGACCATCAGCGACCAGAAGCCGAAGGTGTAGCCGGACAGCGCCGACGCGACCGACATGCCCGCTTCGCCGGATACATGGCTGGCGAAGATGCCCGACAGGTTGTTGCCGATACCGGTCGACAGGAACCAGCCGCCCATGCCCAGGCCGACCAGGCGGACCGGTGCGAGCTTGGTCACCATCGACAGGCCGATTGGCGACAGGCACAGCTCACCGATCGACTGGATCCAGTAGACCGCGAACAGGGTCCAGAACGGGATCTTGCCGTAGGTCGGCTCGACCAGGTAGGACAGCGCGTACATCAGCAGGCCGAAGGCCAGGCCGTTGAAGATGATGCCCAGGCCGAATTTGCGCGGGATCGATGGATTGACGTTCTTCTTGGCCATGGCGACCCATACCCATGCGATGAGCGGTGCGCAGACGATGATGGCGATCGAGTTCACCGACTGGAACCAGGCGGTCGGGAACACGTCCATGCCCAGTGCGCCGGTGCGGTTGACGATGTTCTCGGCCAGGAAGGTGAACGAGCTGCCTGCCTGTTCGAAGAACATCCAGAACAGGACGTTGAACGCGAAGATGATCATCATGGCGATGGTCTTGTCGCGTGCTACCTTGCCTTCGCGGACGCCTTCGATCAGCAGCATGGTCGCGAGGGCCAGGAACAGGACGGTCAGGATGACCTGCAGCGTTTCGGCGCCGAGCTTCAGCAGGAAGTACACCAGCGGGATCACGACCAGCGCGCCGATGGCGACCATGATTGCGCGGCCGCGCGATTCGCCGCCTTCGACCGGTGCGCCGATGCTCTTGAGGGCGGAGCGGCCGATGTAAAACCACACCAGCGAGATCAGCATGCCCACGCCGGCGGCGAAGAACACGACCTTGTAGGCCGGGGTATCGCCGGTGTTGAAGATCTTCTGCGCCAGAATCTGGGTCAGGATCGGTGCGACGAACGCGCCGGCATTGATGCCCATGTAGAAGATGGTGAAGCCTGAATCGCGGCGGGTGTCGTTCAGCGCGTACAGCTTGCCGACCATGGTGGAGATGTTCGGTTTGAACAGGCCGTTACCGACGATGATGGTGGCCAGGCCGAGCTTGAAGACGTCCGGGTCTGGAATGGTAATCGCGAACAGGCCGGCAGCCATGAAGACCGCGCCGATCAGGATCGAACGCTGGTAGCCGATAACGCGGTCGGCGACGTAGCCGCCGAAGACTGCGCCCGCATAAACGAGTGCGAGGTAGGAACCGTAAGTCAGGTTCGCGTCGGCCTGGCCGATTGCCGCACCGTCGTAGAACTGGGCGACGATGTACAGGACAAGCGCCCAGCGGATACCGTAGAAAGCGAAACGCTCCCAAAATTCGGTCATGAATAACATCCAAAGCGGAGCTGGGTGTCCCATGATCTGCTTGAATTCCGGAATAACGACTTCCTTGTGAGTAGTAGTTGCGGCTCCGCCCATGCGGGGTCTCCTGACTGGTTGTGGTTGAAACGATTATGTTGAAAAGCTCCGGATATATGCACGGAAAATTTCAGCTGGGCTGCATTCTAATGTAAATCCGTCACGCCAAGCGAATTTTTCCCAGATGTGGTATTTGATTCGTATGTACCGCGCCGCGGCTTTTGCGAATGACGTGGCCGTGACGGTGCGAGTTGTCGTATATTGGCATTGCAGGCCCTGTTTGTATTACCGAAAAATGTATAAGGAATTCGCACCATGGAATACGACGTTGTCGATACCCTGATCTCACCGGAAGGCCGGCTTGAAGTTTTATCGAAAGCGGAAGTGGTCAAGCTTCTCGATACCAGCCAGGGCGGCCTGTACCAGGTGTTTCGTAACTGCGCGCTGGCCGTTCTGAATTGCGGCAGCTCGATTGACGACGGAAAGGAACTGCTGGAGCGTTACAAGTTGTTTGACATCAGCATCATCCAGCGCGAGCGCGGCATCAAGCTCGATATCAAGGGTGCACCGGCCATCGCATTCGTCGATGGCAAAATGATAAAAGGCATCCACGAGCACCTGTTCGCGGTGCTGCGCGATATTGTCTTTATCAGCAGCGATGTCACCGATAACCCGAAATTCGACATGACGCGCACCGAGGGAATTACCGATTCGGTCTTCCACATCCTGCGCAATGCGAACGTGCTGCAGCCGCAGCGCAACCCGAACCTGGTGGTGTGCTGGGGCGGTCACTCGATCAACCGGGTGGAATATAACTATTCGAAGGAGGTCGGCTACCAGCTGGGCCTGCGCGACCTGGATATCTGCACCGGTTGCGGCCCCGGCGCGATGAAGGGCCCGATGAAGGGCGCCACCATCGGCCACGCCAAGCAGCGCCTGGGCACCGGCCGCTATCTCGGCATTTCGGAGCCGGGCATTATTGCGGCAGAATCGCCGAACCCGATCGTCAACGACCTGGTCATCATGCCGGATATCGAAAAGCGGCTGGAGGCATTCGTCCGCACCGGCCACGGGATCATCGTGTTCCCGGGCGGCGCCGGTACCGCCGAGGAAATCCTGTACATCCTCGGCATCCTGCTCCATCCGGATAATGCGGAAATGCCGTTCCCGCTGGTGTTCACCGGGCCGGATTCGGCGCGCGACTATTTCATCCAGATCGACGAGTTTATCGGACTGACATTGGGCGAGGAGGCGCAGCGCCGCTACAAGATCATCATCGACGATCCGGAAGCGGTGGCGCGCGAGATGCAGACCGGGATCAAGCAGGTGCGTGAATTCCGCAAATCGCGCAGCGACGCTTATTACTTCAACTGGCTGCTCAGGATCGACCAGGAATTCCAGCGCCCGTTCAAGCCGACCCATGAAAACATGCGCAACCTGAGCCTGCACAGGAACCAGGAGCGCCACCAGCTGGCGGCCAACCTGCGGCGCGCGTTTTCCGGCGTGGTGGCGGGTAACGTCAAGGACGAGGGAATCCGTGCAATTGAAAAACACGGTCATTTCGAGATTCACGGCGATCCGCAAATCATGGGGCCGATGGACGCATTGCTGGCGTCGTTCGTCGAGCACAGCCGCATGAAACTGCCGGGCAAGGCGTACACGCCGTGCTACCGGATTGTTCAATAACTGAGGCTGCTCAAGGGCGCAACGGCTTGTTCGGTGCGCCTGTTGACATGCTGCGTTAGCCGGCTATGATCATCGGATGAACATCGATGATCGTATCTCGTCGCTTGAGTCCGATATGTCGGCAGTGAAGGCCGACGTGGCAGTCGTACGCTTGAACTACGCTACCAAAGAAGACTTGCAGAAGGCGATTAACGCGCTTACATGGAAAATATATGGCGTTATGACCGCGCTTGCCGCGGTGGTGTTCTTCATCGCAAGAAATATCCGCTAATCTCTTCAGCCAGGCATGAAAAATGGGACCCGAAGGTCCCATTCATTGTGCTGCTTAGTCTTCGCGGCGCAGGTGCGGGAAGAGGATGACGTCGCGGATGTTCGGCGAGTCGGTAATGAGCATCATCAGGCGGTCGATGCCGATGCCGCAGCCGCCGGCAGGTGGCATGCCGTATTCCAGTGCACGGATGTAGTCGGCGTCGTAGAACATCGCCTCCTCGTCGCCAGCATCCTTGGCCGCCACTTGTGCGTGGAAGCGCGCTGCCTGGTCTTCGGCGTCGTTCAGCTCCGAGAAGCCGTTGGCAATCTCGCGGCCGACGATAAACAGCTCGAAGCGCTCGGTGATGCCTTCGCGGGTGTCGGAGGCGCGCGCCAGCGGCGACACTTCAACCGGGTAATCGATGATGTAGGTCGGTTCCCACAGCTGCGATTCGGCCGTCTCTTCGAACAGCGCCAGTTGCAGCGCGCCCAGTCCCCAGCCTGCCATCGGCTTCACGCCGAACTTCAGCAGCTCTTCGCGGATGAAGGCGCCGTCGTTCAACTGCTCATTGGTGTAGTGCGGGGCGTACTTGTTGATCGCGCCGACGATGGTCAGGCGGTTGAACGGCTTCGACAGGTCCAGCTCGCGGCCGCCGTAGGTCAGCATCGCGGTGCCGTGCGCGTCGATGGCAGCCTGGCGGATGATGGCTTCGGTGAAGTCCATCAGCCACTGGTAGTCCACGTAGGCCGCGTAGAACTCCATCATCGTGAATTCAGGATTGTGGCGCGGCGATACGCCTTCGTTGCGGAAGTTGCGGTTCACTTCGAACACGCGGTCGAAGCCGCCGACCACCAGGCGCTTCAGGTACAGCTCTGGCGCGATACGCAGGAACATCTGCATGTCCAGCGCGTTGTGGTGGGTGATGAAAGGCTTCGCGGCGGCGCCACCTGGGATGGTGTGCAGCATCGGCGTTTCGACTTCCATGAACTCGTGCTTCTCCATGAAGCGGCGCATCGAGGACATCGCGGCGGTACGCGCCTTGAAGGTGCGGCGCGTCTCTTCGTTCATGATCAGGTCGACGTAGCGCTGGCGGTACTTGGTTTCCTGGTCGGCCAGGCCGTGGAACTTGTCCGGCAGCGGACGCAGCGACTTGGTGATCAGGCGCAGCGAGGTGACCTTGATGGTCAGTTCGTCGGTCTTGGTCTTGAACAGGGTGCCTTCGACGCCGAGGATGTCGCCCAGGTCGTAGTGGTGCAGCGCTTCCATCGCCGCTTCGCCGGTGTTGTCCAGCGTAGCGTAGATCTGGATACGGCCGTCGGCGCGCGCGCCGGACGAATCCTGCAGGGTGGCGAAGGCCGCCTTCTTGCCCGCTTCGCGCTTGAGCATCATGCGGCCCGCCAGGGTGACTGCGACCGGGGAGGCTTCGAGTTCTTCGCGCGACTTGCCGCCGAATTGTTCGTGCAGGTCGGCCGCCTTGTTCTGCGGACGGAAATCGTTGGGGAATGCCACGCCTTTTTCGCGCAGTGCGGCCAGCTTGACGCGGCGCTCGGCGATGATCTTGTTGTCGTCGGTCGGCAGGGCGGCGTTTTCTTGGATATCCGGAGTCATGATTGAAGTATCTTGTCTTGTTTGATTAAGCGGGGAACAGCTCGTCGATCGTCAGCTCGGAAAAGTCGCTGGCGATGTGGATCACGTTGTCGAATTCGGCAAAGGCTTCGGCCGGCAGGGTGGTGGTCAGCACCACGCAGCGCATGCCGGCGCGGCGGGCCGCTTCCACGCCCAGCGGCGCGTCCTCGAACACGATGCAGTTTTCCGGCGCGGCGCCGCAGCGCTCGGCCGCGAGCAGGAAAACGTCCGGATGCGGCTTTCCGCGCGGGACGTCCGCTGCACCGACGACGGTGTCGAAGTGACGGCGCAGGTCGAGGCCGTCGAGCGTGAACGCGATGTTCGCGTTCGGCGCGGCGGTTGCCACGGCCAGCGCGACGCCGCGCAGCTTGGCTTGCGCGATCAGGTCGTCGAAGCCGGTGACGGTCTTGCGGTGCGGTTCGTACATCTCGCGGTAGACCGATTCCTTTTCCAGGTTCAGTTCCGTCACTTCATGGTCGGCCAAGTGCTCGCCCATTTGCAAGCGGATGATTTCCTTGCCCTGGCGACCGGCGGTCGCGCGGAAAAACTCGTCCGCGTCGATGACGCGGCCGCGGCGTTCGAAGAATGCGATCCACGACTTGGTATGGAAAGCCATGTTGTCGACGATGGTGCCGTCCATGTCGAACACGAATGCGCGTTTGGTATTCGTCATCGCTTATACGCCTTGCTTCAGCGAAGCGGAGATGAAGTCGTCCAGGTCGCCGTCCAGCACACCCTTGGTGTTACCGGTCTCGAAGTTGGTGCGCAGGTCCTTGATGCGGGACTGGTCCAGCACGTAGGAGCGGATCTGGTGGCCCCAGCCGACGTCGGTCTTGGAGTCTTCCAGCTTCTGCTGCTCGCTCATGCGCTTGCGCAGTTCGAGTTCGTACAGCTTTGCCTTCAGCATGTCCATCGCTTCGGCGCGGTTGCGGTGCTGGCTTCGGTCGTTCTGGCACTGCACCACGATCCCGCTCGGCATGTGCGTCATGCGCACCGCGGAGTCGGTCTTGTTGATGTGCTGGCCACCCGCGCCGGACGCGCGGTAGGTGTCGATGCGGATGTCGGCCGGGTTGACGTCGATCTCGATCGAATCGTCGACCTCCGGGTAGACGAACAGGCTGGTGAACGAGGTGTGGCGGCCGTTGGCCGAGTCGAACGGCGACTTGCGCACCAGGCGGTGCACGCCGGTCTCGGTGCGCAGGTGGCCGTAGGCGTACTCGCCCTCGACCTTCAGGGTGGCGGTCTTGATGCCCGCGACCTCGCCGTCGGACTGTTCGAGGATGTCGACCTTGAAGCCCTTGCGTTCGCAGTAGCGCAGGTACTGGCGCAGCAGCATGGACGCCCAGTCCTGCGCTTCGGTACCGCCCGCGCCGGCCTGGATGTCGATGAAGCAGTTGTTCGGGTCCATCGGATTGTTGAACATCCGGCGGAACTCCATGGATTCGACGACCTTCTTGATCGCTTCGGCGTCGCCGATGATCGCTTCGAGCGTATCGTCGTCGCCTTCTTCGCGCGCCATCGCGAACAGGTCGTTCGCGTCGAGCAGGTCGGCCTTGGCTTTGGTCAGTGCGTTGACGACCGCTTCCAGCGCCTTCTTCTCCTTGCCGAGATCTTGTGCGCGTTTAGGATCGTTCCAGACGGTCGGATCTTCTAGTTCTTCGTTGACTTGTTCGAGCTTCTCTGACTTTTTATCGAAGTCAAAGATACCTCCGAAGTTCGGCTTCACGATCGGTCAGATCGTTCAGCAGGGCGGAGAGGGCGTTGATGCGTTCGGCTTCCATGGCGTTCCGGTCTTAATAATTGGTTGAATCGAACCCTAGATTATACCCCACGCGGGGCAATGCCTGGAGACCGCATGCCGCGCGCCTTGCCCGTTTTCGGCGCGCTCCCGTATGATTCAGCCAATATTTATCAATGGACCACGCCATGCGTTATCAAATTTGCATTCCGCTCCTGCCGATCCTGCTGTCCGCCTGCGCCACTGCGCCGACCAGTGCGCCGGCAGGCAGTCGCGCCACCGTGGCGCTGCTGGAAACCACGGACCTGCATTCGAACGTGGCGGGCTACGACTACTACAAGCTGGCGCCGGATCCGTCGTTCGGGCTTGACCGCACCGCGGCGCTGATCGCACAGGCACGTAAGGATTTCGCCAACACCATCCTGCTCGATAACGGCGACACCATCCAGGGCACGGCGCTGGCCGACTACCAGGCGCTGGTCAAACCGCTGGCGTGCGGCGAAACGCTGGCCGTGTACAAGGCCATGAACCACCTTGACTACGATGGCGGCGGCATCGGCAACCACGAATTCAACTACGGGCTGGGCCATCTGTCGCAGGTGACCGGCAGCCGCTTCGACGTGGACGGCGTCGATGCGGGCAAGCCGCGCTGCGCCGGCCCGGCCTTCCCGCAGGTGCTGTCGAACGTGTACAGCGCGAAGACGCGCCAGCCCCTGTTCCAGCCGTACTACATCATCGACAAGAAGGTCGGCGCCGTGGATGCGTCGGGCAAGCCGTTCACGGCCACGCTGAAGGTAGGCATCATCGGCTTCGCGCCGCCGACCATCATGACCTGGGACAAGCGCTGGCTGGAAGGACGCGTATATACTGAAGGCGTGCGCGAATCGGCCGATAAGTACATCCCCGAGATGCGCGCCAAAGGGGCCGACCTGGTCGTGGCGATCTCGCACGGCGGGCTGGATAACGCGCCGTACTCGCCGGCCATGGAGAACGCCAGCTACCACCTGGCGCAGGTGCCGGGCGTGGACGCCATGCTGCTCGGTCACTCGCACCAGGTGTTCCCGAACGCGGACAGCACGGCGGCCCAGTTCAACCTGCCGGGTGTGGACAAGGCGAAGGGCCTGGTGCACGGCGTGCTGACCGTGATGGCCAACCTGTGGGGCAAGCACCTGGGCGTCATCGGCCTGCAACTGGCGCATGACGGCAAGCGCTGGGTGGTGGAGAAGGACAAGACCACGGTGGAAGCGCGCGGCGCCCAGCGCACCGACAAGTCGTTCGTCGCGCCCGACCCGGCGCTGGCTGCGCTGATCGCGAAGGAGCACGATGAAACCATCCGCTACGTCAAGACGCCGGTGGGCGCCACCGAGTTCCGCATGTCGACCTACTTCGCGGATGTGGGCGATGTCAGTGCGATCGCCGTGGTGAACGCTGCGCAGGCCGATTACGTGGCCAAATACGTCAAGGCCGGCATGCCACAGTATGCGAACCTGCCGGTGTTGTCGATGTCGGCGCCGTTCAAGGGCGGCAGTGCCGGTGTGACCGATTTCACCGACGTGGCGGCCGGCAGCCTTGCGCTGAACAACGCGGCCGACCTGTACCTCTATCCGAACTCGCTGTACGCCGTCAAAGTGAACGGGGACGGGCTCAAGGCATGGCTGGAGCAGGCGGCAGGGAGGTTCAATACCATCGATCCCGCCAAGGCCACGCCGCAGGAACTGGTTAACCCATCGATCCCCTCCTATAATTTCGATGCGCTGACCTCGCCCGACGTCCGCTATGAAATCGACCTCACCGGCGCGCCGGGATACAGGATCCGCAACCTGAGCTACCGCGGCAAGCCGGTCGATGCCGCCCAGGAGTTCCTGGTCGCGACCAACAACTACCGCGCCAGCGGTGGCGGCAGCTTTCCTGGCCTCGACGGCAGCAAGACCGTGATCGCCTCGCCGGACACCAACCGCGATGTCCTGATCGGCTATATCCGCGAGATGAAAAAGCTCACGCGCGCGGCCCACAGCGACACGCGCAGCTGGTCGTTCTCCAAAGTGAAGACGGCGGGACCGGTGGTGTTCCACACGTCGCCTGGCATGGTCGCCGTGGCGCACCAGGCGGGCCTGCACAACGTGTCGCAGCTGCGCGCCGACGACGGCCTTGGCAAGGGCTTCGCACTGTACGCGCTGGACCTGTCGAAATGAGGCTGCGGCGCGCCGTGCTGCTGGCCGCATTCGTCTTGTGCGGCAGCGTGCAAGCGGGCAGCCTGGATGCGGCGAAGCTGGCGTTCACGGGCGGCGCGCACGAATGGCCTTCCGCCGTGGCGCAGTTCAGCACGGCCGCGGCACAAGGCGATGGCGCTGCTTCGTACTACCTTGGCCTGATGCAGCGAAATGGCATGGGTACGCCGCGCGACAGCGTCCGTGCCGCCGCATCGATGCAGGTGGCCGCCGATGCCGGCATTCCCGCTGCGATGTTCATCCTGTCGAACATGCTGTATGCGGGTGAAGGCGTGGCGAGGGACGAGCGCGCGGGGCGCAGGTGGCTGGAAGTGGCGGCCGAACATGATTACCCGCCCGCGATCCAGCAGGTGGCGATGGCGGTGCGTGACGGCGCGCTCGGCTACGAGCGCGACGAAGTCCGTGCGGAGCAGCTGGTCAGGGAGCTTGCGCACGCAATGAAGCACCAGCCGCGCGAACCCTGAAATCAGGGCCGCAGTTCCCCGATCAGGATCACCGACACCGGCTTGCCGCTGGCTGGATGCACCGGTTCGCGCACCTCCACCAGCCTGAAGCCGTGGTTGCTGTATAGCCGGATCCAGCTTTCGAGCGTGCGGAAATACCAGGGCGGCGGGTCGGTGAAGTCGCTGCTGAAGCCGGCCCACGAACCTTCGCGCCAGCCGTCGCGGTAAGGGGCGTCGCCGCAGGCCACCATGGTCGGCGTCGACGTGGTGCCCGGCCTGGTCGAGATGGCGCGCGCTGCTGGCGCCGGCGACTTTCGGGTCATGTCGTACGAGGACATCGCGGCAGGGCAGCTGGCGCTTGCCTTTGACGCTGCGGTCTGCAATTTCTCCCTGATCGGCAAGGAGTCGGTGGAGGGCCTGTTCCGCGCCGCGCCTTCCTTCCTGCGTCCCGGCGGATCGCTGGTCGTCCAGACCCTGCATCCCGATACCGGGCAGCGCGCGCACCAGCCATCCTTCGCCGCAGCCGATGTCCACGGCTGTCCTAGGCGAAAGGCTGCGCACGGCATCGACGATGGCCTGGTTGGTCACCAGGTTGCGCGATTCGATTTCGCCGCCACGGACGGCCGCGGTCCACGGGGCGGTGTTCTTCGCCCACGAATCGGCAACCTTGGCGTCGCTGAGGGGATTCAATGCAGTTTCTTGGTGTCTGGCTGCACCAGCACGAACGGGCTGACGACCGAGGTCCACAGCGAGGCGTTGGCGGCGGTCCAGCCGGCAGCCTGTTCATCCGAGACCTTGCCGACCTTGCCATCTGCCATCCAGCGCGAGATGCTTTCCTTGTCGTCGTGCGAGATACGGACGGCGACGTCGATCAGGTCGAGTTCCGGGCTGACGAAAATCACGGTGCCCTGTGCGAAGTGGCGCGTCAGCTCCGACCACGGCAGGCGGGCGGTCTCGCGGTTGATCTTGGTGCGCAGGTCGGTGTCTTTTTCAGGCTTGGTCTTCATGCTTCTGTACGTAATGAGGTCAGGTTAATTCAATTGCCGGAACCGGCGAACCCGCCCATGTTAACCGATACGCCTGGCCCTTGCGTACATTGCCCACCAGTGCGGGGCGGAAGCAGGCGAGGTTGGTGCCGGCCGGATGCCGCACGCTCGGGTAGATCACGCCCATCGAGCCCGCGTCAAGCAGCCGTTCGGCCAGCTTCTGCGAGTCGATGTAGCTGGCCGGGTCGAGGCAGGGTTGGAATTCCGCCAGGCCGCGCAGGTCGTGGAAGGTGCTGGTGAAGTCGGCCAGCATCGCCTGGTAGGTAACGCTGTCGTCGAAGCGGCCGATCTCCTGGTACTCCACCGTCTTGTGGAAGGTGATTTCGGCCAGTGCCGTCCTGGCGTCGAAGGCGCAGTACCAGGCGCCGCGCTCGCCGTCGTTGAAGCGGCTGCCTTCGGGGCGTGGGTAAGTGTAGGCTGCGTTGATGATCCTGAAGTTCGGCACGCCGAACACCAGCTCGTCGACGCCGATGCCCGGCAGTCCGCCGTATTCGCCGCGCAGGCGCTCGTTGGTGGCATTATCGAGGTCGAACAGGTCGCGCAGCTCGGCATCCGAATCGGCCAGCGGCGAAAGTACCGAGTCCTCGACGTCGGCGAAACGTGACGGGATCAGGCGGCAGGTGTCGAACTGGCGCAGCGCGGCCAGTGGTGGGACCGGCGGCAAGATCAGAGGCCCCCGCGGCGCGCGTCGAGCAGCTTGCGCACGGTCTGCATTGCCAGCAGGCCGCCGGCCAGCATCTGCGACAGCGGGGTGCGGCCGCCGAAGATCGGATTGGTGTTGGGGAGGCTGATCCACTCGTCCGCCAGCTTGTCGCCATACAGGATGTGCAGCGCCTTGTAGATACCGAGCAGGTAGGAGATGCGGGTGATGCGGTCTACTTCCAACACGCGGTCGGGATTCTTTTTCCACTCGTAGAAGGTCGACGACGACAGGCCGCCGAGCAGTTCGCGCGCGTCTTCGTCGCGCAGCTTCCATGCCGCGGCCAGCTTGAAGAAGCCCTTCAGGGCGGCTTTCGACAAGCGCTCGCGCTCCGGACGCGCGTTGAGGTCGACCAGCACGGCTGGTTCAAAGCGGCTCTTTGGATAGGCGTAGGCTAGGCTGTTCATGGTTGCTCCGGTTATGGATTATTTATACTCCGATTCCGGCATGGGTGCAAGTCATGTTTGCATGCTGGCTTGTTTAGGAGCAATATTAGGCGACAGACAAGCACAATACACAATAGAAGGAGACAGGCGTGAGTAACAAGAAATGGGTGGTGGCCGTGGCTCTCGGATTGCTGGTGATCGGCACGGCAATGGCGGCGCCACTGACCAACGCGGAACTGAAGCAGCAGGTCGCGGATACCGAGCGTGCGTTCGCCGCCACGATGAAGGCGCGCGACCATGCTGGCTTCGTGTCTTTCCTCGCCGACGAGGCGATATTCTTCTCGGGTCCGGGCCGCCCGTTGCATGGCAAGGACGCGGTCGCGAAGGAATGGAAGCGCTTCTACGAGAGGGCGGAAGCGCCATTTTCTTGGGAGCCGGACGAAGTCGAGGTGGTGGAGTCGGGGACGCTTGCCTATAGCACCGGCCCGGTGTACGACCCGAGGGGCAAGCTGATCTCACGTTTCAGCTCGATCTGGCGCCAGGAATCGCCTGGCGAGTGGAAGATCGTGTTCGACCGTGGCTCGGAAGTTTGCGACTGCAAGAAAGGCGAGAAGTAACTGGACTCGCCAGGATTTTTGTTGGTAATATTGAAACGTCGCATACGCGCACCTGGGTTAGCCGCTCAATCTTATCAGCCGAAATGGAGCATTCGATGCAAGTCGCAATCGCCGCCTTACTGGTCTTCCTGGTCTTGGTTTCCCTCTATACCTTACACAAGGTACGCGCGATTCACCTGATGCAGTACAGCGCCAGTGGGCAGCTCGGCGCTGAAACCGGCAGCATGTACCGCCAGCTCGAAGCCCTGCAGGGGCTGTACATCGACCTGGACCTCAAAAAGAGCCTGCCCTCCACGCGGGGCTGGGCCGCTTCCCCCGATTTCCTGGCCGAGCTGGCGCAGTATGCGCTTGCCGAGAAGCCGCGCACCGTGGTCGAATGCAGCAGCGGTACATCTACGCTGGTGCTGGCCCGCTGCATGCAGATAAACGGCGGCGGCAAGGTGTACAGCCTCGAACACGACCCCGTCTTCGCGCTGCAGACGCGCGCCCACCTGGAGCGCCACGGCCTGTCCGACTTCGCCGAGGTGATCGATGCGCCGCTGAAGAAGGTGGAAGTCGGCTCGTCTCCCTGGTCGTGGTACGCGCACGAGGGACTGCCGGCCGATATCAAGATCGACCTGCTTGCCATCGATGGTCCGCCGTCAGCTTCGGGCGAGCTGGCCCGCTATCCTGCCGGCCCAGTGCTGTTCCCTCTGCTGTCGGCGAATGGCGCCGTGTTCCTCGACGATGCCAGCCGGGTCGACGAACAGGCGATCCTCTCGCGCTGGAAGCAGGAGTTCCCCGCGCTCTCCCAGACCATGCGCTTTTGCGAAAAGGGCTGCGCCGTCTTGCGTTCCGGCGCAGCAGCGTAATCCCGTTGCCGGACTGCGAGTCCGGCGCCGGCTTCGCCCACGGGCATCAGGCCGTTTCCGCGTGTTCCACCATCAGCTGGACACGGGTAACGCCATTGTATTCATTCGCATCGAGCCTGAAGGCGACGCGCGCCCGTTCGCCCACCGCAGCCGTGTGGCCGAACCAGATGGCGTCGTAGCGCTGGCCGTTGCGCTCCAGTAGCAGCTTGAGGTGGCGCTCCTTGAGGATGCGCTGGCTGACGACACGGAACTCGTCGCAGAACACCGGCGGCGCGAAGCCCTGGCCCCACACCTGGCCGTCCATCAGTTCGATGAACTGGGTGGTGTAATACGCATCCTCCAGCGGGCCGTCCGTTTCGATCACGCGCTCCAGCTGCTGCTCGTTCAGCAAGGCCCGGCCCACGGCTTCAAACGCTTCGCAGAATGCCTCGAATGCCTCGGCGCGTATGGTCAGGCCGGCCGCCATGGCGTGTCCGCCGAACTTGTCGATCAGGCTGGGCGCGCGCTTCGACACAAGGTCGAGCGCATCGCGCAGGTGGAAGCCGGGAATCGAGCGTCCGGAGCCCTTCAGCCAGCCGTCGGAGCCCGGGGCGAAGGTGATGGTCGGCCTGAAGAACTTCTCCTTCAGGCGTGAAGCCACGATGCCGATCACGCCCTGGTGCCAGCCTTCGTCGAACACGCAGATGGTGCTGCTGTTCGCCGGTTCGAAGGCGTCGAGGTGGAGCAGGGCGGTGTCCTGCATGTCCGCCTCGATCTCGCGCCGCTTCAGGTTGATCTCGTTGAGTTGCTGGGCGATGGCCCAGGCACGACCTTCGTCATCCGTGACCAGGCACTCGATACCGAGCGACATGTCGTCGAGGCGGCCGGCCGCGTTCAGGCGCGGGCCGACTGCGAAACCGAGGTCGAACGGCGACGCACTGCGCGCCTCCCGCCCTGCCACGCGGAATAGCGCGGCCACGCCGGGGTGCATGCGGCCGGCGCGCATGCGCTTGATGCCTTGCGCGACCAGGATGCGGTTGTTGGCATCGAGCCGCACCACGTCGGCCACGGTGCCAAGTGCCACCAGGTCGAGCAGGCTGTCCAGCTTAGGCTGGGTCTGGGCGTCGAATACGCCGCGGCGGCGCAGTTCGGCGCGCAGGGCCAGCAGCACGTAGAACACCACGCCGACGCCGGCCAGGTTCTTGCTGGGGAAGCCGCACTCGGGCTGGTTCGGGTTGACGATCACGCGCGCGTCGGGCAGCGTGTCGCCCGGCAGGTGGTGGTCGGTGACGACCACGTCGATGCCGAGGCGCTTGGCAGCTTCCACGCCGTCGATGCTGGCGATACCGTTATCTACGGTGATGATAATCTCGGGCGCCTTTTCGTGTGCCGTCAGCGCGACGATTTCGGGCGTGAGGCCATAGCCGTACTCGAAACGGTTAGGCACGATGTAGTCGACCTGCGCACCCATCGCGCGCAAGCCGCGCAGCGCGGTTGCGCAGGCGGTCGCGCCGTCGCAGTCGTAGTCGGCCACGATGCACATCTTCTTGCCGGCTTCGATGGCGTCGGCCAGGAAGGACGCCGCGGCATCGATGTGCAGCAGGCCGGCGGGCGGTTCGAGCGCGGCAAGCTCGCTCGACAGCTCGCGCGTGGTGGTGAGTCCGCGCGAGGCATACAGGCGCGCCAGCACGGGATGGACGCCATCCTGGCGCAGCATTTCGGCGGTACGGAACGAACAGGAGCGGGTGGTAATGCGGGTCATGGGAGCAATCGGGCTAGCGTTGGCTGGCGCCAGAACATGTGCTGGGCCAGTTTGGTTGTAGTGAATTCGGCGCAGCGGTCGCGGTGGCTGAGCACGAGACGAAGCCTGGCGACGCGGCCGTCGCGCAGGGCGGCGAGCAGCGGCTCGAGCACGGACGCCTCCAAGTGCTGCATCTGCGCCAGCCATGCCGCCCATTCGGCCCCGATGGCCGCGCGGCTGGCGCTGTCGTCGAATAGCAGCGCGTGCTTCTCGCCGGAGGCGAGCAACTCCGGTATTGCGGCATTCTTCGTGGCGGCAAGCGCCGCCAGCCATCCCGGTACGGCGCAGGTGGCCAGCGCAGGCGCCGCGGCCGCGATCATGTCGCCGCTGGTGGCGCGGCCCCACGGCCAGAATCCGTTGATGGCCTGCTGGCCCGCGGCTTCGCGCGCATTGTTGGCGGGATGCTGGTACCACAGCATCTGCACTTCATTCTGCAGCTTGCGGTATTCCTTCGACTTGTCGCCTTGCGGCAGCCAGTCCGTCAGGTTCATTCCCGCCGCGGCGTCGGGCGTGGCGGTATCGAGGCCGTCCCAGTCGTCGGCGCGCATGAACCAGGTATGCGCGTCGCCATACAGCAGCGGCTTGCCGGAGTCGTCGAAATACGGCTTGGCGAGGTCGAACAGGGCGCGCGAATGCGCCTCCGTCAGCCCCAGGCTGCGTACATCGGCCATCAGCATGTGGCTGCGCGCGATCTCGATATGGGCCGGGTTGACGATGAACCAGGTGCCATCACTGGCGTCGAGGCCGAATCCGCGCATTGCCTGCGCCGCGAAAGCGGGGCGGCCGGCATCAATCAGTCCAAGCTCGCGGGCAAGCCAGGTTTCGTGCGGCAGCGCCCAGCCGCGGTTTTCACCATCAACCGAACCGGCAGTGGACGGGGTGGCCGAAGCACGGGTTATCAGGCTTGCAAGGGCGGGCGCCTTCAAAGCGCGTACAAGGTCGGGAGCCAGTTCGGGAGGGGGCAGTGCAAACGGCAGGACAAGCGTAATCTGGGTCATGCTGCAATTGTAGGCGATCTGCCGTGCCTGCTGGAGGCCAAATATGCCCCGCAGGGGGCGATTCAATTGTGCAAGTCCTGTTACTGAGGAGTTTTGTGTGGCACACTTCGTGCTCAAATTGTCAAGCAAATGGAATCCATGAGCATCATCCACAAATTACCCTACGAGTGGCTGGTCGGCCTGCGCTATACGCGCGCCGGGCGCCGCAGTGGGCGCAACAGTTTTATTTCGTTTATCTCCCTGATTTCGGTAGCCGGCATCGCGCTCGGCGTCGCCGCGCTGATTGTCGTGCTGTCCGTGATGAACGGCTTCCAGAAGGAAGTGACCGACCGCATGCTGTCGGTACTGGCGCACATCGAAATCTACGATGCGCGCGGCGCCATGCCTAACTGGCAGGCGGCGTCGAAAGAAGCCTTCCAGAACCCGGCGGTCAAGGGCGCCGCGCCGTTCGTCGCCACCCAGGGCATGCTGCTGCAGGACGGCGTGATGCGTCCGGCGGTAATCCGCGGGATCCTGCCGTCGGAAGAAGGCAAGGTATCGGACGTGGCCAACAAGGTACGCCGCGGCAGCCTCGATTCGCTGCAGCCCGGTTCCTTCAACGTGGTGATGGGCTATGCGCTGGCGCGCGCGCTCAACGTCGGCATGGGCGACAAGGTCACGATGATGCTGGCCCAGGCGCAGACCACGCCGGCCGGCGTGCTGCCGCGTACGCGCTCGTTCACCGTGTCGGGCATTTTCGAAGCCGGCCATTTCGAGTTCGATTCCGGGCTGGCGCTGATCAGTATCGACGATGCCCAGAAAATGGAGCGCCTCGACGCGCCGTCCGGCATCCGCCTGCGCATCGAAGACATGCACAGGGCGCCCATCGTGGCGCATGAACTGAAGCAGACCATGTCCGGCGACCTGCTGGTGCGCGACTGGTCGAAGGAAAACGCCAACTGGTTCGCCGCCGTGCAGACCGAGAAGAAGATGATGTTCATCATCCTGACGCTGATTATCGCGGTAGCCGCCTTCAACCTGGTGTCGACCCTGGTGATGACGGTGACCGACAAGCAGGCCGACATCGCGATCCTGCGCACGCTTGGCTCGTCGCCGCGCTCGATCATGAAGATCTTCATGATCCAGGGCGCGCTGGTAGGCATCATGGGCACCGCGCTGGGCGTGGGTTTCGGCGTACTGGTGGCGCTGAACATCGACGTCATCGTGCCGTTCATCGAACGCATGCTGGGCGTGCAATTCCTGTCCCAGGACATCTACCTAATCAGTGCGCTGCCCTCCGACCTGCGCTGGATCGACGTGGCGAAGATCGGCGGCATCTCGGTGCTGCTCGCGTTCGTCGCAACCCTGTATCCGAGCTACTCGGCGGCCCGCGTAAAACCTGCGGAGGCACTGCGCTATGAATGATACGAACAAGCTGCCGGTGCTGGCCTCGCGCGGCCTTGGCAAGACTTTCACCCAGGGAACGTACTCGGTCCCGGTGCTGGCCAACATCGACTTCTCGATTTACCGCGGCGAGCGAGTGGCCATTGTCGGCGCTTCCGGTTCCGGCAAGTCGACCCTGCTGCACCTGCTGGGCGGTCTCGATACGCCGACCACCGGCTCGGTCACGCTGATGGGGGAGGACTTCGCCACGCTGTCGGAAACGCGGCGCGGCGAGCTGCGCAACAACATGCTGGGCTTCGTCTACCAGTTCCACCACCTGCTGCCGGAGTTCTCGGCGCTGGACAACGTGGCCATGCCGCTGATGATCCGCCGCGAGAAGCGCGCGGTGGCCGTGGAAAGGGCCGAGGCTATGCTGGCGCGCGTGGGCCTGTCCAAACGTGTGATCCACGTGCCGGGCGAACTGTCGGGCGGCGAACGCCAGCGCGTGGCGCTTGCGCGCGCCCTCGTGACGCAGCCGGGCTGCGTGCTGGCCGACGAACCGACAGGTAACCTCGACCACGCCACCGCCGAAAACGTGTTCGGCCTGATGCTGGAACTGTCGCGCGACCTCGGCACCGCCTTCGTCATCGTCACCCACGACATCGAGCTGGCGCGCCGCTGCGACCGCGTGCTGCGCCTCACCGAGAACGGGTTGCAGGAAGCCTGAGATGTGGATCGACACCCACTGCCACCTTGACGCGCACGAATTCGGCGGCGAGTCGCTGGCGGTGGCGCGGCGGGCGCGGGAGGCCGGCGTCGGGATGATCGTCATCCCGGCCGTCGATCGCCACAACTTCGCTGTCGTCGCGCAGCTGGCGGCGCAAGCGGGCAATGCCAGCTATGCGCTCGGCATCCACCCCATCTGCGTGCCCAACGCGCAGGAGGAAGACCTGACGCACCTGCGAGCACTGGTCGACGCCGCGATGAACGACCCGTATTTTGTGGCCATCGGCGAAATCGGCCTCGATTACTTCATCCCCATGCTGTGCGAACCCGCCATGCGCGACAAGCAGGAGCACTTCTTCCGCGAACAGCTTCGCATCGCGCGCGACTTCGAGCTGCCGGTGCTGATGCACGTGCGCCGCTCGCAGGACCACGTGCTCAAACACGTGCGCCAAGTGCGGCCGGCGGGCGGCATCGCGCACGCCTTCAACGGTAGCTTTCAGCAGGCGCAGACCTATATCGACCTCGGGTTCAGGTTGGGCTTCGGCGGTGCGATGACGTTCACGCGCGCGCTGCAGATCCGCCGGCTGGCGACCCAGCTTCCGCTCGAATCGATTGTCCTCGAGACGGATGCGCCGGACATCTCCCCGGCGTGGATCCATCCGGCCCGGAACAGCCCCGAGCAGCTGCCCGCGATCGGCCGGGCATTGGCGGACCTGCGCGGCATCGATCCGCTGGTGCTGGACGCCGCGACGATGGCCAACGCACTGGCGGCCTTGCCCCGTCTTTCGAAGCTGGTTTGAGCGCCGGCAAGCCTCGCGCCCTGATGCCGGGCGACACTGGGGATTTGTTCCCCGTGACTGACAATGCGCTGCCTGATCCTTGGATTCGTCGTTGGCGTGGCCGGCCTGCAGATCCGGGCCGAACTGCCATCCGGTACGCTGGTCGTTTGCCTTGTGGCTGCCGGGATCCTGCTGTTGCTCCTTCGGCGAGCCGCGCTGTCCGCTCTTGGCGGCGCATTCCTTGGCTTCTGCTGGGCAGCCTGGCTCGGCCAGCTGGCGCTGGCTCCCACGCTGTCCGCAGCGGATGAAGGCCGCGACCTGATGGTCATCGGAGTCATCGACAGCCTCCCGTACAATTTTGACCAGGGCGTGCGCTTCCAGTTCAGGGTGGAACAGGCAACCGGTGCACGGGCCGCGGTGCCGCCGCGCATAGCGCTGGCGTGGTACACCGGCTTCCGCGATTCGGAGCAGCAGGCCGGAAATGTCCAGCCGGGCGAACGGTGGCAGCTCACCGTTCGCCTGCAGCGGCCGCACGGGAACGCCAACCCTCACGGTTTCGATTACGAGGCCTGGCTGCTGGAACAGGGCGTACGCGCGACAGGGTACGTCCGGCCCGCAGGCGCGGGAAACCGGCGCATCGGTGCCTTTGTGCCGGGCTTCAGCACGGTGGTGGAGCGCACGCGGGCAGCGCTGCGCACCCGTATCCGTTCCGCGCTTGCCGGGAAAGAGTACGCAGGCGTCATCGTCGCCCTGGTGATCGGCGACCAGCGCGCAATCGCCCAGTCGGACTGGAAGGTCTTCAACCGCACCGGCGTCAGCCACCTCGTGTCGATTTCAGGCCTGCACATCACGATGGTGGCCGGATTGTTCGCTTCTATGGCCTCGGCCTTGTGGCGGCGGTCTTTGTTTACGCGGGCGCAGCTGCCGCTGATCCTCCCGGCCCAGAAAGTCGCGGCGCTCGCGGGTGCTGGCGTCGGCCTGCTGTACGTGCTGCTGGCGGGTTTCGGCATACCGGCGCAGCGCACGCTGTACATGCTGGCCGTGGTGGCGGCGGCGCTCTGGTTCGGCCGCATCACGAACGTGTCGCATGTGCTGTGCAGCGCGCTCGGCATCGTCGTGCTGCTCGACCCGTGGTCGGTGCTGGCGCCGGGATTCTGGCTGTCGTTCGGCGCCGTCGGGGTGATCCTGTATGCCACCGTGGGCCGCATCAAGCCGCGCGAAGGCCGCGTCAAGGCGGCGCTGCGCCTCGGCGCCCATACGCAATACGTGGTGACGATCGGCCTGGTGCCGCTGACAATGCTACTCTTTTCGCAGGTCTCCATCGTCAGTCCGGTGGCAAATGCGGTGGCGATACCGGTGGTTAGCTTTGTCGTCACGCCGCTGTCGCTGGCCGGAAGCTTGGCGCCGGCGCCCATCTCCAACATCCTGCTCGGCGCCGCCCACTTCGCGATGGAAGCGTTGGCCTTGTTCCTTGGATGGCTGGGCGACTTGCGCTTCGCGGTCTGGACAGCGCCGGCGCCGGACGCGTGGATGCTGTGCTTCGCGGTGATCGGCACTGTATGGATGTTGGCGCCGCGCGGCTGGCCGGTGCGCTGGA
The DNA here is from genome assembly GCF_003590855.1 of Massilia cavernae. Taxonomy (GTDB): domain Bacteria; phylum Pseudomonadota; class Gammaproteobacteria; order Burkholderiales; family Burkholderiaceae_D; genus Telluria_A; species Telluria_A cavernae. The sequence continues at coordinate 22,200 of NZ_QYUP01000073.1, forward strand.
CCGGCATGGCGGGCTGGCTTCCCTTGCTTGCCAACCTTCCAACGCATCCCGCGGAGGGGGACATGCACCTGACGGCGTTCGACGTCGGCCAGGGCATGGCGCTGCTGGTGGAAACGCGCAGCCACCGGCTGCTCTACGACACCGGCCCATACTATTCGCCGGAATCGAACGGCGGCAACCGCATCATCGCACCGTACTTGCGGGCGCGCGGCATTGGCCGGCTGGACGGCATTGTCGTGAGCCACAGCGACGTCGACCACGCCGGCGGCGCGCTGGCCGTTCTGGACGCGGTGCGTGCCGGCTGGGTGCTGTCGTCGCTATGGGAAGATCACGCTATCGTCAAGGCAGCCCCCGTACATCGCCGCTGCGTGGCCGGGCAGGGCTGGGAATGGGATGGCGTCAAGTTCGAGATGCTGCATCCTTCGCCCGCAAGCTATGCCGACAAGACTCTCAAGTCCAACGCGCGCGGCTGCACCCTGCGCATCACGGCGCGCGGCCATTCAGTCCTGCTTGCCGGGGACATCGAGGCGGCCCAGGAAGCCGAGCTTCTTAATGGCGGCATGCGCGCACGCCTGCCGGCAACGGTGCTGCTGGCGCCCCATCACGGCAGCGGAACCTCGTCCACGATGGCCTTCCTCGAAGCGGTGAGGCCGTCGGTGGCGCTGTTCCAGGTCGGCTACCGCAACCGCTACCGCCACCCCAAGCGGGAAGTGATCGAGCGCTACAAAGGCATGGGTATCGAACGGCTGCGGACCGACGAGACGGGTGCCATTACATTGAAGTTCGGCCAGGCGCTGACGGTGGAAGCTTACCGCCGCGCGCACGCCCGCTACTGGTATCCGGGCCGCGGCGAGTAGATTGTTCCTTCTAACCGGGGCATGGCAATCGCATTACAATTCCACACATGACCAAACCCTTGCTGCACTTCAGCCACGGCAACAGCTATCCCGCCGGAGCCTACCGCCAGTTCTTCGACTACCTGCGCGCCGATTTTGACGTGCGCGCGGTCGACATGCACGGCCACGACCCGCGCTATCCGGTCACGGACGGCTGGCCGGAACTGGTTGCGGAACTGATCGTCACGCTGGAAAGTTACCACGAGCCGGCGATCCTGGTCGGCCACTCGCTCGGCGGGATGCTGAGCATGATGGCGGCCAAGCAGCGCCCGGACCTGGTGCGCTGCGTTGTCATGCTCGATTCGCCGGTGGTGGCTGGATGGCGCGCCTGGATGTGGCGCGTGGTGAAAAAACTCGGCCATGCCGACCGCTTTTCGCCAGCCCGATTCTCGCGCAAGCGCCGCACGGTGTGGCCTAACCGCGGCGCCGCCTATGAGCACTTCATTTCCAAGGACGTGTTTGCGGCGTGGGCGCCCGGCGTGCTGGACGACTATCTTGAACACGGGCTGGTGCCGCATCCCGAGGGCGTGACGCTGCGCTTCTCGCGCGACGTGGAGACCGACATCTACAACGCACTGCCGCACCATATGGGCAGCATCCTCAGTGAGCCATTCCCGGTGCCGATCGGCTTCGTGGCCGGTACCACCTCGTTCGAACTGCAGCAGGCAGGGCGCAGCGCCACGCGCAGCCTGGTGGGCGACAATTTTGTCGAAATCGAGGGCGGACACCTGTTCCCGATGGAGTCGCCCGCGCTGACCGCCAGGCTGACGCGCGAAATGATCTTCAGGCTCCTCGGCAAGGACTAGAGTCCGGGGGCGGTTTTCGCGTAAAATCAGGGAATTCCGTTGCGCCGGTCCGGGCAATCAGCTTTCCCTGCAATCTACTTACCAGAAACCCCGAGATGACTATCAAGAGCGATAAATGGATCCGCCGCATGGCTGAATCCACCGGCATGATCGAACCGTTTTCACCTGGCCAGGTGCGTGAAGAAGAAGGCCGCCGCATCATTTCGTACGGCACTTCGTCGTACGGCTACGATATCCGCTGCGCGGACGAGTTCAAGGTGTTCACCAACATTAACAGCACCATCGTCGATCCGAAGAACTTCGACTCGAACTCCTTCGTCGATATCAAGAGCGACGTGTGCATCATCCCACCGAATTCGTTCGCGCTGGCGCGCACCATCGAGTACTTCCGGATTCCGCGTAACGTGCTGACGGTTTGCCTGGGCAAATCGACCTATGCGCGCTGCGGGATTATCGTCAACGTCACACCGTTCGAGCCGGAATGGGAAGGGTACGTGACGCTGGAGTTCTCCAATACGACCCCGCTGCCGGCAAAGATCTATGCGGGCGAAGGCTGCGCGCAGGTCTTGTTCTTCGAGAGCGATGAAGTGTGCGAAACCTCGTACAGGGACCGCGGCGGGAAGTACCAGGGGCAGAGTGGAGTAACGCTGCCGAAGGCGTAAATAAAAAAAGAACCGCGAGGTTCTTTTTTTTGGGGTGACGAAATTCGGCGGAGGCGCTTCGCTTGTCCGCCCTACGGGTCTCCTGCAACATACCCGTAGGGCGGGTAAGCGCGTAGCGCAGAGGAGTATCCGCTTGTAAGCGGATACCGTTCCGCAGGCGAATCGCATGCGATTCGAACCCGTGCGTCTGTGAAGGCGCGTAGTCAGCATGGTGCAAGTCCATGTCAAAGGAGGTTATCGCCTTTGAAGCCGAAGGTAACTGCGTCGCCGCGAGGCGGTGTGGAGAGCAACCGAAGGCGAATGGTCAGTCCGTAGTAAAACGAATCCGATTCGGCAGGGTGCCGCGACGAGCCTGCGATTTCATGGCGAAGTCTGAGAAACCACGGTGAGCGCTATCGATAACGGTGAAAGCGACTCATCGGCACACCAAGTGGTTGGGAGCGGAATGACAGGAAGGCTAGGCGAGATAAGCAGAGAGAGCTGCCACCGCAGGTGAAGCGAGGCAGCAGTCAGAACCTTCATCGTACCGCGAGAAGCCCGGCGCAGAAACGCCCAAGGTGGACGAGAAATGCGGCTAGCAAAACCGCATCTAGGGATGGGAGGTAGGAAGAGAGATGGACGAAGGCCATATGGAACCATGGAAACGAGCTTCGTTAGTGTCGGCAACGACTAAACAAGAAGCAGAAGGCCGGATCAGCGAAAGCGGCAGCAGCCCCGAGAGCTGGACCTGGGTGGAAGGTTGCGTCTGGACGGAGGCCATGTTGGCGGCTCTGGGTAACGGAGTCAAAGGAGGTAAATGGTTCAGTCTGATGGACAAGGTCTACGCGCCAAAGACGCTGGCAGCGGCTTGGCAACGTGTGCAAGCCAACGCCGGCGCATGTGGAGTGGATCAAATGAGTGTGGGAATCTTTGCCGCCAATTCGCAGCGTTATCTGACTGAACTGAGTCAGGCGATACGATCTGGCAGCTATGAACCGCAAGCGATACGCAGAGTCACCATCGCCAAGGCAGGAGGCGGCGAACGTCCTCTGGGCATCCCGACGGTAAAGGATCGGATAGCACAAACAGCCCTCAAACTCGTCCTCGAACCCGTGTTCGAACGCGAATTTCTGGACAGTAGCTATGGATTCCGACCGCAACGCGGTTGCAAAGACGCCCTGCGCGAAGTCCAGAAGCTACTCAATGCTGGCCGGGTCTGGGTGGTCGATGCCGACCTCAAAAGCTACTTTGACACCATCTCCCACGAGATGCTGATGGAGAAGCTCAAAAGGCGCATAGCGGACGGCAAGGTACTGCATCTCATTGAACGGTATCTTCAGCAAGAAATTGTTGCACAACTAAGTCACTGGGTGCCCACGATGGGTTCGCCACAGGGAGCGGTGATCAGCCCGTTACTCGCCAATGTGTATCTGCACGACCTCGATCAAGAAATGGCAAATGCAGGCTACAAAATGGTTCGCTATGCCGACGACTTCGTCGTGTTGTGCGAAAGCCAGGAGCAGGCGCAGGCAGCATTAGCGCGTGTCACAGAATGGGTGCAAGTTCATCAGTTGACGCTGCATCCTGACAAAACACATAATGGAAACTGTATGGAGCGCGGGCAAGGATTCGACTTCCTTGGTTACCGATTCGAAGCAGGCCACCGAAACATCCGACGCAAAAGCATCAACGCATTCCGCGACAAAGTCAGAGCCCTGACGCGCCGCAACTGTGGTCAGAGCCTGAAATACTTGGTGGATCGCCTCAATCCCATGTTGAAGGGCTGGCTTGGCTACTTCAAACATGCGAAGGGAGGCATATTTGCCAACTTGGACGGATTTGTGCGACGTCGCCTGCGGTCAATCTTGTGCAAACATAACAAGCTGGGGTACTACCACAGGAGTAAAGCCATCAGTCAACGCTGGCCGAAAACCTACTTCGCAAATCTCGGGCTGTTCACCCTTTACGAAGCTCGGGCCGCAGCGAGCCAACCCCGATGTGGAAATTCTCAAATGGAGAGCCGTATGCGGGAAAACCGCACGTACGGTTCGGAGGGAGGGGTGATCTGATCATCCCTACCCCTATCCTGCTACACCACCCGCCGCCGTCGATTTGACGTTACTGCTTGACGCAGTCCACGAAGTAACCCATCTTGCCGTCCACTTCGCGCTTGACCAGGCCGTGCACGTCGGTTTCGAAGCCGGGGAAGCGCTCGTTGAAGTCGCGTGCGAAGCGCAGGTAGTCGACGATGGTCTTGTTGAAGCGCTCGCCCGGGATCAGGAGCGGGATGCCCGGCGGGTATGGCGTCAGCAGGATCGCGGTGATGCGGCCTTCCAGGTTTTCGATCGCCACGCGCTCGATTTCGCGGTGCGCCATCTTGGCAAACGCGTCGGACGGCTTCATCGCCGGGATCATGTCCGACAGGTACATTTCGGTGGTCAGGCGCGCCACGTCGGACTTCTTGTAGAAGTCGTGGATCGACTGGCACAGGTCGCGCAGTCCCCAGGTCTCGTAGCGCGGGTTCGCTGCCGCGAACTCCGGCAGGATGCGCCACATCGGCTGGTTCTTGTCGTAGTCGTCCTTGAACTGCTGCAGCGCCGTCACCAGCGTGTTCCAGCGGCCCTTGGTGATGCCGATCGTGAACATGATGAAGAACGAGTACAGCCCGCACTTCTCGATGATGACGCCGTGCTCCGCCAGGTATTTGGTGACGATGGACGCAGGGATGCCGGTGTCGCCGAACTGGCCGTCCAGCGACAGGCCCGGCGTGACGACGGTTGCCTTGATCGGGTCGAGCATGTTGAAGCCGGGAGCCAGCTTGCCGAAGCCGTGCCAGTCGTCCTCGGCGCGGATCATCCAGTCTTCCTGCGTGCCGATGCCTTCTTCGCTGAAGGTGTCCGGGCCCCAGACCTTGAACCACCAGTCGTTTCCGAATTCTTCGTCTACCTTCTTCATCGCGCGGCGGAAGTCCAGCGCTTCGAAGATCGACTCTTCCACCAGCGCGGTGCCGCCTGGCGCTTCCATCATCGCCGCGGCGACGTCGCACGACGCGATGATCGAGTATTGCGGCGAGGTCGAGGTGTGCATCAGGTAGGCCTCGTTGAACGCGTCCTGGTCCAGCTTGACGGACTCGGACTCGCGCACCAGCACCTGCGACGCCTGCGACAGGCCGGCCAGCAGCTTGTGGGTCGACTGGGTCGAGAAGATCATCGACTCCTTGGCGCGCGGGCGGTCGCGGCCGATCGCGTGCATGTTCTTGTAGAAGTCGTGGAAGGTGGCGTGCGGCAGCCATGCTTCGTCGAAGTGCAGGGTGTCGATCTTACCGTCCAACATTTCGCGCAGGGTCTCGACGTTGTACACCACGCCGTCGTAGGTCGACTGGGTGATGGTCAGGATGCGCGGCTTCTTGTTGACGGCTTCGCGCGCGAATGGGTTCGCCTCGATCTTGCGGGCGATCGACTCTGGCGTGAACTCTTCCAGCGGGATCGGGCCGATGATGCCGAGGTGGTTCCGGGTCGGCATCAGGAATACGGGGATCGCGCCGCACATGATGATCGAGTGCAGGATCGACTTGTGGCAATTGCGGTCCACCACGACGATGTCGCCAGGTGCGACCGTCGAATGCCAGACCATCTTGTTCGAGGTCGAGGTGCCGTTGGTGACGAAGTAGCAGTGGTCGGCGTTGAAGATGCGGGCGGCATTGCGCTCCGACTTGGCGACAGGGCCGGTGTGGTCCAGCAGCTGGCCGAGTTCCTCGACCGCATTGCAGACGTCGGCGCGCAGCATGTTCTCGCCGAAGAACTGGTGGAACATCTGGCCGATCGGCGACTTCAGGAAAGCCACGCCGCCCGAGTGGCCAGGGCAGTGCCATGAGTAGGAGCCGTCGTTGGCGTAGTTGACCAGCGCGCGGAAAAACGGCGGCGCCAGGCTGTCCAGGTAGGACTTCGCTTCGCGGATGATGTGGCGCGCGACGAATTCCGGCGTGTCCTCGAACATGTGGATGAAGCCGTGCAGTTCGCGCAGGATGTCGTTCGGGATGTGGCGCGAGGTGCGCGTTTCACCGTAGATGTAGATAGGGATGTCCGCGTTCTTGTGGCGGATCTCCTGCACGAAGGCGCGCAGCGCCGTCAGCGCGAAGTTGGTCTCCTCGATCGAACCTTCGCCGAATTCCTCATCGTCGATCGAGAGCACGAAGGCCGAGGCGCGCGACTGCTGCTGCGCGAACTGCGACAGGTCGCCGTAGCTGGTCAGGCCAAGCACCTCCATGCCTTCTTTTTCCATGGCAGCGGCGAGCGCGCGGATGCCGAGGCCGGACGTATTCTCGGAACGAAAATCCTCGTCGATGATGACGATGGGGAAGCGAAATTTCATGGAGGGCTCCAAAGCGAAGCGCCGCGAGGGCTGTTACCGCAGGAATGCGGAACGTCGCTCACGGCACCGAAAAAATTAGATGCGGATTTTCGCAGAAATGTCCGCAATCCGGTGAAAAACTTTTGTAAGAGTAAGCACTAGCGGAAGAGTTTGTCGCACTCTTGCATTTCTGGAAATAAGTCAGGTCGCCCGCTCGTACGTCACGTAGGCAAAATCGAAGCCGTTGGTGTCGGAATGGTGGGTTTCGCGGGCGGTTTCCTTCCATGCGCCGGCGGGCGGCTCGGGGAAGAATGTGTCGCAGGCGAAGGTGTGCGCGATCTCGGTGACGATCATGCGGTCGGCCAGCGGCAGCGCCTCGGCGAAGATCTGGGCGCCGCCGATGATCGATGCCGGCTCTTCGCCGACCAGCGCGATGGCCGCCTCCAGCGAATTCACGACATCGACGCCTTCATGCGTCCAGCCGGCGTTGCGCGTGATGACGATGTTGCGGCGCTTCGGCAGCGGGCGGCCGATGGAGTCGAAGGTCTTGCGGCCCATGATGATCGGGTGGCCGAGCGTGACGCGCTTGAAGTGCGCCAGGTCTTCCGGCAGGTGCCACGGCAGTTGGTTGTTCACGCCGATGCCGCGCTGGGCGTCGATGGCGACGACGAGGGTCAGCTGGGTCATGCTCATACCGCCACCGGCGCTTTGATCGCCGCCTGCGGCTCGTAGCCGCGCACTTCGAAGTCTTCGAACTTGTAGTCGAACAGCGAGTCGGGCTTGCGGTTGAATACCAGCTGGGGCAGGGCGCCAGGTGTGCGCGACAGCTGCAGGTCGACCTGCTCCATGTGGTTCGAATACAGGTGGCAGTCGCCGCCGGTCCAGACGAAGTCGCCCACTTCCAGGCCGGCCTGCTGGGCCATCATGTGGGTCAGGATCGCGTACGACGCGATATTGAACGGCACGCCGAGGAAGATGTCGGCGCTGCGCTGGTACAGCTGGCACGACAGCTTGCCGTCGGCGACGTAGAACTGGAACAGCGCGTGGCAGGGCGGCAGCTTCATTTGCGGGATGTCGCCCACGTTCCAGGCCGAGACCATCATGCGGCGCGAGTCCGGAGTGTTCCTGATCTGGTCGAGCACCTGCGAGATCTGGTCGACGTGGCCGCCGTCCGGAGTCGGCCAGTTGCGCCACTGGTAGCCGTAGATCGGGCCCAGGTCGCCGTTTTCGTCGGCCCATTCGTCCCAGATCGAGACGCCGTTCTCCTTGAGGTAGGCGATGTTGGTCGAACCGTTGAGGAACCAGATCAGTTCATGGATGATCGACTTCAGGTGCACCTTCTTGGTGGTCAGGAGCGGGAAGCCTTCCTGCAGGTTGAAGCGCATCTGGTAGCCGAAAACGGAGCGCGTGCCGGTGCCGGTACGGTCGGTTTTCTCGGTGCCATGGTCGCGGACATGGCGCATGAAATCAAGGTATTGGCGCATCGTGGGACTCGTTCGGGTAAGGGCGTGATTGTAACTCAGAGCGCGCTTGCCAGCAGGGCGAGGGCCTGCCGCACGTCGGCGTCCGCCATGTCGAGCAAATTGTCGCCGACATACAGCTCGATGACGCTGGTGTCGGGCAGGGCGCCATGGAAGGCGCGGCCGAACAGCCATGTCTTGTGGTCGCGCGCGACATCGTTGCGGATCTCCAGCGCGCGCTCGCACGACACCGGCAGGTGCAGGTGGAGCATGTTCGCCTGCGGCTGCGCCGGATTGACGCGGATCGATGGGAAGTCGCGCAGGACTTCATACAGCCATTCGGTGCGGCGGAAGTAGGAAGGCATCGCAGCCAGGCGTTCGTCGAACTGCATCGCTGCCGCGATGACGTAGGGCGAACGGTGGATCACGTTGCCGCCTTCGCGGCGGAACCACTCGGCCGCGCGGGCGGTGAACTTGCGGCTACCGGCAAGCATCGCGCCACCGAGGCCGCCGATGCCTTTGTACAGCGACACATAGACCGAATCGAAGCCGGCAGCGATCTCCTTTGGCGTGCGGCCGTAGGCGGTGGCGGCCTCCCACAAGCGCGCGCCGTCCATGTGCAGGTGGGCGCCGCGTTCGCGGCAATGCTGCTTGATCGCCTCCAGTTCGTCCCACGACGGGGCCTGGCCGCCGATCTCGCGCATCGGGATTTCGAGCGCCACGGCGCCGAGCTTGTCCGGGATGGCCGCGAGGTCAGCTGAGGTAAAGGGACGATGGCGGTCCCCGGCCATCAGCGCATGGAAGTGTCCAAGCAGCTGGTAGTTCGAGCGCTCGTGGACGAGGATGTGCGAGGTCGGATGAAGCGCCGCAAGTGTGCTGCCGCGGTCCTCGCAGGCGAGGCGCAGCGCCGTCACCTGGGTCATGGTCCCGGTGATGCAGAATACGGCCGACTCGAAGCCGAGGATATCCGCGACTTTCTGTTCGAACTGCTGGATCAATTCGCCGTCGCCATAGACGTCGTGGGCGACATCGTTCGCCTCGCACCACGCAGCCATGGCCGCGAACATTTCCGCGGGCGACCGCGGGCGGTGACCCGGCAGGACTGTATGACATTGTTTCAGCAATTCAGCGTCAGTCAATTCAGGTTCCTTCTCGGCAAAAACTTTCATAAATCGGGGTCAGACCCTGAGCCTTCCCCTCAAAAATTGCTTGTAAACAGGCTGGATGCCTGTTAACTTCTAATCCCAAAAACGGCGCATGCATGGCTGTGTTAACCCTTTCGTTTGTAGCGACCAAACTGCGAACGAAAGGAACAGACTATGCATGCAGGACGAATCATACAAGATTTGTTAGCCGATCAATGCCCATCGATACACGCCAAACGCCGGCATTGCCTTGCCTTGATGATTGAGGCGGCGCGGAGTGGCGGGCTTGGTTTGCTGAAGATGAGTAAGTCTGTGCAAGGCTCGAGCTCATTGCGTCATCGCATCAAGCGCTGTGATCGGCTGTTGAGCAATCCCCATCTGGCGACCGAACGCGTGGAGATATTTCGCGCAGTCGCGCAGCGCGTCTTGCAAGGCCAATCGAAGATCAGCATTATCGTGGACTGGTCCGATTTGTTAGCCGACATCAGCCAACACGTGCTGCGTGCGGCTGTCGTTGTGAAGGGCCGCGCTATCGTCATCTATGAAGAGATACACCCCACCGCGCAGTATGGTGCGGCTTCGGTGCACCGCGAGTTCATGAAGACGCTACGCTCGGTGCTGCCAGCCCATTGTCAGCCCTTGATCATCACCGATGCCGGCTTTCGCGCCGCGTGGTTCAAGATGCTCGATCAACTCGGGTTTGCCTGGATAGGACGCATCCGAAACCGCGACATGGTGACCCCCAGTGGCAAAAGTGACTGGCGCGGTTGCAAAGAGCATTTCGCGGACACGAAGGGACGTGCACGCGACCTGGGGAGCTTCAATTACGTCCGTTCGAACCCTGTGCCATGCCGTTTGGTGATGATCAAGAGAGTACCCAAAGGGCGCACATGCAAGACTGTGTTCGGGAAAAAATCGCAGAGCCACCATAGTAAGAAGCAGAGCGCAGGGCAACGGGAGCCGTGGTTGCTGGCTGTTTCGCCACGCCTGTCGAGGCTCAGTGCCAAGGCGGTTGTTAATTTGTACCAGGGCCGCATGCAGATCGAGCAGACGTTCCGCGACCTCAAAAGCTCCCAATGGGGAATGGGGCTCAGCAGCAGCCAAACACGCAAGCCACATCGACTCACCATCTTGTTGCTCATCGCATCGCTGCTTGCGTTCGCGCTGTGGCTGATCGGCTTGGCCGTACGCCGCAACGGGTTCGCTGTTCACTATGGCAGTCGCAAGAAAGCGGCTGCCACCCTATCCATCCTGTCGCTAGCGCGCCACTGGCTGCAATATCACAGCTCGGCACTCTTAACGCGACGTCAAATCGCCGAAGCGTTGAACGAGCTCGGGTCCATGCTCGAGACGTACGAAATATGAGGGGAAGGCTCAGGGTCAGACCAGCATTCTCGCAATCCTTCTAAAATAGTGGTCTGACCCCGATTTAAGCAATTAATGCGTTACGTGGACGTTGTGGAACTGGAGGGCGGCGAGGTTGGCGTAGATGCCTCCCAGCGCGACCAGCGATGCGTGCGTGCCGGTTTCGACGATCTTGCCGTCTTCCATGACGATGATGCGGTCGGCGCGCTGTACCGTCGCCAGGCGGTGGGCGATGATCACGGTGGTGCGGCCGACCATCGCGGCTTCCAGCGCGCTCTGGACCAGGCGCTCGGATTCGGCATCCAGCGCGCTCGTCGCTTCGTCGAGCAGCAGCAGCGGGGGATTCTTCAGCAGCGCGCGCGCAATCGCGATGCGTTGACGCTGCCCGCCCGACAGGCGCACGCCGCGCTCGCCCAGGAAGGATTTGTAACCCTCAGGCAGCCGTTCGATGAATTCGTGGGCGGCAGCCTGCTTCGCGGCCTGGATCACTTCTTCGTCGGTGGCGTCGGCGCGGCCGTAGCGAATGTTTTCCATCGCGTCGGCCGAGAAGATCACCGTATCCTGCGGGACGATGCCGATCGCGCCGCGCAGTGTGTGCAGGTCCAGCTGGCGAATATCGACGCAGTCGAGCGTGATGGAACCTCCCTGCGGATCGTAGAAGCGCAGGAACAGCTGGAACAGCGTGGTCTTGCCGGCGCCGGAAGGCCCGACCACGGCGACCGTTTCGCCAGGCTTGATCGACAGCGACAGGTGCTCGAGCGCCGCCACTTCAGGACGGGACGGATAGGAGAAGGTGACGTCGTTCAGTGCGAGCGCCGCGCCATTGGCGGTGCGCGCCGGCAGCGCAAACGGCTTCGATGGATTCTCGATCGGCGACTTCACCGACAGCAGCTCCATCAGGCGCTCGGTCGCGCCGGCGGCGCGCTGGGCTTCGCCCATCACTTCGGACAGCGCGCCGATCGACCCGGCCACGATCGATGCGTAGAGGACGAACTGGCCAAGGTCGCCGGTCGTCATCGCGCCTTCCAGCACTGCGTGCGCGCCCAGCCACAGCACGAACACGATGGTGCCGAATACGAGGACGATGGCGATCATCGTCAGCAGCGAACGCGCGCGGATGCGCTTCATCGCGGTGCCGAACGCGCCTTCGACCAGTTGGCCGAAGCGCGTGGCCTCGAGCTTCTCATGGGTGAAGGCCTGCACGGTCGGCATCGCGTTCAGGATTTCTCCGGCCATCGCCGAGGCGTCGGCAATGCGGTCCTGCGATGCGCGCGACAGCGAGCGAACGCGGCGTCCGAACAGCACGATAGGCACAACCACCAGCACCAGCAGGCCGAGGATGATCGACGACAGCTTGGGGCTGGTCACGAACAGCATGACGAGGCCGCCCAGGAACAGCAGGGTGTTACGCAGGGCGACCGACACGCTGGTGCCGACCACCGCTTGGATCAGGGTGGTGTCGGTGGTGATGCGCGACAGGACTTCGCCGGTCTGCGTGGTTTCGAAGAACTCAGGGCTCTGCGTTACTACGTGGCGGTAGACCGCATCGCGGATGTCCGCGGTGACGCGCTCGCCCAGCCACGACACGGTGTAGAAGCGGGCGGCAGTCGCCACAGCCAGCACGGTCGCCACGCCGAACAGCGCGAGGAAGGTGGCGTTGACGTTGTCGATGTTGCGGGGGCCGGACGCTGGCGCGAACCCGAGGTCGATCATCTGCTTGAAGGCGTACGGAATGGCGAGCGTGGCGCCGGCCGCGAACACCAGCGCAATGGCGGCCAGCACGAACTGCTTGCGGTACGGGCGGAGGAAGGGCATCAGGCCCTTGAATGCGGCGAGGCTGCCTTTGGCGGTGCGTGGATCGGGCTGGGTGCTGCTGGTGGTGCTCTTGCTCATCGTGTCGGTGCTTATGTTCTGTTCTGTTTTTAAAGTTTCATTGGCCGGACATACCCTGTCAGTTCAAGGTAGCCATGCCCGGCCGGCGCGCCGTCGCGGCTGATCGTCACCGCGCCTTCCCAATACACGGCGCCGGTCGACTGCCGCGAATCGAGTTCCTGGTCGTTCTGCAAAGGCTTGATCTGCCAGCGGGTGCCGCCCGTGACAAGCGTCGTCGCCACCGGATATTCGGCATTGGTGCGCGGCGACTTCCACCGCGCTTGCGGAGTGAAACTAACCTGGTCGGGCGGGTATTGCGTGACCTTGCCGGCGGCATCGCGCAGTACCGCATGACCCCATAGTTTACCACCTCGCTTGCTTCTTATCTGGAAAGCCATCAGCGCCGACCCGTCGTCGAGGTTCGCGCCCAGCCAGTCCCACCCGCTGGCCTCGGGATCGAGCGCCTCGCTCGACCACTCGTGATCGAGCCATGCCGTCCCTTCGACCGCGCGTGGCGCAGCCTTCGCGTGGCCGACGGTGCCGCTCACTTTCAGGTGCGGCTCGCTGTAGTAATAGCTGGCGTGGCGTGCTTCCGGGCCCTTGCGCGAGAAGCCGCGCTCGCCCTGCGCCAGCACCGGCTGGGTCGGCGCCAGCCGTAGCTCCAGCGCCACCTGGCCGGTCTTGATGCTGACGGTGTAGCTGCCGTCGGCGCTGCGCCGCATGCGCCAGTCGTCCAGTTTGAGGTCGGTGGTGCCGGTCTTTGCGTACGCCAGGCCGAAACCCTCGCGCGCGGAGCGCTGGTCGTGCGCCAGCTTTCCCAGCGCCGGATCGGACACCGCCGCGTGCCCGATGATCAGCTGCTTGGGCGCGAACGCACTTGGGTTGGCCGGATCGTGCCCGGTGCGGCTGCGGAAAAAAGTCACCTGGAAGCCGAGCGGCTTGCCGTCGGCGGTCTTCAGCCAGCCGGTCACATACCACCACTCGGTGCGGAATTCGGGATGCGACCCGTAGTCCTGCGGGAAGGCCAGCGGCCTTCCTGGCCTCACGGGGGCGAAATCGGGCGGGCCGGCATGGCAGGTTTGCGCCAGCAGCAGGAGAAGCATGAGCATCAGGCGCATTACCAATCCTCCCTCACCGCGCGAATCGGCCCGCCCGACAGCGCGTACCGGCCCGACACCAGCGCCGTCAGCACCGATGCGCCGAGCAGCACGGCGGCCACCGTGCCCACGAGTCCCCAGGGCACATGCAGCTGCATCGACCAGTGGAAGGATTGCGGGTTGACCACGAAGACGAGGATCAGGCTGATGACAAGTCCCAGCACGAAGCCGCAGGCGATGCCAAGCGCGGTCAGCGCGCCGCCCTCGAGCGCGAGGATGCGCAGCACCTGGCCGCGCGTGACGCCTACATGGCGCAGCATGCCGAATTCCTTTTCCCGCGCCAGCGTCTGCGCCGAGAAGGTTGCCGCCACGCCGGACAGGCCGATGGCGATAGCGATCGCTTCCAGCAGGTAGGTAACGGCGAAGCTGCGGTCGAAGATCGTCAGGCTCATGGCGCGGATCTCGCCCGGCTGCGCATATTGCAGCGCGTCGCCGAACGGCAGGGCCTTGATCTGCGCTTCAAGTTGTGCGGCCTGCCCGCCATCCCGCAGCCAAAGCGCCACCTCATTGATCTCGCGGTCGCCGGTCAGCGCGCGGTAGTCGGACATGCGCAGTTGCACGGCGCCGGACTGGCTGGAGTAGTCGCGCCAGGTGCCGGCCACGAAGAATTCGTGCAGGCGGCCACCCAGCGGCAGCGAGAGGCGGGTTCCCGGCATGGCGCCGTACAGGTCGACCATAGCCTCGGATACCCACACCGGCATCGCGCCGGCCGGAGGCGTGACGGCATCCCCAGTGACCACCATGGCCTTTCCGGGATCGGCCGGGTCGATGTTCCTGGCCAGCAGGCCGACCGGCGGCCGCGCGGCGTCGAGCGACAACTGGCGGCTGCGCTGGAATTCGATCCGGGAAACGCCCGGCAGAGCGGCCAGCGCGGCCTGTTCCTTCGGCCCGAGCGCGCCGGCCGCACTGCTGGAGCCGGTGCGCACGTACAGGTCCGCGGGCAGCAGCTGCACCAGCCACTCGTCCAGCGAAACGCGGAAGCTCGACACCATGATGGCCATCGCCACCATCAGGCTGAAGCTGGCCAGCACGCCGCCCAGGGCGATTGCGGCCTGGCCGGACGCGTTGCCGAGGCGCGCCAGCGCCAGCGCGAGTACCGGCGATGCACTGGCGCGGCGGTTGAAGGCGCCAAACAGGGCCCGCGCCAGTCGCGGCATCAGCCCGATGCCGCCCACCAGCAGCAGGGCGATCGACAGGTAGCCGAACAGCGGCAGCTCCATCACTGGCGGCGCCTGTGTCAGCGCGGCGGCAATGGCAAGGCAGGCCAGCGAAGGCCACACGCGGTCTAGCCGCGAGAGCGCGGTTTCATCGGCGCCGGACTTGAGCGCGGCGGCCGGCGCGGCGCGTGCGGCTTCCCATGCCGGCGCCAGGCAGCCCAGCAGCGCCACGCCAAAACCGAGCGTGAAGAAGACTGCGGCCGCAAGTGGGGTAAATTCGACGCTCGGGCGTACACCGGCGAAGTAGCCGGCGCCAAGGTCGCCGCCAAAGAAGTGCAGCGCCGCCGCAGCCAGTGCGTAGCCGGCGCCGATGCCGATCAGCGAACCGATGACGCCAAGGCTGGCGCCTTCCAGCAGTACCTGGCGCAGGAGCTGCCCGCGTTCCAGCCCCAGTACGCGCAGCAGGGCGAACTGGCCGCGCCGCCGCACCACCGCCAGCGCCTGGGTCGAAAACACGAGGAAGGCGCCGGTGAACAGCGCGACCAGGGCGAGAACCGTCAGGTTCACGCGGTAGGCGCGGCTCATGTTGTTGGTGCGGCTTTCCTGCTCCTCGTCGCCGGGCTGGCCGACCAGGAAGCGCC
>NZ_QYUP01000074.1 GCF_003590855.1 Massilia cavernae
GCATTGCCGATTTCCTCGGCGTCGATCTTTCCTGGTAAGGGCCTTTATGATTTCCGCAAATTACTTCGACGGCCGCAGCGCCCGCCTCTATCCAGTCAACGTCGAACTTGGCCACGGCACCATCGGACTAGCCGGCGCCGACCTCGTCAAATCCTATCCGCACTCCGAGGTGTGCTTTGCAGAGCCGTTCGAACGGGCGCCGGCGGCGCTCGACTTCGCGGACGGTGCCCGCTGCGAAATTCCCGACGCCGACGCCCAGGCTTCGGTTGCGGCAGCGCTCGGCTACCGCAAGTCGAGGGTGGTGCGCTGGCAGGACCGGTGGATCGGCGCGCTGGTCGCGCTGGTGTTGCTGGCCGCTACTGTCTTCGCGACCGTCAAGTGGGGCATTCCGGCGTTGGCCGAACGGATCGTGGCATCGCTGCCGGCGTCGGTCGACCAGACCGTGGGCGACAGCGCGTTCGCGGGACTTGACGGCAGCCTGCTTGGACAAACCAGGCTGAGCGACGAGGTGGTGGCCCAGGTCCAGGAAGTGTTCGCGTCCGTGGCGCCGGCGCAAACGCGCATTGCGCTGCGCCTGCGGGTGATGGACGGCGGCAAGCTGCCGCCCAACGCACTGGCGCTGCCGAACGGCACCATCGTCATCACGGACGCAATGGTGCTGCATATCGTCGGCAAGAAATTTGACTTCGACGACGAGGCAAGGGCCAGGATGGCCGGCGTTCTGGCGCACGAGATAGGCCATGTCGAAGGTCGCCACTCGATGCGCGCGCTGGCGCGTTCGTCGATTACTGCGGCCGCCTCGATGGCCCTGTTCGGCGATTTCAGCGCGGTCGTTGCCGGCGCGCCGACCTTGCTGCTGAACATGGATTACTCGCGCGACATGGAGCGCAGTGCCGACGACTACGCGATCCGGCGCCTGGATGAGACCGGGCTGCCGCCGACTGCGCTTGCGGATCTGTTCGACTCGCTGGAAGCGGCTGCCCCTGGCCAAAGTTCGACGCCGCGCTGGCTGCAGACCGCCGGCAGCTATCTCAGCAGCCATCCGGCGACCAGGGAGCGAAGCAACTATATCTACAAGCGCTCGATGGAACTGCAGGGTAAGTAAAGGCTGGACACTGCGCGTGGGTGAGGCAACTAACAGACTTGCCGGCCTTCAAGTTCATGCTGGACGTTTTCCACCAAGGAGGTCGAAGATGTCTTATGAAGAACGCGATGCCTATGGCATGTATGTAGACAAAGGCCACAAAGGGCCTGGCCCTGAACTGATGGGCGCCGAGACCCTGATCGGCAACCACGTTCACAACCTGAAGAACGAGCACCTTGGCGAGATCAAGGAAATCATGCTCGACATGCGCACCGGCAAGGTTGCGTATGCGGTGATGTCGAGCGGGGGCGTGCTGTCGCTTGGCGAGAAACTGTTTGCGGTGCCATGGGAAGCGCTGAAGCTGGATACGGTGCACAAGCGCTTCACGATGGACCTCGAAAAGAGCCGCATCGCGAACGCGCCCGGCTTCGACACCGACCACTGGCCCGACATGGCCGAGCAACAATGGGCGAACCAGATCCACAGCTACTACGGCACCTCGGGCACCTCGTCGCGCATGTAATTGTTCCAAAATCGGGGTCAGACCACCATTCTGGAATATTCCAGAATGGTGGTCTGACCCTGAGCCTTCCCCTCATATTTCGTACGTCTCGAGCATGGACCCGAGCTCGTTCAACGCTTCGGCGATTTGACGTCGCGTTAAGAGTGCCGAGCTGTGATATTGCAGCCAGTGGCGCGCTAGCGACAGGATGGATAGGGTGGCAGCCGCTTTCTTGCGACTGCCATAGTGAACAGCGAACCCGTTGCGGCGTACGGCCAAGCCGATCAGCCACAGCGCGAACGCCAAGCAGCGATGCGATGAGCAACAAGATGGTGAGTCGATGTGGCTTGCGTGTTTTGGCTGCTGCTGAGCCCCATTCCCCATTGGGAGCTTTTGAGGTCGCGGAACGTCTGCTCGATCTGCATGCGGCCCTGGTACAAATTAACAACCGCCTTGGCACTGAGCCTCGACAGGCGTGGCGAAACAGCCAGCAACCACGGCTCCCGTTGCCCTGCGCTCTGCTTCTTACTATGGTGGCTCTGCGATTTTTTCCCGAACACAGTCTTGCATGTGCGCCCTTTGGGTACTCTCTTGATCATCACCAAACGGCATGGCACAGGGTTCGAACGGACGTAATTGAAGCTCCCCAGGTCGCGTGCACGTCCCTTCGTGTCCGCGAAATGCTCTTTGCAACCGCGCCAGTCACTTTTGCCACTGGGGGTCACCATGTCGCGGTTTCGGATGCGTCCTATCCAGGCAAACCCGAGTTGATCGAGCATCTTGAACCACGCGGCGCGAAAGCCGGCATCGGTGATGATCAAGGGCTGACAATGGGCTGGCAGCACCGAGCGTAGCGTCTTCATGAACTCGCGGTGCACCGAAGCCGCACCATACTGCGCGGTGGGGTGTATCTCTTCATAGATGACGATAGCGCGGCCCTTCACAACGACAGCCGCACGCAGCACGTGTTGGCTGATGTCGGCTAACAAATCGGACCAGTCCACGATAATGCTGATCTTCGATTGGCCTTGCAAGACGCGCTGCGCGACTGCGCGAAATATCTCCACGCGTTCGGTCGCCAGATGGGGATTGCTCAACAGCCGATCACAGCGCTTGATGCGATGACGCAATGAGCTCGAGCCTTGCACAGACTTACTCATCTTCAGCAAACCAAGCCCGCCACTCCGCGCCGCCTCAATCATCAAGGCAAGGCAATGCCGGCGTTTGGCGTGTATCGATGGGCATTGATCGGCTAACAAATCTTGTATGATTCGTCCTGCATGCATAGTCTGTTCCTTTCGTTCGCAGTTTGGTCGCTACAAACGAAAGGGTTAACACAGCCATGCATGCGCCGTTTTTGGGATTAGAAGTTAACAGGCATCCAGCCTGTTTACAAGCAATTTTTGAGGGGAAGGCTCAGGGACAGACCTCGATCTCGACCTAGATGGTGGTCTGTCCCCGATCTGACAACCCGACGGGTCGAATCCCAGCCACTGGCCGCCCCATGCCGGCACTTCCCCGATCGAGGGCGAGGGAGCCGACTGCGTGGTCGCAATGTGCTGGTGGCAGTTCGGTGAAAACGCAATGCCCTGCGAGACGAAATTGCCGTTCATCGGAATCGCGGCCGGGGCCAGGCCGTTGAAGTCCACGACCAGCGGCGTGGCATTAACGCCACTGCCGCACAGCGAAAGACACAGGGCGAGGATCGGGCTGATGCGGGTGCTTGCTTTCATGTCGGCTCCAAATAATTCGGTTCACTACTCCAATGCAAGTTACGGGCCAGCGCGGGGGGAAATCGTAAGCGCTTGAAAAGACGCTGCTTTCCGCGGCTGCGCAAGCCTTTGCATTGATCAATGTCAAATTTCTCGGCAATGTTTTTAACCTTCTGCGCGTGCCCCGTTCTGCCAATTCATGTGCGGAGAGCATGACGGCAGGGCTGTCAATCGGACTACTCGTTTTTGACAACTTACCTAGAATGAGTCAGCCGCCGGAGCCCGTCGCGGAGGCACCCCCACACCAGTCACGAGGATGCGAACATGATGGACGACTTCAGCGATTTGAAAATTTCGAGACGCGGCCTGTTGATCGCAGGCGCCGTATCCGTGTCCGAGGCGGCGCTGCCGACCGTAGCCGGTGCGCAGGACGCAGCGCCGGCGGCGCCAAACTCGCAGCCGGTGGAGTCCAGGGTATCGATCCGCGTTAACGGCGCCGTCCACGAGCTCAACCTGGATATCCGCACCACGCTGCTCGACGCCTTGCGCGAGCACCTGCACCTGACCGGCACCAAGAAGGGCTGCGACCATGGCCAGTGCGGCGCCTGCACCGTCATCGCGGACGGAAGGCGCATCAACTCGTGCCTGAGCCTCGCGGTAATGCACGAAGGTTCGGACGTCACCACCATCGAAGGCCTCGGCAGCCCCGGCAAGCTGCATCCGATGCAGGCCGCCTTCGTCAAGCATGACGGCTACCAGTGCGGCTACTGCACGCCGGGGCAGATTTGTTCCGCCGTGGCGGTGCTGCAGGAGCTGGAGCAGGGCATCCCGAGCCACGTCACCGCCGACCTCAACGTGCGCCCGATGTTCAGCGCCGAGGAAATCCGCGAGCGCATGAGCGGCAATATCTGCCGCTGCGGCGCGTACTCCAACATCGTGGATGCGATTACCGAAGCCGGCGGGAGGCCAGCATGAAGGTCTTTACCTACCAGCGCGCCCAGACGGCCGCCGAGGCCGCAGCCGCGGCAGCGCGCACACCCGGCGCACGCTTCATCGCGGGCGGCACCAACCTGCTCGACTTGATGAAGCTGGAGATCGAAACCCCCACCCACCTGGTCGACGTCAACGGGCTGGCGCTCGACAAGATCGAGCCCACGCCGGATGGCGGCCTGCGCATTGGCGCGCTGGTGCTCAACACCGATCTTGCGGCCGATGCGTGCGTGCGCCGCGACTACGGCGTGCTGTCGCGCGCCTTGCTGGCCGGCGCCTCGGCGCAGCTGCGCAACAGGGCCACCACCGCGGGCAACCTGCTGCAGCGTACCCGCTGCGCCTACTTCTACGACACCAACCAGCCCTGCAACAAGCGCGTGCCGGGAAGCGGCTGCTCGGCCATCGGCGGGTTCAGCCGCCAGCATGCCGTCCTGGGCGCCAGCGATGCCTGCATCGCCACCCATCCCAGCGACATGGCGGTGGCCATGCGGGTGCTCGATGCCGAAGTCGAGACCGTCAAGCCGGATGGATCGATGCGCGTCGTCCCGATTGCCGATTTCCACCGGCTGCCGGGCAGCACGCCGCACATCGAGCACGTGCTGGCGCCGGGCGAGTTGATCACCGGCGTCAAGCTGCCGCGTCCTGTCGGCGGCACGCACGTCTACCGCAAGGTGCGCGACCGCGCGTCCTACGCATTCGCACTTGTGTCGGTGGCCGCGGTCATCCAGCCGGGAGGCGGCGGGCGAGTGGCGCTGGGCGGCGTCGCGCACAAGCCGTGGCGGGTGGAGGCGGCGGAGCAGCACATGGGGCGTGGCGCCAGCGCGGTGGCCGACGTGCTGCTGGCCGGCGCCAAACCGACCCACGACAACGAATTCAAGATTCCCCTCGTCCAGCGCACGCTCGCCTCAGTGCTGGCTGAAGCGAAGAAAGGCTGAACTATGAAATTCACCACACCAGCAACCACCAATCCTATCGACCAGCTGAAAGTGGTCGGCCATCCGGTCGACCGCATCGATGGTCCGATGAAGGCCAGCGGCACCGCACCGTATGCGCACGAACAGCACCAGGCCGCGCCGAACGCAGCGTACGGCTACATCGTCGGCGCCGCCATCGGCAAGGGGCGCATCACCTCGATGGACGTGAACGAAGCCCGGCGCGCGCCTGGCGTCATCACGGTCGTCACGGCGGAGACGGCGGGCAAGCTCGGCAAGGGTAAATTCAACACCGCCAAGCTGCTTGGCGGCCCGGAAATCCAGCATTACCACCAGGCGGTGGCGCTTGTGGTCGCCGACACGTTCGAGCAGGCGCGCGCCGCCGCCAGCCTGGTGAAGGTCGGGTACGCGGCGGGCAACGGGGCCTACGACCTCGCCAAGGCAAAGCTGTCGGCCAGGATGCCGAAGAAGGAAGACAATCCGGACTCGAAGGCAGGCAATTTTGCCGGCGCCTTCGCCGCAGCGCCGGTGCGGCTGGACCAGACCTACACCACGCCCGACCAGTCGCACGCCATGATGGAGCCGCACGCCTCGATCGCCGCATGGGAAGGCGACAAGCTGACCATCTGGACCGCGAACCAGATGATCGACTGGAGCCGTGACGACATGGCAAAGACGCTGGGCATCCCCAAGGAAAACGTGCGCCTGGTATCGCCCTACATCGGCGGCGGCTTCGGCGGCAAGCTGTTCATCCGTGCCGAAGCCGTGCTCGCCGCGCTGGGCGCCCGCGCGGCCAAACGGCCGGTCAAGGTGGCGTTGCCGCGCCCGCTTATGTTCAACAACACCACGCACCGTCCGGCGACCATCCAGCGCATTCGCATCGGCGCCACGCGCGACGGCAAGATCACGGCGATGGGCCATGAATCGTGGTCCGGCGACCTGCCAGGCGGGAGTCCGGAAGTGGCGGTACTGCAGACCCGCTTGCTGTACGCCGCTCCCAACCGCATGACGGCGATGCGCCTCGCTGTGCTCGACCTCCCGGAAGGGAACGCGATGCGCGCTCCCGGCGAAGCGCCGGGTATGATGGCGCTGGAAGTTGCGATGGACGAGATGGCCGAAAAGCTGAAGATCGATCCGGTGACCTTCCGCATCCTCAACGACACCAAGGTCGATCCTGAAAAACCTGACCGCCGTTTTTCGCAGCGCCGGCTGATCGAGTGCCTGCGCACCGGTGCGGACAAATTCGGCTGGAACGCGCGCAACCCCGAGCCTGGAAAATCGCGCGACGGCCAGTGGCTGGTGGGCATGGGCGTGGCTGCGGCGTTCCGCAACAACCTCGACATGAAATCGGCGGCGCGCGTCAGGCTTGACCGCAACGGCGTGGTCACCGTCGAAACCGACATGACCGACATCGGCACTGGCAGCTACACCGTCATCGCCCAGACCGCGGCCGAAATGATGGGCGTACCGCTGGACAAGGTGGTGGTGCGCCTGGGCGACTCCGACTTCCCGGTGTCGGCCGGGTCGGGCGGCCAGTGGGGCGCCAACAGTTCGACCTCGGGCGTGTACGCCGCCTGCGTCAAGCTGCGCGAGGCGGTGGCGCGCAAGGCGGGCTTCAACGCCGCCGACGCGACGTTTGCCGACGGCATGGTGCGCTCCGGCGATCGTACGCTGCCCTTGCGCCAGGTGGCCGAAGCGGGCGAGTTGGTGGCCGAAGACCTGATTGAATTCGGCAAGCTAGACAAGACCTTCCAGCAATCGACCTTCGGCGCGCACTTTGTCGAGGTGGGCGTGCACGCTGCTACGGGCGAAACGCGGGTGCGGCGCATGCTGGCCGTGTGCGCGGCGGGCCGGATACTGAATCCGAAATCGGCGCGCAGCCAGGTGATCGGCGCGATGACAATGGGCGTCGGCGCCGCGCTGATGGAGGACCTGGTGGTCGACAAGCGCACCGGTTTTTTCGTCAACCACGACCTGGCCAGCTACGAAGTGCCGGTCCACGCCGACATTCCGCACCAGGACGTCATCTTCCTTGATGAAACCGATCCGATGTCGTCGCCGATGAAAGCGAAGGGCGTCGGCGAGCTTGGCATCTGCGGCGTCGGTGCGGCGATCGCCAACGCGGTCTACAACGCCACGGGCGTGCGCGTGCGCGACTATCCGGTCACCCTCGACAAGCTTCTGGCGAAGATGCCGGTCTACACCTGAGAGAGGCGCATGGGAGTAGGGTGGGAAAGCGCGTAGCGCGCATCCCGCCAAGTCAGCGACGCACAGTGCGAACAGCGAGTTCCTTGAAGCCTGTTTCCGCATCGTCCTCGCGGCTGAAGTGATGGTCGGGCAGCAGAGCCACCAGCACCTCGGCGGTCGTGCGCACGATGCTGCCGGGGCAGAGATGGCCGCCCATGACGCGCCCTTGCGCATCGGCGACCGAGATGTGCAAGTGGGCGCCATCGGGCGATAGCGAACCGGCCAGCGTCAGGATTTCGAGGTCTTCGCGCAACTCGAGCGGCTGCGGCATGCCCGCCATGCGCAGCTGCACCACGCTCAGGCTTCCGATGGCCTGCATGACAAAGCCAGCGCCGACGGCGTGCTCCTGCAATACCGCTTCGAGAGCGGCGCGCAGGTCGGACAGCGGCGACAGGCGTACTGGAAGGATCTGCATGTTTTCAGTCCGATCCGGTAAGGCGCGAGGCCAGCACCTTGTCGATGCGCAGGCCGTCGAGGTCGACGATCTCGAAGCGCCAGCCGCTCCAGTTGCAATGGTCGCCCGTCCGCGGGAGGTCCCCCAACAGCAGCATCAGCATGCCGCTCAAGGTGTGGTAGCGGCCACGTTTTTCTTCCGGCACCGCGTCGATGTCCAGGCAGTCCTTCAGTTCCGGAACCGGGATCAGGCCATCGAGCAGCCAGGAACCGTCCTCGCGCTGCACGGCCCACGAATCCTCCGCGCGCAGCGGTTTGAATTCGCCGGTGATCGATTCCATCACATCCTGCAGGGTGACGATGCCCTGCACCTCGCCGTATTCATCGACAATGAAAACCAGCTGCGCGCCCGAGTCCTTGAATTGATCCAGCAGCTCCATCCCCGTCAGCGACTCCGGCACGAAGATCGGCGCCTGCAGGCCGTCCACCAGGTCGGGCGCTTCGCCACGCAGGCAGCGCGCCAGCATTTGCCGTGCGCTGGCCACGCCGAGCACCTCGTTCCAGCCGCCGCGCAGCACCGGGAAGCGCGAGTGCGGGTTTGCGTGGAAGCGCTGCATGTTCGTTTCCATATCGTGGTTGGCGTCGAAACACACCACCTCGCCGCGCGGCACCATGAAGGAGGAGATCGCGCGCTCGTCCAGCCGGAACACATTGCGCACCATCTGGTGTTCATGCTGCTCGATGATGCCGGTATCCGATCCTTCTTCCAGCATCAGGTGCAGTTCTTCCTCCGTCATCGCGCGCGAGCCGGATTCCTTGACGCCGAGCAGGCGCAGGGCAAGCTGGGTGGACTGGGACAGCAGGATGACGAAGGGCTTGGCGATCATGGCCAGCACCATCATCGGGCGCGAGACCATGCGCGCCAGCGGTTCCGGGTTGATCTGCGCAAGGCGCTTGGGCACCAGTTCGCCGATGACGATCGAAAAATAGGTGATGGTCACGACCACCAGGCCGGTCGCGGCGTATTCGGATGGCCCTGCCGGCATGCCGAGCGACTGCAGCCACAGCGCGAACGGCCTGGCCAGCGTCGCTTCACCGACGATGCCGTTCAGTACGCCAATCGAGGTGATCCCGATCTGTACGGTCGACATGAATTTGTTGGGATCGTCGCCGAGTTCCAGGGCGGCGCTTGCGCCCCTGTCGCCGGCATCGGCCAGCCTGGTCAGGCGTGCCTTTCGCGCAGTGACGAGGGCGATTTCGGACATCGCGAACGCGCCGTTGAGAAGGATGAGTCCGAAGAGTATAGCGATTTCCATGATGGTGGGCGCCTAATGGCGCCGCGGTGTTGTGGTTGGACGAAGATTGTACAGTCGACTGCCCCACAATATAGTATCGGGGATATTCATTAACGTAATTCGTGCGAACCTGATGATTCCCACCAAACCCTTGCTCGCGATACTGGCCATGTCCATGATCTCTGCTTCAGCCAACGCCGCCATACTGCCCGACAAGCAAGTTGCTGCCCTGACGCTGCAATTGCAGGCCATCGCCGACGATCCAGCGATGCCGCTGCCCAGCCTGTCGGTGGTGGCGGTACGCGGGGGCGAGATTGTCTACAGCCGGCAGCTGGGCAGCAAGCGCCTGGCCACTGCGGATTCAAAGGCCCAGCCTGCCGACGCCAACACGATGTACCGCATCGCGTCGATCTCGAAGCTGGCGACGACGCTCGGCACGATGAAGATGGTGGAACAGGGCCGCCTGTCGCTCGACGCCGATGTCGGCGACTACCTGGGCTACCGCTTGCGCAATCCGCATTTCCCGGAGCATCCGATTACGCTGCGCATGCTGCTGGCGCATACATCCTCGCTGCGCGACGAGGGCGGCTTCAAGTGGGATCCGAACGTCGACCTCAGGGAAGTCCTGCTGCCTGGCGGCCGTTTTTACGGAAAGGGCGGCGCGTGGTCGAGGACTGCGGCGCCTGGAAAATACTTCGAGTACGTCAACTTCAATTCGGGCATCATCGCCACCATCATGGAGCGCGCGGGCGGCAAGCGCTTCGACCGCCTGATGCGGGAACTGATTTTCGACCCGATGGAACTGAAGGCCGGCTTCTACCTGGCCGACTTTGCGCCGGCCGACATCGACGATGTCGCCACCCTGTACCGCAAGCGCGAAAAGGACGGCGACGAGGTCTGGAACCCGAACGGGCCGTGGGTCGCGCAGTCGGACGATTTCGGCGTACAGGCGCCCGTTGCACCGGCCGGACTGGGGACCTATGCCGTGGGCACCAACGGCACCATCTTCGGGCCGCAGGGCAGCTTGCGCATTTCCGCCAACGAGCTGGCGAAGATCATGCTGATGCTCATGAACGACGGACGCCATGGTAACAGGCAGATCCTCAAGCCGGAAACCGTCGCTGCGATGCTGGCCCGGCAGTGGACCTTGAGCGGCGACGGCAAGAGCGGCAACGGCGACAGCGACAGCTTCCACGGCCTGTATCACGCCTGGGGCCTGGGCAACCAGCACTTCACCGATGCCAGCACCGTCAGGAACGGCCGCGCCAGCGGCGACCGGCTGGTCGAGGGCGGCGGCTTCAGGGGAGTCGGCCACCTTGGATGGTCATGGGGACTGAACGCCTTGTTCGTGTTCGACCCAAAGACCAGGGATGGCATGATTTACGTGGCGAGCGGAGCGGGCGCCAACCCGGATTTGCAGCCGGGCCAGTTTTCGTCCGAGGCCCGGTTCCAGGAGCGCATTACCGATGCGCTGTACCGGGGCGCGATCGAGGCGCCCTGACTCTGCGTCGCACTAATCGGAGTGCGCGATGCGAAGGCCGCCTTTTTTGTCCGGCAGCCATACCTCGGCAAGGTCGGAGCTGACATCGAAAAAGCCCAGCGCGTGCTTGGCGGCCAGGCGGGAAACGGCGCCATGCGCGTCGTCGATCTTGTCCCAGTCGAGGAAGGACATGTAGATCAGGGAACGGTCGATCGTGTAGTCGGTGCCGGTATCTTCATCCTCGGCAGGGGGGAATTCGGCAGCGATATCCGCATGGAACGCCTGCAGCGGTGGCGTGCAGACAGCAGGATTGTCGTAGTCCTGGTCGTCCGCCCACTCCGTCTGCTGCTCGTACCAGTCGAGGAAGTCGCCGCGCTTCGCGGGCGCGGCCGCGGGATCAAAGACCATCAGGTCGTAACTCATGGGTGGCTTTCTCCAGGTTCAAGGGCGCGCAACAGCGCCCCGGTGCCCGGATTATTCCACATGCTCGACCAGTGAGGCACGCCGGCTGGCCCTTGCCTGCCTACGAAATCACTTTTTCGGCCAGCACGTCAAGCAGGTCGATGTGCGGCGCACCCCCGAGCAGCGTCAGCGCGTGCAGGGCCAGGTCGCGCGGGACGCGCCCGGTAAGGTGGTCGAAACGACCGGCCGTTCCCCCGAAGGTATCGAAGATGCCGTAGTGGGTTTCATCGATCCGGAGTGCGAACCATGAAGTCGTCAACGGTTCATCGTCAACGTAGCGCTGCGCATCGCGCAGGAACTGCTCCACCTTCTGCTCATGGCCCGACTTCGCCTTGAACGTCAGCAGCAGCCCTTTCGTGGAATATTCGTACGTGGCGATGAGCGGCAGCTTGTCGGCCAGCACAGCCAGCTTCTGGATCTTTGGCGGCGCGGTGAACAACACGTTAACCTGGGCGAGAATTGCCGCAGCGACTGTACCATTCAGGTGCGCCTCGCGCGTGGCTTCGTCGGGGAAGAAATCGAGAATGCCATACTCGTTGCGCCCGAAGCGGACGGCAAACCATGCCGTCGTTCCAGACTCGTCGCGCGCGAGCGGAAGTACGGACTTGAGGAACTCTTCGACCTCGTCGTCCTTGCCCGGCTTTGCTTCCAGCCGGGCGAGTAATCCTTGGGTGACCATGTGATGCCTCCGTTCTTGAAAGTAGCTTCGTTTGGGGGAGGAATCGGCCAATGCCGGTGTCCGATTCGATGCTACCCGCTTTTGCAGGTTCGTGCGCGCTGCGCGACACTTGATGCTTGCCGTAACGGTTTAGACTGGTGATCTATTCGAAAAGGGGCTGTATGGAGATGACGATCACCGTGAGGACTCTCCCCGGCGAGGAACTGGCGTGGGCCAACGAACGCTATGCAGAGATCGACTTCGTGCCGTCGTCGCCGGCCGACTACATGGCCATGGCTGAAGTGGACAACGAGCTGGCTGGCTTGGTGAGCCCGTGTTACTGATGCGCCGGGACTCGACCTGGCGCAATATATAAAGGTATATAGCGATAGTGTACACTCCCATCATCAACGAACTTTGTGGGAATGTAGCGTGAGAAATTTCATCGCCAAACGGCTCCTCGCCGTAGTGCTGGGCTTCGCAGCAACCGGGTTTGTAAATGCAGCTGAAGTGACCGTGTCGGCCGCGGCCAGCCTCACAGACGCTTTCAAGGAAATCGCGCGCAGCTACGAAAGCCAGTACGCCGGGTCGAAGGTGTTGCTGAACTTTGGTGCGTCGGGCGCCTTGCTGCAGCAGATCTCCAAGGGCGCGCCGGTGGATGTCTTCGCGTCGGCCGACCAGGAAACGATGGATCGCGCGGTCAAGGAAGGTTTGGTGGCGCCTGCCGACCGCAAGGACTTCGTGCGCAATACGCTGGTGCTGATCACCCCTGCCGACAGTGCCGCAGCCGTGAAGCGTCTCGACGACTTGCGCCAGCCCGGCATGCAGCGCATCGCCATCGGCAACCCCGCCAGCGTGCCTGTCGGCCGCTACACGAAACATGCGCTCGACGCGGCCAAACTGTGGGCGCCGCTTGAGTCGCGCCTGATCAACACCCAGAACGTGCGCCAGGCGCTCGACTATGTGGCGCGCGGCGAAGCCGATGCCGGCTTCGTCTATGCGACCGACGCCGCGCTGATGAAGGACAAGGTGAAGGTGGCGTTCGAGGTCCCGCTGGACGTGCCGATCAGCTATCCGATTGCGAAGACCTCGGCCAGCGCCAACAGCGCCGAGGCTGCGCGCTTCGTCGCCTATGTCTCTGGACCGGCAGCACAGGCCATCCTGGGCAAGTACGGTTTCCTGAAACCCTGACGCGGGAGCCTCCTTCAACATGCACCCGACCTGGACCGCGCTGGCGCTGTCGCTCAAAGTAGCCGGCTGGGCCACGGCCATCAACCTGGTGCTGGGTGTCGCGGTCGGCTACCTGCTGGCGCGCAAGCGCTTCCCCGGCCGCGACCTGCTCGACACGATACTGACCCTGCCGATGGTGATGCCGCCGACGGTCCTTGGCTACTACCTGCTGGTGCTGGTGGGACGCAAGGGGCCGCTGGGCGCATGGCTTCAGGACACCTTTGGTATCAACCTGATCTTCACCTGGCAGGGAGCGGTGCTGGCCGCGTCGATCGTCGCCTTCCCGCTGGTGTTCAAGCCTGCGCGAGCCGCCTTCGAGGCCGTCGATAGCCGGCTGGAGGATGCCGCGCGCGTGCTGGGCGTGTCCGGGGTCGCCATTTTCTTCCGGGTGACGCTGCCGCTGGCATGGCGCGGCATCCTGGCCGGCATGTTGCTGGCGTTTGCGCGCGCGCTCGGCGAATTCGGCGCCACGCTGATGGTGGCGGGCAGCATTCCGGGGCGGACGCAAACCCTGTCGATTGCCGTGTACGAGGCGGTCCAGGCAGGGCAGGACGATGTGGCCAATATCCTGGTCCTGGTCACATCCGCCGTGTGCATCGCCGTGCTGTTGACGGCCGGCCGCCTGGCGCCCGGCCCAGTCGCTAGCCGCTAGCGGGAGCCATCAATGCACCTAGACGTCAACATCCACAAGACACTGCGTTCCGGCAAGCGGACCTTCGAACTGAACGTGAAGTTCCAGTCCGACAGCCAGCGCATCGTCATCTTCGGGCCGTCCGGGTCGGGCAAGAGCCTGACGCTGAAAGCGATCGCCGGCCTGCTGCAACCGGACGAGGGACATATCCGCCTCGACGGCGCGACGCTGTTCGATTCGGACGCCGGCATCAACCTTCCGCCACAGTCGCGCCGGGTCGGCTATCTGTTCCAGGACTACGCGCTGTTTCCCCACCTGAACGTGCGCCAGAACATCGCCTTCGGCCTGTCGCGCCGCTGGTTCAATCCGTCGAAAGATACCCACAGCGAGGCCGTGGACTATTGGCTGGACGCGTTCCGCCTGCAGCACCTGGCGCACCAGTTGCCCGCCGAAATTTCGGGCGGGCAGCGGCAGCGCGTGGCACTTGCCCGCGCGCTTGTCACGCGTCCCTCGGCGCTCTTGCTCGATGAACCGTTTGCCGCCCTCGACCCGGCCTTGCGCGTGCATCTGCATGGCGAACTCGACCAGTTGCAGCGGCACCTGCAGATCCCGATGGTGCTGATCACCCACGATCCTTCCGATGCGGAAGTGTTTGGCGATCACATCGTTCACCTGCGCGACGGAGCGGTCGACGACAGGCCGCTTGGCATGGCGGTATCGGACGAAAGCGACCTGCCTTTGACCAGTTTGCTCATCACGCCACGATAAATGGAGGAATCCGGGATGCCAATGGATAATGAAATCGAATTGCACGGCTCGGTCTGGCTGACGGTGGGCGGCGAAAATTTTGGCGGCCCGTCGCGCGTGGCCCTGCTGGCGAAAATTGCCGAGTGCGGATCAATCACCCAGGCTGCCAAGGCAGTGAAGATGAGCTACAAGGCCGCCTGGGACGCCATCGACATGATGAACAACCTGGCGGGCGAGCCTTTGGTGGAGCGGCTTGCCGGCGGCAAGGGCGGCGGCGGCACCCGGCTGACGCCGCGCGGCGAACAGCTGGTGTGCAATTTCCAGATGGTCGAACAGGAACACCGGCGTTTCGTCGAACAACTGGGGCGCCAGAGCGCCGGCCTCGCCGACGACTATGTGCTAATCAGGAGAGTCAGCATGAAGACAAGCGCGCGTAACCAGTTTTTCGGCAAGGTCTCGTCCGTGAAAACAGGCGCGGTGAACGACGAGATCGAACTCGATGTCACGGGCGGTCACAAGATCGTTGCGATCATCACGCACGCGAGCACCGAGGAATTGGGGCTTCGCGTCGGCGCGGAAGCGTTCGCGCTCGTGAAGGCGTCGTCGATCATCCTGATGTCCGCCAACGAGAATGCCAAATTCTCGGCGCGCAACCAGCTGACCGGGACGATCTCGCGGCTTCAGCCAGGTGCGGTGAACACCGAGGTCGTGATCGACCTGCCGGGCGGAGGCTCGGTCGCGGCGATCGTCACGAATGACAGCAGCAATGCGATGGGACTCGCGCCGGGCGGAACCGTGACGGCCCTGTTCAAGGCGTCGAGCGTGATCCTTGCCGTTCCCGACTGAGCAGGATTGAAGGAAACGCCCGCTGCGGGCAGTCGCTGCGGTCGCATACCTTGCAGCCGGTCCCGATAGGCGTGGCGGCGCTGGGATCCTGAAGGTCGAGCCCACGCGCATATACCAGCCGGTGCGCCTGCGAGATATCGCAGCCCAGCGCCACCGCAAATGACTTGCTCGGCGCGTTGAAACCAGAGGGACCGGTGCTGACGTGCCTGGCGATCCAGAGATGGGTGCCGCCATCGGGCATGCGTGCGATCTGGCGCAGTACGCGGCCAGGCTGGCTGAAGGCTTCGTAGACGATCCATAAGGGACAGGTCCCGCCCACGCGCGAGAAATGGAAGGCGGTGGCCGACTGCCGCTTCGACACATTGCCGGCCCGGTCAACGCGCACAAAGAATACGGGCAGTCCGCTCTGGCCGGGGCGCTGCATGGTGCTGAGCCGGTGGCAGACCGCTTCGAAACCGACCCCGAACTGGTGGGCCAGCCGCTCGATGTCGTAAGCATGGGTCTCGGCCGCCTGCAGGAACGCACCGTACGGCATCAGCGCGGCGCCGGCGTAGTAGTTCGACAGTGCCAGCCGTGCACCGGCGCGCGCGGCGTCGCTGGACAGGGCGGCCTGCGTGACCAGCGTATCGATCAGCCCTGCATGTTCCAGCAATCCAAGCTGCGCCGCCATCTGGAAGGCCTGCTGGCTGGCGTTCATCGAATCGGACAGCCACAGCACCTGTTGCTGCGCATCGTAGCGGCGCTTGTGCGTCAAGACATCCTCGCCAGGCGCGGTCAGCACCGTCACCCCGCGCAGCTGCAGCCGGTGCCGCAGCGCGGAGGCGCTGTTGTCGGGCAGGCTTTCGGCTGCGTCGTCCAGTTCGCCGATGTAGTTCTGGCGCCGGTTCAGGTAGTCGCGCACCTCTTCGTCGGCGGACGGTGGCAAGCTCCCCTGGTTCGCCTCGTTGCTGTCGAATTGCGCTTCCAGCGATTCGGCCCGTTCCGCCGTCATGCGGTAGCGGCGCTGCAGCTGCAGGATCGCGCGGGCCACGCCCGGCATGTTCTCGACCAGCATCTTGAGTTCGGCCAGCGAGGTCGGCTCGGTGCCGGGCAGGTCGCTCAGCACGTCGCGGACGTCGGCCACCAGGCTGGCGCTGTCGTGCTCCGAAAATATCTGCGGATTGACCTCCAGCACGCTGCCGATGCGCAGCAGGATCGGCACGGTCAGCGGGCGCTGGTTGCGTTCCATCTGGTTCAGGTAGCTCGGCGAGATGTCGAGCGCCTTCGCCAGCGCGGCCTGGGTCATCTTGCGCTCTTCGCGCAGGCGCTGCAGGCGGGCGCCCATGAAGACCTTACTCATGCGGCCCGCCAAAATCTTCGCAATCTTCGCAAATACACGCGAAACGGTTCGCAATTCTTCGCACTTTTACTCCTTCACGCTCATTCTGATTTAGCGAATAATGCAAACAAATAGCCGAAAACGCAAGCAGTGCTTGCCTGATGACCACCACCGAGGAGACCTGAATGACCGCACCGAATCCCGCCATCCCCACCGTGCCGCTGCTGATCAACGGCGAATGGGTTGAATCGACCAGCAAAGTCTGGCGCAACGTGATCAACCCGGCGACGCAGGAAGTGCTGGCGCGGGTGCCGTTTGCCACGAAGGAGGAGGTGGCGCAAGCGGTGTCCGCCGCCCAACGCGCTTTCAAGACCTGGCGCAAGACCCCGATCGGCGCACGTGCGCGCATCTTCCTGAAGCTGCAGCAACTGATCCGCGAGAACATGGCCGACCTGGCCGCCACCCTGACCGCCGAGCAAGGCAAGACCCTGGTCGATGCCGAAGGCGACGTGTTCCGCGGCCTGGAAGTGGTCGAGCATGCGGCCAACATCGGCACGCTGCAAATGGGCGAGTTCGCCCAGAACGTGGCCGGCGGCGTCGATACCTACAGCGTGCTGCAGCCTCTGGGCGTGTGCGCCGGCATCACCCCTTTCAATTTCCCTGCGATGATTCCGCTGTGGATGTTCCCGATGGCTATCGCATGCGGCAACACCTTCGTGCTCAAGCCGTCGGAGCAGGATCCGCTGGTGACGGAGAAGCTGGTGCGGCTGGCCTTGCAGGCGGGCGTGCCGGCCGGTGTGCTGAACGTCGTGCACGGCGGCGAGGATGTGGTCAACGCGCTGTGCGACCATCCGGACATCAAGGCCATTTCCTTCGTCGGTTCGACCAGGGTCGGCACCCATGTTTACCAGCGCGCCACGCTGTCCGGCAAGCGCGCGCAGTGCATGATGGGCGCGAAGAATCACGCGGTGGTGCTGCCGGATGCGAACAAGGAACAGGCGCTGAACCAGCTGCTTGGCGCAGGGTTCGGCGCGGCCGGCCAGCGCTGCATGGCGGCGTCGGTGGCGGTGCTGGTGGGCGAAGCGCAGGCCTGGCTGCCCGAGCTGGTGCAGAAAGCGCGCCAGCTGTCGGTCGGCGCCGGCAAGGACAATCCCGATCTTGGTCCGCTGGTGTCGTGTGCGGCACGCGAGCGCGTGCTGGCGATGGTGGAGCAGGGTGTGGAAGAGGGCGCCACGCTGGCGCTGGACGGGCGCAGCATCGAGGTGGACGGCTACCCGGACGGTAACTTCGTCGGGCCGACCATCCTGTCGGACGTCAAGCCCGGCATGGCCGTCTATGACGAAGAGATCTTTGGCCCGGTGCTGGTGGTAGTGAATGCCGCCACGCTGGACGAGGCGATCGCCCTGGTCAACGCTAACCCTAACGGTAACGGCACCGCACTGTTCACCCAGAGCGGCGCGGCGGCGCGCAAGTTCCAGGAAGATATCGATGTCGGCCAAGTCGGCATCAATGTGCCGATCCCGGTGCCGGTGCCGCTGTTCAGCTTCACCGGCTCGCGCGGCTCCAAGCTGGGCGACCTGGGACCGTTCGGCAAGCAGGTGGTGCTGTTCTACACGCAAACCCAAACCATCACCCAGCGCTGGTTTGCCGACGCCGCATCGGTCGGCCAGGTCAACACCACCATCAACCTCAAATAACGCGATGGAATTCAATCTCAACGACGAGCAGCGCGAATTCCAGCTGGCCGCGCGCGCCTTCGCGCAGGGCGAACTGGCGCCCCACGCGGCGCGTTGGGATGCCGACGCCCACTTCAGCCGCGATACCGTTGCCAGGGCCGGGGAGATGGGCTTCTGCGGCCTGTACACGCCGCAGCGCTGGGGCGGCCTGGGCCTGTCGCGGCTGGATGCGTCCATCGTGTTCGAGGAACTGGCGGCGGGCTGCACCTCGACCACGGCCTACCTGACTATCCACAATATGGCGACGTGGATGGTGTCGTGCTGGGGCGGCGAAGAGCTGTGCCGTGAATGGGTGCCGGACTTGGCCAGCGGTGCCAGGCTGGCCAGCTATTGCCTGACCGAGCCGCAGGCCGGGTCCGATGCCGCAGCCTTGCGCACGCGGGCGGTGGCGGACGGCGGCCATTACGTCATCGACGGCGGCAAGGCCTTCATATCCGGCGGCAGCCGTACCGACCTGCTGGTGGTGATGGCGCGCACGGGCGATGCGGGCGCCGGCGGCATCTCGGCGTTCGCCGTACCGGCCGACTCGCCCGGCGTCAGCTTCGGCAAGCAGGAAGAAAAGATGGGCTGGAACAGCCAGCCGACCTGCGCCATCAATTTCGACGCCGTGCGGGTGCCGCGGCATCACCGCCTCGGCGAAGAAGGGCAGGGCTTCGCCATGGCGATGAAGGGACTGGACGGCGGCCGCATCAACATCGCCACCTGTTCGATCGGCACCGCACAAGCGGCGTTGAACCGGGCGCAGGCCTACCTGAAGGAACGCGTCCAGTTCGGCCGCGAGCTGGCGCAGTTCCAGGCGCTGCAGTTCAAGCTGGCCGACATGCTGACCGAACTGGTTGCGGCGCGCCAGATGGTGCGGCTGGCGGCCTGGAAGCTGGATACGGAAAGCGCCGACGCCAGTGCGTACTGCGCGATGGCCAAGCGCTTCGCCACCGACGCAGGCTTCAATGTCGCCAACGACGCCTTGCAGCTGCACGGCGGCTACGGCTACATCCGCGAGTACCCGCTGGAACGCTACGTGCGCGACACGCGGGTGCATCAAATCCTCGAAGGTACCAATGAAATCATGCGCCTCATCATCGCCAGGGCTATCCTGCGTGACGGCGCCACGGAGACTCTCACATGAAGAATACATATACCAACCTGTCGGTCGAACGCCACCAGCACACGGTGCAGGTCACGCTGCAGAATCCGCCCGCGCACACCTGGACCGAAGACAGCCTGGCCGCGTTGACCATGCTGGTGAACGACCTGCAGCAGGAACGCGACGTCTACGCGCTGGTGATCACCGGCGACGGCGCCAAGTTCTTTTCCGCCGGCGCCGACCTGAAACTGTTCGCCGACGGCGACAAGGCCACCGCGCGCCGCATGGCGCAGCGCTTCGGCGAAGCGTTCGAGGCACTGGCGGCCTTCCGCGGCGTGACCATCGCTGCCATCAACGGCTATGCGATGGGCGGCGGCCTGGAATGTGCGCTGGCCTGCGATATCCGCATCGCCGAGGAGCACGCGCAGATGGCCTTGCCGGAAGCCTCGGTCGGCTTGCTGCCGTGCGCCGGCGGCACCCAGAACCTGGCGCGCCTGGTGGGCGAAGGCTGGGCCAAGCGCATGATCCTGTGCGGCGAGCGGATCGGCGCTGAGAAGGCGCTGGCCATCGGGCTGGTCGAGGAAGTCGTGCCGAGCGGGCAGGGCTTGGCAGCGGCGCTGGCGCTGGCCGCAAAAGTAGCGCGCCAGAGTCCGAGCAGCGTCGCTGCCTGCAAAACGCTGATCCAGGCAGGCCGCACGCTGCCCACCCAGCACAACCTGCCGCTGGAACGGGAGCGCTTTGTCAGCCTGTTCGATACGGAAGACCAGAAGGAGGGCGTGCAAGCTTTCCTGGGCAAGCGTGAAGCGAGCTGGCGAAATGAGTGAAATGCATCCTACCGATACCCTGGCCGCCCCGGTGCGGCTGGAAGAGCGCGCGGCCGGTGGCGGCATGCGCGTGGCGGTCGCCACGCTGGATGCACCGAAGTCGCTGCATGCGCTGACGCTGGACATGATACGGCTTCTCGACGGCGCCTTGCAGCGCTGGGCGCTTGACCCGGCGGTTGCCTGCGTGGTGCTGCAGTCGAGCACCGACAAGGCCTTCTGCGCAGGCGGCGATGTGCGCGGCCTGCGCGACGCCATCCTGGCGGAGCCAGGCGTGGTACCGAATCCGGCGGCGCAAGCCTTCTTCAGCGAGGAATACAGGCTCGATCACCGCATCCACACGTATCCCAAGCCGGTGCTGGTGTGGGGCGGCGGCATCGTGATGGGCGGTGGCCTGGGCCTGATGGCGGGCGCCAGCCATCGCGTGGCCACGGAAACCACACGCATCGCCATGCCGGAGATCTCCATCGGGTTGTTCCCGGATGTGGGAGGCAGCTGGTTCCTGCCGCGCATGCCCGGCCGAGCCGGCATCTTTCTAGGCCTGACCGGCGCGCCGCTCAATGCCGGCGACGCCTTGTTCACCGGGCTGGCCGACTACTTCATCCTGCAGCAGGATCGCAGCAGCGTCGTCGACGCGCTGTGCGAGGCCGACTGGCAGGATGTGGCCGATCCGCGGCTGTCGATGGACCGCGTGCTGCGCAGCTTTGCCGCGCCGGCGGCAGCGTTGCCGGAGTCTGAAGTGCGGTCGCATTTCGACGAGATCCAGTCGCTGACGGCATCGCGTGCGCTGGACGAGGTGGTGGCGGCGATCCGCGGCTATAACGGCGATGCGCCTTGGCTGCAGCGCGCGGCGCGGACGCTGGCAGGAGGCTCGCCCTTGTCCGCCGCGCTGGCCTGGGACCTGCAGCGGCGTGCCCGCCACCTGGGCCTGGCCGATGTGTTCCGGCTGGAACTGACCGTGGCATTGCGCTGCTGCGCGCATCCCGATTTTTCGGAGGGCGTGCGGGCGCTGCTGGTCGACAAGGACAACGCACCGCGCTGGCAGCCTTTGGCCCCTGGCGCCGTTGCACAATGCTTCGTTCCACCCTGGTCCGGGCATCCGCTGGCCGACCTGCACTGATTGCGCACGCTGACAAATAACATGGAGACTCGCATGCAACACATCGCCTTTATCGGACTTGGAAACATGGGCGCGCCGATGGCGCACAACCTGCTGCGCGCAGGCTACCGGCTGTCGGTGTACGACCTGTCGGCAGCCGCGATGGATGCGCTGGCCACCGCCGGCGCGCACAGGGCGGCAACCGCGGCGGACGCAGTGCGCGAAGCGGACATCGTCATCTCGATGCTGCCGGCGAATGAACACGTGCGCGATCTGTACCTCGGTGCGGGCCGCGTGCTGGAGTGCGCGCCGCTGCACGCGCTGCTGATCGACTGCAGCACCATCGCCGCCGACGTCGCCAAGGAAGTGTCGGACGCCGCGGCGGCGCGCGGTTTCGCCATGCTCGATGCGCCGGTGTCGGGCGGCACCGCCGGCGCGGCCGCAGGCACGCTGACCTTCATTGTTGGCGGCGACGACGCGGCGCTCGACCGTGCCCGCGCTGTGCTGGGCGCGATGGGCAAGAATATCTTCCATGCCGGCGCGGCGGGGGCCGGCCAGGTGACCAAGATCTGCAACAACATGCTGCTGGGCGTGCTGATGGCCGGCACGGCGGAAGCCTTGAATCTCGGCGTCGCACACGGCCTCGATCCGAAAGTGCTGTCCGATATCATGGCCAAGAGTTCCGGTCGCAACTGGGCGCTGGAGCTGTACAACCCATGGCCCGGCGTGATGGAAACGGCGCCGGCGTCGCGCGGCTACAGCGGTGGCTTCGGATCCGCGCTGATGCTCAAGGACCTGGGATTGGCCGAGCAGGCCGCACTGGGCGCACATGCCGCCACGCCGATGGGCAGCCTGGCGCGGCAGCTGTACCAGCTGCACCAGCAAGGCGGCCACGGACAGCTGGACTTTTCCAGCATCCTGCAGCTGTTCCAGGCGCCTTCGCGCTAGCCGTCAACCCTGGTGCAGCAAGGGATAGCGGTCGGCCTGGCGGGCAAGCTCGATAAACGATTGCACGTAGTCGATGGTGTAGTCCGCTTCCCGCACGCCGAGGTAGATGTGCTTCTGGATGCCCGACCGCCCCAGCCGCAAGGTACGCAGCTGCAAATGGGGCGCGTAGTCTGTCACCAGCCATTTCGGCAGCGCCGTCACGCCACGGCCGCTGGCCACCATCTGCAGCATGATGTCGGTGGTTTCGATGGTCTTGTGCTTGCGCGGAGCACAGCCGGCCGGTAACAGGAACATGCTGTAGATGTCGAGCCGCTGGATCGGAACCGGATAGGTGATCAGCGTCTCCTCGCTGAGTTGCTGGGGCGTGACTTCGTCCTGGCCCGCCAGGCGGTGGTCCTTGTGCACCACCAGCACTTGCTCGTAGTCGAACACGGGCTCGAAACGCAGCCCCGGCTTGAACAAGGGGTCGGGCGTGACCAGCAGGTCGATCTCGTAGCCGAACAGCGCGCCGATGCCGCCGAACTGGAATTTCTGCTTCACGTCCACGTCGACCAGCGGCCAGGACGCGAGGTACGAGGACACGATCTTCAACAGCCATTGGTAGCAGGGATGGCACTCCATGCCGATCCGCAGCGTCCCGCGTTCACCCTGGGCGAACTGGCGCAGCTTGTCCTCCGCCAGCGACAACTGGGGCAGCAGCCGCTGCGCCACCGCGTGCAGGAACTGGCCGGCCTGCGTCAGGCGCAGGTTGCGGCCTTCGCGCAGCCAGATGTCCGTGCCTAATTGCTGTTCCAGCTTCTTCATGCTGTGGCTGAGTGCCGATTGCGTGACGTGCAGGACCTCGGCCGCGGCGGTCAGGGAACCGAGCCGTTCGACTTCGACAATGATAGCCAGGTGAATGCGTTCTAACATGATATATGAATGAAAATCATGAATGCGTGAGAAAAGACCATTTTACTTCATTGATTGTCATCTCTACCATGGCCTGATCGAACAACTTCAGGAACTATCCATGACCACTATCCACAACCTCGGCTTTCCCCGCATCGGCGCCAAACGCGAACTGAAGTTCGCGCTGGAATCGTACTGGAAGGGCGAATCCTCGCGCGAAGCATTGAAGGGCCTCGGCGCCGAACTGCGCAAGCGTCATTGGGACAACCAGGCCGGCCTCGATCTCGTACCGGTGGGCGATTTTTCGTTCTATGACCAGGTGCTGGACATGAGCTTCATGCTCGGCAACCTTCCGGAGCGCGTGAGCGGCTTCCACGGCGACGTGCTCGACAACTATTTCCGCGTGGCGCGCGGGCGTTCGGCGCAGTCCGCCGAAGAACACCACGGTTGCTGCGGTGGCGTGGCGGCCGGCGAGATGACCAAGTGGTTCGACACCAACTACCACTACATCGTGCCGGAATTTACGGCGGCGACTACCTTCAAGCTGGATGCGTCGCGCCTGCTGGAGCAACTGGCGGAAGCGAAACAGCACGGCGTGAAAGCCAAGCCGGTGATCGTAGGGCCGGTGACCTACCTGGCGCTGGGCAAGGCCAAGGACAACTCCAACAAGCTGGCGCTGCTTCCGGACCTGCTGGTGGCCTACTCGCAACTGCTGGACACGCTGGCGGCGGAGGGCGTCGAATGGGTACAGGTCGACGAGCCGATTCTCGTGACCGAACTCGACCTGGACTGGCAGCACGCTTTCAACCTCGCATACCATCAGCTGAAGGCCTGCCGCATCAAGCTGCTGGTCGCGACCTACTTTGGCCAGCTTCAGGACAACCGCTACCTCGCCGTCAACCTGCCGGTGGCAGGCCTGCATGTCGATGTCGCCAGTAGCGGCGACGACATCCTTCCGCTGTTGAACCTGATCCCGGAGCACAAGGTACTGTCGCTCGGCGTAATCAATGGCCGCAACATCTGGAAGACCGACCTGAACGCGCTGCTGAATTGGCTGGAACCGCTGGCCGAGCGCCTGGGCGACCGTTTGTGGCTGGCGCCGTCGTGCTCCTTGCTGCACGTGCCGGTGGACCTGGACAGCGAACAGACGCTCGATGCCGACGTCAAATCCTGGCTTGCCTTCGCGCTGCAAAAGCTGGACGAACTGAAAGTGCTGGCGCAGGCACTGCGCGGCGGACGCGATTCGGTGAAGGAGGCGCTGGCCGCCAACCAGGCCGCGCTGGCCGCGCGCCGTGCATCGCCGCGCGTGACGAACCTCGCCGTACAAGCCGCCATTGCAGGGATTGACGCCAGCATGGGAACGCGCAAGAGCAGCTACGGCAAGCGAGCCGGCGAACAGGCGGTGCTGCTGAAGCTGCCTGCGTATCCGACCACGACGATCGGCTCCTTCCCGCAAACGGCGGAGATTCGCCAGGCCCGCAGCGCGTTCAAGGGCGGCACACTAGACGATGCTGGCTACAGGTCTGCCATGCAGGCGGAAATCGCCCGCAGCGTGCGTGAGCAGGAAGCGCTGGGACTGGACGTGCTGGTGCACGGCGAAGCCGAACGTAACGACATGGTCGAATACTTTGGCGAACAGCTGGAAGGCTATGCCTTCAGCCAGTTCG
This sequence comes from Massilia cavernae, assembly GCF_003590855.1. Taxonomy (GTDB): domain Bacteria; phylum Pseudomonadota; class Gammaproteobacteria; order Burkholderiales; family Burkholderiaceae_D; genus Telluria_A; species Telluria_A cavernae. The sequence goes on from NZ_QYUP01000074.1 coordinate 24,774, forward strand.
GCTGGGTGCAGTCGTACGGCTCGCGCTGCGTGAAACCGCCTATCCTGTTCGGCGACATCAGCCGTCCAAAGGCGATGACTGTGGAGTGGATCAGCTATGCGCAATCGCTGACGAGCAAGCCGATGAAGGGCATGCTGACGGGGCCGGTGACGATCCTGAACTGGTCGTTCGTGCGCGATGACCAGCCTCGCTCGGCGTCGTGCAAGCAGCTGGCGCTGGCGATTCGCGACGAGGTGCTGGATCTGGAAAAGGCTGGCGTGCGCGTTATCCAGATCGATGAAGCGGCGCTGCGTGAAGGTCTGCCGCTGCGCAAGGCGCAGTGGCAGGAGTACCTGGATTGGGCGGTTGAATCGTTCCGCATCACGGCCAACGGCGTGGACGACGCGACACAGATCCACACCCACATGTGCTATTCGGAGTTCAACGACATCATTGCTTCGATCGCCGACATGGACGCCGACGTGATCACCATCGAGACGTCACGCTCGGATATGGAATTGCTGGATGCCTTCGATGATTTCAACTATCCGAACGAGATTGGGCCGGGCGTCTACGATATCCACTCGCCGAACATCCCGACGCAGGAGCATATCGTGCAGTTGATGAAGAAGGCGGCTGAGCGCATTCCGCCAGCGCGCTTGTGGGTGAATCCGGATTGCGGGCTGAAGACCCGGCAGTGGGGGGAGGTGCTTCCGGCGCTGACGAATATGGTGGCTGCCGCAAAGGTTCTGCGCCAAGCTGCTTAATGGCTAGTCTTACCCGGCGGTCAGTCGCGGGCGAGCCTCCATCGGATCCCGGGAGCCTCCTGGATTCTTTTCGTGTGCGTCCGGAAGGGCGCACTCACTTGGAGGTGCAAATCCTCTAAGGAAATGCACCAACTGCTCGACGCAGTGTACGCGGCCCGGCCATTCGGCAACGATGATTACCGTTGACTCAGCCATGCCGCCTCCGTGTGTTCGGTCACGATGTGCATTCCCGCGGTCACCGGCGTCGAACATGCCCGCAGCCGCTGGCCCTGAGCGGTCCATACCCAGCAATCCTGGCAGGCGCCCATCAGGCAGAACCCGGCGCGTATAGCGTCGTCAAATTCGGAACTGCGCAAGCTGCGCGATGAGCCCAGCATTGCGACCAACAGGGTATCGCCTTCTAGCGCTACAGCGGCGCAGCCGTCGATGGAAAAATGCACCGTGGCGCGCGCGCTTTCGGCCAAGCGGACAAAGCGTGAATTCATGCGATTTCCTGAGAGTGAAGTGAGTCATGCTGGCCAAGGAACGGGCGCAGGCCCGAGGTGCTGGACGGCTAGGTGATCGGCATCCGCGCGGCCGCCCCACGCGCGTGGATACCGTCCGGCCACACCTGGCAAAGGTCGGGCACGAGGTTACCCGCGGCAGCGGCCGGGCTTGCTTGTACTGGGAACGCTGCATATCGATCCTCGCGAAAAAATCAGGTCCTGAGCCAGACCTGCTCGGCGCACGCATAGCCCATGAAGGCACCAATCGGATGCGATGTGACGCCCCCGACCCTGGTGCTGTAGCCTTCCAGGTTGGTGATGAAGACAGGGATGCCGATCCCGCACTTCTGATGGACCAGCACCTGCATGTCAGCGTACATTTGGCGGCGCTTGGCCTCGTCGGTCTCGGCGCGAGCCAGCACCAGCAGCTGGTCGAACTGCGGGTTGTTCCATCCCGATCCGTTCCACGGCGCGTCCGACTTGAAGAACAGTGTGAACAGCAGGTCCGGAGTTGGACGCGGATTCACATTGCCGAAGCCGATCGGCGACTTCATCCAGTGATTCGACCAGTAGCCATCGGCCGAGACACGCTTGATGCGCAGGTTCAGGCCAGCCTTCATGGCCGACTGTTGCAGCAACATGGCCATGTCGACCGAGCCGGCCGCCGCCACCGAGGCCACGACCGGTAGCGTCATGCCGAGGGCACCGGCCTTGCGCAGGTGGAAGCGGGCGCGTTCCGGGTCGTAAGGCCGCTGCGGCAGGCCGGCGAAATAGAAGCGGTTGCTCGGCGCAATAGGCTGGTCGTTGCCGATGACTGCGTAGCCGCGGAAGGCGGCGCGCTTGATCTGCTCGCGGTCGATCAAGTATTTCATGCCGAGCGTGAAGTCCGGATTGCGGGCGATGCCGATGTTCTGCCGAATTACCAGGTCGGTGTACAAGCCGGACTGGGACTCCAGCACCGCATACCCGGGCTCGCCCCTGATCCGTTTGGTCGAGCGGGGGTTGACTTCGTTAATCCAGTCGACGTCGCCCGACAGCAGCGCGTTGACGCGCGCAGATTCGTCCGGGATGCCGAACAGGGATACCTCGTCGAGGTAGGGCAGGCCCGGCTTCCAGTAATTACGATTCCGTACAGCCCTGGTGCGCACCCCGGGCGTAAATTCGGCGCACTTGAACGGGCCGGTGCCATTGGCAGTGGTAAAGCGGGTGGTTCCGTTCTTGACGATTGCGAAGTGGGACACCGCCAACATGACCGCCAGGTCGGCGTTTGCGCCCCTGAGCCGGATTTCCACTTCGAGTGGGCCGGTCGCCCTGACCGACTCGAATTGTTGGGCAACTGCCCTGACGATCAAGCCGAGCGCCGGGTCGTTGTGGCGCTTCAGCGAGTAGACCACATCGGCGGAGTCTAGCGTTTTCCCGCCGTGGAACTGGACACCCTTGCGCAGCTTGACGTTCCAGACGATCGCGTCGTCCGTGCTGAACTGTTCAGCCAGGGCAAGTTGCGGCGCCATCTTCGCGTCGAGCACGGTCAGTCCGTTATAGAACAGATTGGCGCGCAGGTAGTCGGTCGAGAGTGCGCCGCGCGCAGGATCGAGCGTATCGGCGGTCGAGCTGGACTGGGTTGCAACGGTCAGGCGGCCGCCTTTGCGCGGCTGCTGCGCCCATGCATCCGGCAGCGCCAGCGCGCCGGCGCCGGCGGCCAGGGTGCGCAGCAGGCCGCGCCGCAACAGGCCGCCCCGCTGCAGTGCCGGTCCTGGGGCCCCAGGTGGAAAATGCGAATCGATCATCGGTCCATCCTTTGCATGTGCGGGGGGCTGCGCCTGATCCGCGTTTGTTATGGCCATTACGTCATAGTGGTGCGACGCTAGTGTTTTCGTGTGCATCGCCACCAGCGTTTCAGAAATAACGTATCCAGGCCTGTGTCGAGCGCCGCTTGTAGGCGGAGAAGGAACGGCATGGCAGGTATAGCAGCGGCATCAGCGCGAGCGACATCAGCCACACCAGCCAATAATGGTCCACGCCGAAACGGCTACCGTGGTTTGCCCCGAGTAGCGATACCAACACGTTCTGTATCGCCAATAACAGGTACAGGTGCACCAGATAAAAGAACATGGGTACACTGCCGAACGTTGCGCAAACCCGCGTAAACCAGTTACCGATGGCTTCCAGTCTGGTCATGACGAGCATTCCGATTCCCAGCGTCATCAGCACGAAATCGAGCGACGGCGGGTATTTGGTGAAATTCACGAACGACATCACGGTTTGTAATGCATTCTCGCCACGCACCCAAGGCAGCTCTTCGCCATAAATATTGAAGCCGCGCAGCACGCCCAGCGCAGCGAGCGCGCCAATTCCCAGCATGGTCATCAGCTGCTTGCGGCGCGCCTGGGCCATCGTGCGGGCGTACAGCGGACCGGCCGCGTAGCCCAGCAAGATCACGCCTATCCATGGGAGGAGTGGATAGGTGACCTTGACCTGGAAGGTACCCTCGGTCAACAGCACGCCCCGGTGCAGCAGCAGTGTCCACGCCGAATACGCGGCGGTGCCGGGCTCGAATTGGATCCACGCCAGCGCATTGTGGCCGCAGACGATCAACAGCCCCACCGTCAACAGCACTTTCATGGGGAGGCGATGCATCAAGCCCAGCGTGATCATCGCCAGGCCGGTAATCCAGATAACCTGCAGGTATAGCGCTGGCGGAGGGAGACCGGACCAGGCGGAATTTACAAATATCAGCTCCAGGAACACGAGCAGCAGGCCTCGCTTGACAAGGAATCCGGTGGCGTCGCGCGGCCCGGCTGCCGGGTGGGCGTATAGCCAGGCGGACAGGCCGCTCAGGAAGACAAACATCGGCGCGCAAAAATGTGCCGCAATGCGCGTGAAGAACAACATCGGCTCGGTGGCCGTTGCCGACAACGGGTCGGTCAGCGGTACATGCAGGTAGATCGCTTCGCGCACATGGTCAAAAAGCATGATCAACATGATCAATCCGCGCATCACGTCGATTGCGGCGATGCGCGCGTGCACGGACGCCGTCGTCGGGGCCAGGCTCGGGCCGGCGCGGCCGGCCAAGTGGCTGCCCGCTGGTGATTCGAAGTGCTCATCGGGACTCCTGTAGCGGTAGTGTTGGCAATAACCGGTGGGCCATTGGTGGCTTCACCCCTTAAAAAATCAAGCCGACTGATATTCCCGTCCGAAACGAACGACGGTGACGCCGGGGCGTACCTGGCGCAGGGATGGCATCACCAGCACGCAGTTGGCATAGGGAGTATGTACCGGTACGCCTTGGTCCCAACCGATCAGGCTGCCCGCCTCGGCAAATTTTTCGAGCCCCGTGTACTTGCCGGCGAAGCGGAAATCTGGTCCGCTGGCCACCACCGGCGCCGTTACTTCAATCACCATTTGCTGTTGCGGCAAGGGCTGTAGCCAACCGTTCGGCACCTGGTCGGCATCGATGGCGTCACACAAGAGCAGGAAGCGCATGCAGTAATCCCTGGCCACAGCCAGCGCGCCGTACTCCCAGTGTTGGCCGGTTTCGATCAGCAGCGCTTTCTTTGGACTGGCCGGATCGCCGAAGCCGCCGTAGTCACGCAGCCGGCAGCCCTCCGGATGGCCTGCGTCGCTGATGATATGCGTCGGTGTG
>NZ_QYUP01000075.1 GCF_003590855.1 Massilia cavernae
CCCGAATGGGCCGCGCTGTATACCGACGATGCGACCTACGAGGTGACCTCGCCGGCCAGCGCCGATCCAGTGCACGCCGATCCGGCTGTGACCCTGTTCCTGATCGCCGACCGCATCGACCGCATCCGCGCCCGCGCGACGCGGCTGATGAAAAGAACCGCGCATGCCGAATATCCGCATTCGAAGACGCGCCACCTGGTCAGCAATGTCCGGATCATCGGCGGCGCGGGCGCGGAGACGCTGGTGCGCGCGAACTTCGTGGTGTTCCGCACCAAGGAGGACACGACCACCTTCTACATGGGCGAGTTCCGCTATACGCTGGTGAGCGATGCCGGCGGCATCCGGATCCGCCACAAGCGCGCGATCCTCGACCTGAACAGCCTGTACAACCAGGGCCGGCTGTCGATCATCCTCTGACCGCGCCCGCATAACGATCAAGGAGACAGACATGGCAGTTGATTTTCGCTACAGGGAACTGGGTTACCTCGCGCTTGACGTGAGCGACATCGAGCGTTCCACCAAATTTGCAACCGATATCTTTGGCCTCGACCTGGTCGGCGAGGCGGCCGACGGTGCGCGCTTCTTCCGCGCCGGCATGGGCCATCACGACCTGATCCTGGCGCCGGCGGCGGCGCCGGCGTTCGCGCGCTCGTCCTGGAAACTGGAAACCGACGCCGACGTCGACCTGGCGTTCGCCCATTATCAGCGCCTGAACCTGGCGCCGGCCTGGATCAGCGACCGGGAATGTGCCGGCCTGAGCCTGGAAAAGGCGTTCCGCGTGGTCGAGCCAGTGGCCAGGACCACCTTCGAGTATTTTTCGAAGATGTCGCAGATTTCTTCTCCGCGCAGCAACACGCTGACCAAGTTCCAAGGCGGCAAGCATTACGGCCTGGCCGTGCCGAACTGCCGCGAAATGACGGACTACATGACCGAGAACATGGGCTTCCTGGTGTCGGACTATGTGGAAGGATGGCTCGGCTCGCTGCTGCGCGCGTTCCCGAATCCGAACCACCACAGCTTTGCGCCGTTGCAGTTCCCGGGAGGTAAAACCGGCTTCCACCATCTGGCCTTCATGGTCCAGGAGATCGACGATATCGGCCGGCTGTTCAACCGCGTCAAGAAGCACGACATCAAGATCCAGTTCGGCATTGGACGCCACCCGACCTCGGGCAGCATCCACCTGTATCTGTACGACGACGACTTCTTTGTCTGGGAGTACACTCTGGGCATGGAGCAGTTCCCGGAAACCGGCGCGCGCGAGGCACGCCGCATGTCGTCGGCGCCGGAAAATTTCGACTTGTGGGGCGCCGTGCCGGACCGCGAATTTGCCGGCCGCAATCCGCCTTTCCTTGTTTCGCCTTGAGATGGAGTAGCTATGACAGGCAGATTTGTTGGACGCAGTGCAGTGGTGACCGGCAGCGCCGGGGGAATCGGGCTGGCGATCGCCGAGCGCCTGGCGAGCGAAGGGGCGCACATCGTCGTCACCGATGTGAACGGCGCAGGCCTTGAAACGGTCGCGGCGAACCTGAAGGACAAGGGCGCGGCCGCGGTCACCACCTTCGTGACCGACCTCAGCACGGAAGAGGGCGCCAAGGCGCTGCTCGCGCACACCCTGGCCGCCCACGGCAAGGTCGATATCCTGGTCAACAATGCCGGCGGCGGGGTCATCCTTCCCTTCCTCGAGCACACGCCGGACACGCTGCGCAAGACGATCGACCGCAACCTCTGGACCACGCTGTGGTGCTGTCGCGTATTCTTGCCTGCAATGATAGAGCGCAAGTTCGGTCGGATCGTCAACATCAGTGCCGATTCCGTCCATACCGGCACCTATTCGCATGCCGGCTACAACGCGGCCAAAGGCGGGGTGAACGGGCTGACGACGGGACTCGCCTTCGAATTCGGCAAGCAGGGAATTACCGTCAACGCCGTGTCGCCGGGCGGCGTGATGACGCCGGACCTGCGCAAGCTGATCGACGGCGACGCGGCCACCGCGGCCAAGGTGAAACTCAACGTCGATCCGCGGGTGGTGATGGAGACGATTCCGACCCGGCGCTTCGCCGAAATGCACGAAGTGGCTGCGCTGGCCGCCTTCCTCGCCAGCGACGACGCGGCGGCAATCAACGGCCAGGTGTATAGCATCAACGGCGGGCAGTGGATGTTGTAGCCATGATCATCGATTTCCACACCCACTTCCTGCCCCGCAGCTATCCGGCACTGCCGGCCGGCATCGATGAACCGGCGTGGCCGCGGATGGTGGCCGCCGACGACGGCAGCGCCACGATGTTCGTCGGCGCGCGCCAGTTCCGCACCTTCGACGACCTCTACTGGGATCCGGCGCGCCGCATCGCCGCCATGGACCTGGCCGGCACCGAGGTGCAAGTCCTGTCGCCGCTGCCGGAAATCCTGTCCTACTGGCTCGACCCGCGCGCGGCGCTGGTACTGACCGACGCGGTGAATGCCCACGCGGCCGAGATGGTGGCGTACGCACCCGAGCGCCTCAAGGGACTCGGCGTGGTCGCGCTGCAGGACGTCGGCACCGCCATCGGCCAGCTCGACACCATTGCCAACGTTCACCGCCTGGCCGGGATTTTCGTCGGCAGTAACGTCAACGGCAAATCGATCGCCTCGCCCGAGTTCCATCCGTTCTTCGCGGAGGTCGAACGGCTCGGTTTGCTCGTGTTCGTGCACGGCATCCGCCCGGCGGGACTGGAGCGCATGGTTGGCCCGCCACTGATGGGGGCGGTACTCGGCATACCCAATGAAAACACGATGGCCATCGCCTCGTTCATGATGAGCGACATCCTCGGCCGCTTCCCGGCGCTCAAGCTCGTCTTCAGCCACGGCGGCGGCGGCATCGGCGCCGTGCTCGACCGGATGAACCTGATCTGGGAGAAATTCCCGGCGATGCGCGAGTCGCTGCAGATATCGCCGCTCGCGTATGCGCGCCGTTTCTACTATGACACGGCGGTGTTTGGCGCCGACTACCTTGCCTACCTGGTCACGCGCCTGGGCGCCGATTGCCTGCTGGCCGGCACCGACGGACCGACCGAGATCGGCCAGACCGACCTTGCCGGGTTCGTGGCGCAGGCCGGCATCGAGGGCGCGGCCCGGGCTGGCATCCTCGGCGCAAACGCGGCCCGGCTGCTGGCCGGTGCGGGCTCGTTGCGGGCAGCCGCCTAAAGCCATACCAGGATACGGGAGTCAACCAGGAGTCGGGCGATGGCAAACATAGTCGTAATCGGCGCCAGCGGCGATGTCGGGCGCGGCATCGTCGAAGTTCTCGTCAGCCGCGGGCATGCGGTTGCCGCGCTCGCCCGCACCGCCAGCCGCGTCGCCGCCCTGGCCGACGAGCTGGGCCGGCCGGCAAGCTTGCATGCGATGCATGGCTCGCTCGACAGCGAAGCGCAGGCGCAAGCGGCCCTGGGCGCGGTGCGCGCCATCTTCCCCGGCATCGACGCGGTGATCGTCTCGGTCAACGGGCCGCGCGAGCCGGCTGCGCTGCTGACCAACTCGCCGGAACAACTGGCGGCGCGGCTCCAGGCCGACCTGGTTGCCCACTACACGGCGGCGCGCATCTTCATGCCGGCGCTGGCGCCGGGGGGCGTCCATCTCGGCATCGGCGGCGGCTCGGCAGACTTCATCCTGCAGGGCGGGGTGCCGCAGTCCATCGCGCAGGCGGGGCTGCGGATGCTGTACCGCGGCCTGGCGCATGAATGCGCACAGCAGCCGGTTGAAATACGCCAGCTGATCATCGCGTCCATCGTCAATGGCAGCAGCATGCGCGGGCGCGCCGATCCGCTCTGGGTGACAGACCGCGAGATCGGCGCACAGGTCGCCGCGATCGTGGACGATCCGGGCGCCTTCCCCGGGCCGATATTGCGCCTTGCGCGGCGCGACGACAGCGGCCGCCCGGTGTTCTCGTCCGAAGGGCCGAGCAAGGTGCAAGGGTTCCGCTAAGTCCGGCATTAAATAATAGTATGCAGGCGCACTATATGGATGTATTATTATTTTAACGCGGCAGAACACGCTATTTCCGCAGGGGCAAGCCCCTGCCCACTGAATTCCAAGGAACAGGCATGACTAAGACAGCAGTCAAGATAGACGACAAATTCACGCAGCAAGAAGGTCGCATCTATATCTCGTCCAACCAGGCGCTGGTGCGGCTTCCGCTCATACAGCGCCAGCGCGATGTCGCCGCGGGATTGAACACGGCCGGCTACATTACCGGCTATCGGGGTTCGCCGATCGGGGTCTACGATAATGCGCTGTGGGCGGCGTCCGCGCTGCTCAAGGAAAACCATATCCGGTTCCAGCCTGGGGTGAACGAGGAACTGGCGGCCGCGTCGATCCGCGGCACCCAGTGGCTGCACTATTACAAGGAGGCGAAATACGACGGCGTATTCGCCATCTGGTACGCGAAGAACCTGGGTGTCGACCGCGCCTTCGAAGTGCTGCGCCAAGGTAACCTGGAAGGGTCGGCCAGGCATGGCGGGGTGCTGGTCGTCGGTGCCGACGACGTCGGCGGCAAGTCGACCGTGACGGCGACCTCGTCCGACCCAGTGTGGCGCGCCGCGCTGATGCCGATCCTGTACCCGGCAACCACGCAGGAGTATCTCGACTACGGCCTGTACGGCTACGCGATGTCGCGTTTCGCCGGCGTCTGGACCGGGTTCAAGGTAGTGACCGATACCATCGAGCTGACCGCGACGGTCGATCTCGATCCGGCCAGTTCGCGCATCATCCTGCCGACCGACTTCGAGATGCCGCCAGGCGGCCTGAACAAGATCAAGGGCGACATCGCGCCGCTACCGATCGAGCGCCGGCTGGTGGAATTCAAGTTGCCGGCGGCGATCGAATTCGCCCGGGTCAACCAGATCAACCGGCTTATTTTCGACGGTCCCCGCCGCGAGCTCGGTATCGTCACGGCAGGCAAGCCCTATCTCGACGTGCGCGAGGCCCTCAAGGAGCTCGACATCGACGAGGCGCGCGCGCGCGCACTGGGCATCCGCCTGTACAAGCTGGGCATGATCTATCCGCTCGAGCCGCACGGCGCCGAGCAGTTCTGCGTCGACCACAAGGAAGTCCTGGTGGTCGAGGAGAAGAGCGCTTTCATCGAGGACCAGCTCACCTCCTTGCTGTACCACATCGCGGCCAACCGCCGGCCGCGCATTACCGGCAAGCGCGACGAGCA
>NZ_QYUP01000076.1 GCF_003590855.1 Massilia cavernae
CACGTCGGCAATCATGCGTTTGTGGATCTCCTCGAATGCCGCTTTGCGCCTGGCAGGATCGGCCACGCCCTTGATGTCGGCCAGGATCTTGCTCGCCTCGGGATTGGTCCACTGGCTCATCGGCGTTTTTTCCTTGTCGCCGAGGACGTCGCCGTACATGATTGCCGGTTCGATCCGTCCCGAATAGCTGAAGGCCATCATCTGGAACTTCCCTTCGCGGAAATTGGTGACCTGCGTGGCCCACTCCAGCACCTCGACTTCGGCCTTGATGCCGGCTTTGCTCAGCATGTTCTGCGTGACCACCGCCAGCCGATAGATTTCCGGATAGCGCTTGTTGGCCTGGATCTTGATGACCTCGCCGCGATAGCCGGCCGCGGCCAGCAGCTTGCCGGCCTCGGCCAGGTTCCTGGTGTAGCCGAGCGCGTGCACCTTCGAGTAGTACGGACTCATCGTTGGCACCAGCGACGGGCTGTATCCGCTGTCGCCATTGGTCAAGGTCCTGGCCAGCGCCGGCAGGTCGAGCGCCAGCGCCACGGCGCGCCTGAATTCGGGCTTCGACAACACCGGATCGCGGGTTTGCATCAGCAGCGTGTTCATGTCGAGATCCTGCTCGACCACGATGCTCCAGCCCGGCCCCCTGGGCGGCGGATTCTCGCCATCGGCGACGATCAGGTCGACCTGGCCGGACATGAAGGCAGCCTTTTGCGACGACGCGTCGGGAATCACGACAAAGCGCAGGTTGGCGTTGGCGTTCTTGGCACCGGCCAGGCCGCTAGGCGCTTCCTTGCGCGGCAGGTAAGCCGGGTAGCGGGTCAGCGACACATACTGGCCCTTGCGCCACTCATTGAATACATAGGGTCCGGTGCCGACCGGCTTGAGCCACTTGCCCTGCGCATCGACGCTGCTTGGGTGCAGGATGGCCAACGGACACTGGATGTTCCCCATCTGCTCCAGGAACAAGGCGTATGGCTGCGCCAGCTCGATCGTCACCACATCCGGCGCCGGCGTCTTCACGCTGACGACTCTGGCGCCTTTGCTGCCGTCGTATTGATTGCGGCAATACGACTCGGACTTGGGATCGAGGATGCGGTTCAGGCTCCACTGCACATCGGCGGCGGTCAGCGGCGCGCCGTTGTGGAAGGTGACGCCGCTGCGCAGCTTGAACTCGTACTTCTTGCCGTCGGGGGAAGTCTTCCAGCTGTCGGCCAGCATGGGGCCGACGCTGAGGTCGTCGCGCAGGGCGACCAAGGACTCGACGACATGCATCAGGATGCCGTCGGTTGCCGTATTGCGCGAGCGGTGACCCGGCATCGAGGTCGGCGTATCGAAGGCATCGGCGACGCGAATTTCAGGTAGCGCGGCCGGGGCGGCCGCGCTGCTGATGCCGGCGGCGCCAGCGGCCAGGACGCCGAACGCCAGCAACAGGGTATGTGATCTCATCATCTAAACTCCTTATCGTAGGTAGGCAATCTCGCGCCTGCCTGACGCAATACTAGCAGCCCCGCCCTACAGGCGGTATTCGATAAAGTTGCGCGACTCGTAAGGCTTGCGTGCGACCCACATGGTCTTCGCGCCCGGATCCATCAGCGTGGTGGCCACGGTGCACGACACGCTGTTGTGCGGGGCTTGCGACGGCCAGCTCAGGACAGCCTCGGGCTTGCCGAACTCGTCCGCCAGCGCGTTCTTCACCACCTCCCAGCCGATCTTGCCGTTGGCGGCCAGCAGGGTTTCGGTGACGCGGCGCTGGCGATAGATGGAATCGGGTGTCGTGGCCAGGCCCAGGTCGACCAGCTTGGCACGCGCCGGCTGGCTGATCCAGTGGTTCGCGTGCACCAGGATGTTGTCTTCCGGCGTGATCCAGAACACCTCGTCCGGCGCGCATTCGAAATTGACGGCCTCGCCTTCCGCATGCGCCAGCATCAGGTTGTTGGAACAGAAGCGCCGGGTTTCGAACAGCATGCGCATGGCACTGGTCATCGATTCGTTTTCCAGCATCTTCCTGCGGATCAGGCCAAGCGGCACGTCGGCATCGCCCTTGTAATCGCGGTCGGAAGTCAGGAAATTTCCCGACAACGACAGGCCGGCCTCATTGAAGCCGTGGCGGCCGAGCGTGCCTGCCTCGGTAAACATCAGCATGTCCGGGCGGCCGCCGTTCTTCTTGACCTTCAGGATGATGCCGGTATCGACGCAGGCATCGCGCCAGTCCCAGTTATGGGCGTGGATCAGGCGGCCGGTTTCGGACGCGGCAGGCATGACGATCAGGCCGGTGCAACCGTCATCCAGCGCTGCGCGCGCTGCGCCGAGGGCGGCGTGGCCGTACATCATCTCGGTGCGGCAGTTGACCAGGATGACGTCTTCGATGCTGACGCCTGCCCCATGGGCAATCCCCTTCATCTCATCGAAATAGGTCTCGTCGAACGCGCAAATCTTTGGCACCACATTCCTGGCCAGCATATTGGTGGTCGCCACGCTCACGCCACGGCGCGCCAACTGGTCCCGATACAACGCTACGCTGCCTTGAACGCGCGATGGCACCGCCCGCCCGTGTTGCACCCCTCGCTCATATGGTGAACCTGATACTTCCACCAGTGGAAAACCTGCGTCCATCGACATGTTTAGCTCCTTCTTTGTTGATGGGAGTAGTTTGTATTAAATCTCGATTAAATGCAATAAAAATGTTTTCTATTTTCCTTATGTACTAAATTTGGCATAATGCAGGTCAGAGTGATAACATCACCAACCATACAGAAAGCAGCATGAGCAAATCCCCCAAACCTGCCGCTCCCAGCGCGCTCCAGCTCGAGCTGGCCGAACGCATCGGCAAAGAGATCCGCGACGGCACCCTTGCAGCCGGGGCCCACCTGACGGAAGAATCCTTCGGCACCCGTTACGGCGTCTCGCGCACGCCGGTGCGTGCGGCCCTGAAGCTGCTGGCGGATCGCAGCATGATCGAATACCGCGCCAACGCCGGCTACTTCGTGACCGCAGACGGGGCCATGGTCGATCTCGACGACCTGGGCACCGGCTCCCTCACGGTCGACGACCTGTACAAGGCGATCGTGGTCGACCGCATCCGCGAGGTGCTGCCGGAGACCATCACCGAAAAGGAACTGCTGTCGCGCTACCCCGCGCCGCGCAGCCTGATGACGAAAACGCTGATGCGCATGGCGTCCGAGGGCCTGATCATCAAGCGCACCGGCCACGGCTGGCAATTCCTGCCATCCCTGGACACACCCAAGGCCAAAGCCGAGAGCTACCGCTTCCGCATGATCATCGAGTGCAGCAGTTTCCTCGAGCCGGGCTATAAGGTGGACCAGGCCCTGCTGCAGCGCGTGAAGGCGGCGCACCAGCGCATGCTCGACGCGCCGGATCACGTACCCACCTCGGGCGAATTTTTTGCGCTGAATTCGGCCTTCCACGAGATGGTCGCGCGCTTCTCCGGCAACCGCTTCATCCTGCAGGCGATGCAGCAGCAGAATAACCTGCGCCGCCTCGACGAAACCGCCGCCTTTTACCGCATCCTGCGGGTGCAGGAGTCGTGCGCCGAGCACCTGGAGATCATCCATGCGATCGAGGAGGACGACCGCGAACTGGCATCGGCCCTGATGCGCCACCACCTCAGGATCGCCATGCCGAAGGGCAGCAAAGCCACGTAATTGGACGCCAGTGCGGTTGTATTAAATTAAATTTTTATACAATCAAGTGGTGGACTGATATGCCCGGCAAGCCTGGCCGAATGCTGCGAACATCCGCATCGCGTCGGCGTTATCGGTAATGCGCCATTCCGGGTGCCACTGGACGCCAAGCGCGAAGCCGGCGCCGGCGACGGAAAACGCTTCCACCAGGCCGTCCTCCGCAACCGCCTCCACGACCAGCCCAGGCGCCAGCCGGGCTATACCCTGTCCGTGCAAGGAATTGACATCGATGGTGGCCGCGCCGCCCAGCATCGTCGACAGGCGGCCACCCGGCGTCAGCGCGACGCTGTGTGCCGGGCCGTACTGCGCATCGAGCGCCGCATGCTTGTCCTCGCGGTGGTCCAGCATCCCCTGCACTTCCTGCACCGCCTGGTGCAGGCTGCCGCCCAGCGCGACATTGATCTCCTGGAAACCGCGGCAAACGGCAATCAGCGGAATGCCGCGTTCAAGCGCGGCGCGGATCAGCGGCAAGGTGGTGGCGTCGCGCGCCGGGTCCTGCGGCAGCCCCGGATCGCGCAGGTCCTGAGCGTAGTGGCTCGGGTGCAGGTTCGATGGCGATCCGGTCAGCATGATGCCGTCGGCCGCCGCCAGCACGGCGTCGAAGTCGGTCGCCTCGCCCAGCGCCGGCAGGATCAGCGGCGCGCAATCGGCGCCGCGCACCACGGCGTCGACATATTTGACCTGGGCCGTATGGCACTGATGGACGCCGACCGCTTGCCGGCAAGCTGAAACAATCACGATAGGACGACGCATTGACTCTCCTTATGTTGGCTCAGAATGTATGGCGCATGCCCAAGTTGATTGCCTGGTCACCCGACCCAGCCTCCCCATTATTACCAACCGTGTAGCCGGCGCCGTTCTTGTTGCGGATTTTTGCGTATGCACCGTAGAGATTGGTGCGCTTCGACAAGGGATGGGAGTAGGCAAGGCCCCACTGCCGTGCATCCTGGTTGAAAGCCGACTTGTCGTCCTTGCCGATGTACGACGCGATTACGGTGCCGCTGGCCACTGGCGCCGTCAGGCCGAGCAGGCAGTCGGAACTATCGGTCGATGCGGTCGGCCTCACGCCGCCGTAGGGGTTGGCGCTGTTCGGCAAGGGTGCACTGTTCGGTCCCTTGTCCCGGCCGTACGCAGCGTAGGACTTCACCACGCCGAGGTTGTAGTTGGCCGCCAGCACGGTATTAGTGCCGATATCCCTGCTGGACGCGGCCACCGGCGGCGTCATGCCGGCGCCGGCCGCGGCGCTTATATCGTTGTTGCGGTTGTTGTAGCCGAGCCTGGCGTTGAGCGCACCGGCACTGTAGGCGATGGCGGCGCCCAGCTGGCGCCCGGCCGTGTTGCTGCCGGCCTGCTCACCCATGGTGTAGGCCAGTTCACCCGACCAGCCCTGCACCGATGGCGAGGTGTACAGCACCATATTGCTGGTGCGGGTGTTGTTGCCCGCGGTCGGAAACAGGTTCTTGATGTTGCCCGCGTAGGCGGTGCCGAACGGGTCGGCAACGGTACTGAGCGTGGTGTAGTAAGGCGTGTACTGGCGGCCGAGGGTCAGCGCGCCCAGTGTCGTGCTCTTCAGCCCGACCAAAGCCTGGCGATTGAAGATGCTGCCGGCCGTATCGATCTCGCCGGTGTCGATCTTGGCGCCAAGCTCCAGCACGAAATTGGCCGACAGCCCCGCGCCCAAGTCCTCCGAGCCGCGAAAGCCGAGGCGCGATACCGATCCGATGCCGCTGCCAATCTTGTTGACGGTGCCGGCGACGCCCCCGCTTTCGCGGACGAAGCCGGCATCCACGGTACCGTACATCGTCACGTTGGACTGAGCGGACACGGCGCCCGCAAAGGTGGCTGACAAGGCAGCGGCGATGGCGCATGCGACTAACGAGTGTTTCATCAGAATTGCTCCAAGAAACCCTGTACTTCAGGGCAGGGAGTGAAAGGAGCCGGGCGCGAAGCGCGCGCAGCCGTCCAAGTGAAAAAATGTTTTGAACTTTGGTGTTGGTCCACGGTCAAATTCCTTAAGTGCTACAGTACGCGATTACGCGCTGGGGCATGATTTACCAGTACCGCTTTTTCCAATCCGCAGTCGCCTTAGGCGAGGTCGAGAGATATCCTGCGGATTGAATAAGAAGCTGGACTCTTTCAGTCCGGCTTCCGTCTGGGACATCAGACGCCAGCAGTGGGAATCCCATTTCGTTCACGAAGGGGAGGATGTCAAGAAACTATTTCCTGTTTGAGTAAATGTTATGGGTGGGTCGAGGGGGCAGCCATGAGGCCCCGGCAGCGCTGCGGGGCTTTCCATTTTTTGGAGCGAGGACCGGTTTCAGGACCGGCCAAAGGCGGTCGTAGCCGGCAGCAGCAAGCCGATTGCCACGGACGCAAACATGATGGTAAGCGGGGGAATTTTCATGTGATGACCAGCAAAAAACTCAAGCGCTCATACTGCAGCGCTTGAGAAAGGAAACACTGCCTTATTTCTTGAGGTCGAGAACCTTGCCGCCAAGGATGGTATGCACCACTTCGGTGGTCAGCATTTCTTCCGGTGGAAGGGTCAGGATATCTTTCGACAGCACGACCAAGTCAGCCAGCTTGCCTTCGGTGATGCTGCCCTTGATGTTCTCTTCGTGCGAAGCCCACGCCGGATTGTAGGTGTAGCCCTTGATTGCTTGCGCAACCGTCAGGCGCTGTTCCGGATGCCAGCCGCCGGCGGGAAAGCCCTCCTTGTTGGTACGGGTGACGACGGCAAACATGTTTTCCAGCGGGTTGTACGGCGCCACGTGCAGCCTGTTGTACGAACCCGGCATGTCGGACCCCAGGGTAAGGTTGATGCCGGCGTCGATCATGCTTTTCCATGCATGTGTCGAACGGGCACGTTCTTCATCCAGGGTATCGCCTATCAGCGCGACTTCGCGCTCGAGGTGGTATGGCTGGACGTCAGCGGTAAAGCCCATCTTGCCGACGCGCTGGATGTCTTCAGGCGTCGTGTGCCACCAGTGGATCATGCGGTGGCGGCGTTCGCGCGGCGCGTTCTGTGCAACGGCATCGCCGTACCAGTTGATCAGGGCGTTCGATGCCTTGTCGCCGATGATATGCACGCCAATGTCCCATCCTGCCTTGTCGGCATCCACGATCTGCTGCGCAAAGATGCTTTCGGTCGGGAAGCGGTACGACCATGCGCTCGGCAGTCCGTTCGCCGTGAACGGCTTGAACATGACGCCGCTGTCGCCATACGACTTGAGCGCGCCATAACGAATGAATTCGTCGCCGCTGCCCGGCTTGATGCCGTGATCGATCAGTTCGTTCCGGCTTTCGATCGGGAGCATCGCATACACGCGCAGGGTCAGCTCGCCATTCTTCTTGAGTGCATTGAAGATGCGCAGGTCGGTCGCGCTGCGCTCCACATGGACCGAATACATTTGTTGGTTCGACACATCGTCGACACGTCCCATATCCGTGATCGAGGTGATGCCAACCTTGTTCAGGTCGTTCTGGATGGCGCGCGCACCGATCAACTTTTGCTTCGTCGACATCGGCGGCAGCTGGCGTTCGAGGCCTTCCCCCGCCGTTCCGTACAACAGGCCGTTCAATTCGCCTGTGACCGGATCCTTGCCATACGAGCCGCCGGCAGGATTCGGGGTCTTCGGCGTCAGGCGCGCCATCTCCAGCGCCTTGCTGTTGGCGAAGTAGACGTGATCGTATCGGCGGAAGATGATCGGATGGTCGGGCGAGACCGCGTCGATCGCCTTCAGGGTGGGGACCAGCGGTTCGAAGCCAGCCTTGCGGTTCTTCTCGGCCGCGTTTGCCGCACCCGCTGCCCAGTCGCCGCCGGTGATCCAGATCCCCTTCGGCACGCGGGCGGCAACCGCCTTGATCCGCGCGGCCATCAGATTCTGGTCGTTGACGTCGGTCAGCGGCACCTGGAAGAACCATTCCGCCGCATTGCCGAAGTGGGTGTGCGCGTCGTTAAAGCCAGGCAGCACGAGCTTGCCTTCCATGTCCATCACGCGCGTCGCCGGGCCTTTCAGCGCCAGCACATCCTTGCTGGCGCCGACCTTGACGATGCGGGTGCCGCGCACTGCCACCGCTTCCACCTGCGGCTGCCTGGCGTCGACCGTCCAGACCTTCGCGTTGTACAGGATCAGGTCGGCCGCCTTCGCCTTGGCTGGCGCAGCCCAGCTGGCCGGCGGCGCGGTGATCCCTGCCGCCAGCAGAATGGACGCCATGACTGCGTGCGCCAGCGTGCTTGTCTTAGTTCGCATTGCTAAATCCTTTCGATCGGTCGGTTAGTGCTGGTGCTGTTCTTCAGGCTCTTGGAGTGTCTTGTCCGGCGTCGGCGCATAGGTCAGCACCGTGAAGCTGTTCGGATGGAAGGTCGCGGGCGGCGCCGGTTTGCCCGGTTCCGCAGCGGGGAAGCTAAAGCCCGCGGTCACCGAATATAATTTCCTGGTCGCGGGATCCATGGCCAGCACGCGCACCATGGGGCGGGTGCCGATGGTTTCGACCAACTGGTATTGATCCGGGCCGAGCTGCCTGATCACGACCAGGTTGGCGTCCATGCCGTTCGAGGTGACGATCAGGTGCTTGTCGTGATCGAAGGCCATGCCGTCCACGCCCTTCCCGATCGGCAGCGAGGCCACCACTTTGCCAGTCTTGGCGTCGATTGCGACAAACACCGGCTTCGCGCCGCGGCAGCCGATGAAGATGCGCTTGCTGGTCTTTTCATATTCGACGGCGACCGGCTGCTCGCATGGGGCGATCGGCCAGGTCCGCTGCACGCTGAGGTCCCTGGCCGACAACTTCATCAAGACGTTCTTGTCGCGCATGGGTGCATAGATAGTCCCCTCGTCGTCGGTGGCCGGGGTATCCATCTTGGTGCTGTCGAAATCGGTGCGGCCCAGCAGCTTGCCGGTCTTGGCGTCAAGCGTGATATAGGTCGACGTCTTCTGGCGCAGTCCGGTGATCGCATGGATGCGCTGCATGGTCGGTTCGTAGATAATGCCATTCAGCCCGCCTTTGTCCAGCTGCTCCCACTTGACCAGGGTAAGTGTGGACAGCGCGATGGTTGTCATCGTACCGTCGGTATTGACCACATAGGCGCGGTCGAACTGCGGCAGCAGGACGATCCCGTTGGCCCCCTTGGTACCTGCTACATTGGCGACCACTTTCTGGGTGCGCACATCGAATACAGTCAGGCCGTCGCCGCGGCGGGCAATGAACAGGTTGGAGCGCGCCGCATCGAAGGCGAGGTAGTCCCAGTCGGTATTGGTGCTGGGCAGTACGGTCGCCGACTCCAGCTGGTATCCGCTAGGGCCTGCGGCCTGCGCGCCTCCCCCCAGGAGCCAACTGGCAACGACCACGGCGATCTTGATCTTCCTGAACAGGCAGCGCATGTGTATCCCTCTTCAAATTGTATAAAAAATTCTTAAAAATCATCGTTGTTATACTAAAATCCTGACCGCCAGCTTGTATGTACGCCCGTACCGGATGCGTTTTACTAGCGCCGGCAGCAAGCTTTTGACTTTCCGGCGCGCCAAGCATATGATGTATTTAATTCGCGATAAATGCAATATAAACCAATCCTGAGAAAGTTACAACGCGAAATTTAGGCAACCCGGCCGCATGCCAAAACTGCGGCCGGCAATACGATCCCACCCTTGAAGGAGTTTGCTGTGTTCTTATCCAAGCTTAAATCTTGCTGTACCCTGCTGACCTGCGCCGCGCCCCTGCTACTTATACCGGCCCATGCGCAGGATGCCGCGCCGAAGGAAGGCACGCTGGACAAATACATCAACCTCGACGCCAAGGATACTGCGACCAAACTCGACATCACCAACCACACCCTGTACGAGCAGGAGCAGCGCATCATCACGCTGAACTTCCACATGGAATACGGCGATCGCGTGAAGCTCAAGCGCGTGGCATTCGCCAGCGCTGACCGCACCTTGATTCCGGGCTATGTGTTCACGCCGCGGACGATGCAAGCGGGTAAGCGTTATCCCGGCCTGGTCATGGTGCACGGCGGCTTTCACGAACGCTTCGACTGGCGCTGGTTCCAGCTGGTCGATACGGCGGTGTCCAAGGGTTACGTGGTGATCTTCCCCGAGTACCGCGGCAGCCGCGGCTACGGCGCAAACCATTACCGCAACGAGTACGGCATTACCGACACTGCCGACGTGCTGGCCTCGGCCGACTACCTCGGCAAACAAAGCTATGTCGATCCTGGCCGCCTCGGTATCATCGGCCAGAGCCGCGGCGGCATGGTGACCCTGCTGGCGATCCAGAAGGCGCCTGACAAGTTCAAGGCAGCGGTCGATATCGTCGGCCTGACCGACCTCGTCGCCTACATGGCCTATAAGCCGGAATACCGGCGCCTGGAAGTCGCGCATGAAAGCGCCTACTTCAAGAACAAGCTGCCGGACGAAAACCTGGCCGCCTACATGGAAGTTTCGCCGATCAACCACGTCGACAAGATCAACTCGCCGCTGCTGGTGCTGGCCACCAGCAACGACAAGATTGTGCCGCTGGCCCTGCACACCGGCCGCCTGCTCGATGCGCTGAAGGCAAAAGGCAAGACGTACGAATCGCACATTTATGACAACGCGCCGGGCGGCCATATCTTCATGGACGGCGACACCGACGACCAGCGCGACGCGATGAAGCGCACCTTCGAGTTCGTCGGCCGCTACCTGAAACCGTAAGCAGGGTCGCACACCTAGACAGTTTCAGGAGGACCTATGAGTACGCTGTTCTACAGCATCGCAGAAGCGCATCGGGCGATTCGCCCGCAAGTGCGCGTAACGCCGCTGGACCGCAGCGTCGTGCTGTCCACACTGACGGGCTGCGACGTGTACCTTAAATGCGACCATGTGCAGCACACCGGCTCATTCAAGATGCGCGGCGCCACCAACAAATTGCTCATGCTGGGGAATGCGGCGAAACGGACCGGCGTCATCACCTCCTCCACCGGCAACCACGGCCAGGCCGTGGCGCTGGCAGGCAAGCGCGCCGGCGTGCCTGTCAGCGTATATGCGCCCACGAGCGCGGCGCAAGGCAAGCTCGATGCGATCCGGGCGCTGGGCGGCGAAGTGGTGCTGACTGAAGGCGGCGCGCTGGCCGCCGAACTTGAGGCTCGCCGCCAGGCACAGGCCCGACGCATACCGTACATCTCCCCATACAACGATCTCGATGTGATTGCCGGCCAGGGGACCATCGCGATGGAGATGCAGGAACAATGTCCGGATCTCGACATCGTGATTTCCTCGGTTGGCGGCGGCGGACTGATCTCAGGGATAGGCACCGTGTACAAGGAGATGTCGCCCAAGGCCCGCGTAGTCGGCTGCTGGCCCACGCGTTCGCGCAGCATGTACGAGTGCCTGAAGGCGGGCGCGATTATCGATGTGGACGAGAGCGCGACGATCTCCGACGGTACCGCCGGCGGGATCGAAGCAGGGTCGATGACATTCCCGATCTGCCAGCAGGTGATCGACCAGTGCGTGCTGGTGACCGAGGAAGAAACGATAGCCGCCATGAAGCTGCTCGCCGAAACCGAACGCTGGATGGTCGAAGGCGCTGCCGGCGTCGCGCTCGCGGGCCTGCTCAAGCTCGCTCCCGAGTGGCAGGGCAAGAAGGTCGGCGTCGTGCTGTGCGGCCGCAACATCGCGCTGACGGCCTTCCTGGACGCGGTGCGGCGCGCTGCCGTAAGTTAGCGGCAGCGCGCGCCGGCGCTCAGAACACCCACAACTTCTCGGGCGGCATATGCAGCCAGTAGCTGCCCGGGTCCAGCTTGTACTTCGAATGCGCACGCAGACTGATTTCGCCGCGCGTGAACAGGCACTCCCATCGATCGCCCAGGTACATGCAGGTCAGCAGCGGCAGTTCAAGCGCATTCGCGACCGGCGTCGCGCTGACCTTCACCTCTTCAACGCGGATCAGCGGCGCGACCTCGCTACCGGTATTCGTGCCGCGCGCGGTACCCTGCATCGTCACGCCCTCGACTTGCAGCTGGACGCTGCTACCATTGCGGCTCACGACCTTGCCGGGGACGCGGTTGTTACTGCCCATGAATTCAGCGGTGAACAGCGTATCGGGCGTTTCGTACATGCTTTGCGGCGTGCCCTGCTGCTCGATCTTGCCGTTATTAAGCAGCAGGATGCGGTCGGAAATCGCCATCGCCTCGGACTGGTCGTGCGTGACCATCAGCGCCGACAGGCCGAGCCGCACGATCAGTTCGCGCAGGAAGGCGCGCGCTTCCTCGCGCAGCTTGGCGTCGAGGTTCGACAGCGGCTCGTCAAGCAGGATGACCGGCGGGTTGTAGACCAGCGCGCGGGCGATCGCCACCCGTTGCTGCTGGCCGCCCGAGAGCTGGTGCGGGAAGCGCGCGCCCAGGTGGCCGAGGCCGAGCTGGGATAGCACTTCGTTGACCTTGGCGTCGATCTCGCTTTTGCCGATCTTGCGCAGTTTGAGGCCGTAGGCGACGTTGTCGAATACGGTCTTGTGCGGCCACAAGGCGTACGACTGGAACACCAGCCCCAGGTTGCGCTGTTCGGCCGGCAGGTCCATCTTGCGCTCGCCGTCGAACACGCGGCGTTCGCCGATATCGATGCTGCCCTGCTTCGGGCTTTCCAGGCCGGCCACGGCGCGCAGCAGCGTGGTCTTGCCGCTACCCGAAGGCCCGAGCAGCGCTACCACTTCGCCACGCTGCAGGTGCATCGACACCCCTTTCAGGATCGGGTTGGCGGTGGCGCCGCTGCCGTAGTCGAGGTGAAGTTCGTTGACGGATAGTTCGTTCATGCTGAGGTCACGGTTCATGATGATGTCTCGATGTAGTTGTTAGTTGTGCAGCTTGACGCCGAAGCGCAGCGCGATGCCAAGGCCGATCGCCACCAGCGTGATGTTGATGAACGAGAGCGCGGCCACCAGCTCGGTCGCGCCGCCGGCCCACAGCGATACCAGCATCGCGCCGATCACCTCGGTGCCGGGCGAGAGCAGGTAGACGCCGGTCGAATATTCGCGTTCGAAGATCAGGAATATCATCAGCCATGCGCCCAGCAGGCCGTACTTGATCAGCGGCAGCGTGACGTCGCGCGTGACCTGGCCGCGGCTGGCGCCGGCCGCGCGCGCCGCCTCCTCCAGTTCCGGCCCGACCTGCAGCAGGGAGGTCGAAATCAGGCGCATGCCGTATGCGAGCCACACCACCGAATACGCCAGCCACAGTGCGAAGATGGTCGAGCGCACTTCGCGCAGCATCGGAATCACGTGGGCACTAAGCCACAGGGCGACATCGTTATCCATCGCCTTGAGAATGCCATCGATCCAGCCAGGCACGAACAGGAACACCCACAGGAACGACAGGCCGGCCAGCAGCCCGGGAACCGCGCGCGGCACCAGCACACTGTAATCGAGCAGGCGCGTGATGCCATCCGGCTTGCGGTGCATTGCCAGTGCGATCGCGCTGTAGCAGGCGACCGCAAACGCGCCGCCGATCACGCCGATCAGAACTGTGTTCACGATGCCACGTACCAGCGACGGCTGTTCGAAGATGTCGCGGAAGTGCTGCAAGGTCAGCACATCGGCCAGGTTCACGCCCTCGCCCCAGTACTGCACGAAGGAGCGCAGCACGATGCCCGAGATCGGCACAACGATCGTAAAAATCAGCCAGCCCGCCAGCAGCGCGAACGCAAGCCACTTCCAGCGGCCCAGCGGCAGCGCCTTCTGGTGCGCGCCCTTCCCTTTGATCGACACATACTTGTTGGCCGACTTGAGCAGCCAGCGCTGGATCATCACCAGCGGCATCGTCACCATCACCAGGCACACCGCGACCGCCGCCATCAGGTGGTACGACGGGGTGCCAAGCTTGTTGGTCAGCTTGTACAGGTAGGTGGGCAGCACCAGGTGCCCTTCCGGGTCGCCCAGCACAAGCACCAGGCCGAACACTTCGAAGCCGAGGAAGAACACCAGCACGCCGGCATACGCCAGCGCCGGCATGATCATCGGCAGCGACACATTCATCATGACCTGCAGCGGCGAGGCGCCGGCAATGCGCGCCGCTTCCTCAACATCCGAGCCCAGGCTTTTAAGCGCGGACGAGGCATACAAATACACGTGCGGCACGTGGGTCAGGCCCGCAATCACCACGATGCTGGTGAACGAATAGATATTCCAAGGGATGAAGCCGAGCAGCTCGCGGGCCCAGGTCGAATAGAACCCGACAGGTCCCATCGCCACTACGTAACCGAAGCCCATCACCATCGGTGACACGAAGATCGGCACCAGCAGCAGCGGCGCGATCCAGCCGCGGCCCGGCAGGTCGGTGCGCACCATCACGAAGGCGAGCATGCCGCCGAGCGGCACGGAGATCGCCGCCAGGCCGGTTGCGAGGATCAAGCCGTTCTTGAACGCGTTGCTGAAATCGGGATCCTCGAAGATGAAGCGGTAAGAATCCAGCCCCAGCGTCTTGACCGGCATGAAAAATGGCGCCGACAAAAAGCTTTGGTAGAAGATCAGGAACAGCGGGAGGAATACTGCGATCGCAGTGAGCGTGACAACCACCCCGCGCGGCCAGTTTAGTTGGCGTAAAGAAGACGAGTACATGATTTTTCCAAGAGGGCAATTCTGAAGCATTTTGTACTCTTTGATTTAAAAGTGCAAGACGAAAATCAAAAAATGAGATTCCAGTGGCTTCACTCACCCGCCACATTTACGCCCCTTCTTGCAGCGCACCATCGCCGGGCTTGCCCGCTGAAAGCGCGTTTCCACGCGAAACGCAACAGCATGGAGGGAAAACAATTAGATTGTATTTGACAAAGAAAAAAGACAGTACTATTCTTGCCTTAATGATTGAACGGGACTAGGAAAGTGCTGCCCGGACTCGACCATGCAAAAAAAGAAATAAACGATTCTCACGGGCATACGAATAACTCAATCGCTTCAATTACGGGGACTTGGAACATGAACACGCACTTCAAACGCAATACGCTCTCATTCAGTGTCAGCCTGGCCTGGGCTTGCATGGCAGTCAGCGCACACGCCGCCGGCCAACAGGCGGAACCCGAACAGGCAGCGCAAGCAGTCGGCGACCAGGCAGGCGTACTGCAGACGGTGACAGTCAACGCAGAACGAGAAAAAGGCTTCAAGTCCAAATACGTTCAGGTCGGCGCGTTCCGCGACCAGTTGCTGCTCGATGCGCCATTCACCGTGAACATCATTCCGCGCGTGGTGCTCGAAGCGCAAGATGCCCAGGGCCTGTTCGACGCCCTGAAGAACTCTGCCGGCGTTGCGCGTGCCCAGACCAGCGGCAGCGTCAACGATACGCTCTCGATCCGCGGCATTTCGGTCGATGCGCGCACCAACTACCGCCTCAATGGTTCGCTGCCGATCATTAACCTGATCGACCTGCCGCTGGAAAACAAGGAACGGGTCGAAGCGCTCAAAGGCTCCTCGGCCTTGTACTATGGCTTTTCGACCCCGGCCGGCATCGTCAACCTGGTCACCAAGCGCGCCACGGCGGCACCGGTCACCAGTTTCTCGATCAGCGGCAATGAGTTCGGCCAGGTGGTTGGCGCGGTCGACATCGGCCGCAAGTTCGGCGCAGATAATCAATTCGGCATCCGCGTCAATGCCGCCGGCGGCCGCCTGCGCAATGCCACCGATGACGTTACCGGTGACCGCACCTTCGGCGCCGTCGCGCTCGACTGGCGCGCGAGTCCCGACCTGACCTTCCGCCTGGACCTCGAAGACATCCGCAAGGACATCGTTGAAAATGCCGGCGTCGGCCTGCTGCCTGCAGTGAACAACGTCATCGCCCTGCCCCCGGTGCAGGATTCCACCAAACTGCTCTCGGGCACGTGGGCGCACTATGATGCCAACGCGCAGAATATATTGTTCCGCACCGACTATGCGCTGAGCGATGCCTGGGCTGCGACCTTCGAGATTGGCCGCGCAGAGACCAACCGGGATCGCCGCAGCTTCGGGCAACTGCAGAACTACAGTATCGCCACCGGCGAAGGCAGGCTGCGCACGCAGTTCGTGCGCGGACAGGAATATCTCAACGAAAATGCGCGCCTGGAGCTGACTGGCCGCGTCGATGCCTGGCTCGACCATGAGCTCACCATCGGCACGATGCAAAACAAGCGCAACCAGAATGGGCCTAGCGTGCAGACTTTTACCTTCAACCAGAACCTCTACAATCCGCGTGTGATCGCCGAGCCCGTGTTGAGCAATAACCTCACGTTCAACCCCCAAGCGATCAAGGACCAGGGTCTTTACCTGTTCGACAAGATCCGCCTCACCCCGGCCTGGTCGGTCCTGGTCGGCGCACGCTACAGCGATTACTCCAACAAGACCACGACTACCACCTACCAGGTCAAGAAGACCTCGCCTTCGGCCGGCGTGGTCTACAAGGTGCGTCCTGACACCACCATCTACGCCACCTATCTGGAAGGCGTGGAAGAAACCGGTATTGCGCCTGCTGCTGCCGTGAATGCATTCGAGGCGCTGCCGCCTGCGGTCAGCACGACCAAGGAATTGGGCATTCGAACCGAAGGCCTTGCCGGCATCACGGCATCGGCCGCGTATTTCCAGATCGAGCGCGCCTCGGCCTACACCAATGCCGCAAACTTCTTCGTGCTGGATGGCCGCGTGCATTACGAGGGACTGGAGCTTTCCGCCAATGGTGCGATCACGCCGGAACTGTCGGTCTACCTGAGCGGTTTGCTATTGCAGGCGGAGCAGCGTAATGCCGCCAACGCCGCACTGATCGGCAAGCTGCCCGAAAACACCGCCAAGCAGACCGGCAGCCTGTTTCTCGAATACAAACCATCGTACCTCGCTGGCTTGAGCGTGAACGCCGGCGCGTATTACACCGGCAAGCGTGCGGTCAATAACCTGAACCAGGCCTTCATCCCCGGCTATACCATTTACACCGCGGGCGTGCGTTATGCGACCAAGTTCAGCGGCTACCAGACCAGCTTCCAGGTCAACGTGGAAAACCTGGGCGACAAGGTTTACTGGTCGGCTACCGGTGGCGGCCTGCTCGCCGCCGGCATGCCGCGTGCGATCAAGTTCGCGGCCAAAGTCGATTTCTGACACATGCACCCTCGCTTTGATCTCAACGGCCGGCCCGCACTCGTAACGGGTGCGGGCAGTTCCGACGGGATTGGTCTTGCATGTGACCACCGGGTGAGCCTCAGAAGGATAAATATGAACAATGCAATGCTTGAAGAGCGCAGGAATGCAGCCACGCCGCGCGGCGTCGGCGTGATGTGCGCGTTTTACGCCGAGTCCGCGCTCAACGCTGAAATATGGGACGTGGAAGGTCATCGCTATATCGATTTCGCCGCCGGCATCGCCGTGCTTAATACGGGCCACCGTCATCCAAAGCTGATGGCGGCAATCGAAGCGCAGCAGGAAAAATTCACCCACACCTGCTATCAGGTTGTGCCGTACGAAAGCTACGTAACCCTGGCTGAGCGCATTAACCAACTCACGCCTGGCAGCCACGCGAAGAAGACCGCGTTCTTTTCCAGCGGCGCCGAAGCAGTCGAAAATGCGATCAAGATCGCCCGTGCGGCGACCAGGCGCGGTGCCGTGATCGCATTCTCAGGCGGCTTCCACGGACGCACCATGATGGGCATGGCACTGACCGGCAAAGTGGCGCCCTACAAAATCGGATTCGGTCCCTTCCCATCGGAGATTTATCGCGCCCCCTTTCCGGTCGAACGGCATGGCGTCAGTAGCGGGGACTCGATCCAGGCGCTGCACGGACTGTTCAAGTCCGACGTCGACCCAAAGCGCGTCGCCGCCATCATTATCGAACCGGTGCAAGGCGAAGGCGGCTTTTACCAGGCGCCGCGCGAGTTCATGCAAGCGTTGCGCGCCATCTGCGACGAACACGGCATCCTGTTGATCGCGGATGAGATCCAGACCGGCTTCGCACGCACCGGCAAACTGTTCGCGATGGAGCACTACGACGTGCTTCCCGACCTGATGACCATTGCGAAAAGCCTCGCCGGCGGCATGCCCTTGTCCGCCGTATGCGGGCGCGCCGAGATCATGGATGCGCCGGCGCCGGGCGGCTTGGGCGGCACCTACGCCGGCAATCCAGTCGCCATCGCATCGGCCCACGCGGTGCTTGAGGTGATCGCTGAGGAGAACCTGATCGAGCGCGCGAACGTGCTGGGCGAGCGCCTCACGAAACGCCTGCACGAGTTGCGGCGCGCCGTGCCGCAGATCGCCGATGTGCGCGGCCCTGGCGCCATGGTTGCAGTCGAATTCACACGGCCCGGCACAGGTGAGCCAGATGCGGATTTCACCAAGCGCGTACAAGCATCGGCGCTGGCAGCAGGACTGCTGTTGCTGACGTGTGGCTCGCATGGCAACGTGATCCGTTTCCTGTTTCCGCTGACGATCAGCGATGCGCTGATGGATGAAGCGCTGGATATTCTCGATTCCGTATTACTCGAGAGCGCAAAATCATGTCCCCCGCCTCTGACCTGCTAGCCAGCACGCTCGCGGATGCCGATTTCCATCCGCGCCTGGCGCAACAGCGCCGCCTGTACGAGGCTGCCAAGTCCGCCATTCATCAGCAACAGCTGGGCGCGGGGAATAAACTTCCATCAAGCCGCGACCTGGCGCGCGATCTCGGTTTTTCGCGCAATACCGTCATCGCGGCGTTTGAACAACTAGCCGCGGAAGGATATGTAACCAGCGCACAAGGCAGCGGCACCTATGTCGCCAACCTGCCGCAACTTGCGTTCATTTCCAAGGCATCGGTAGCGACAGGCGGCGAAGCCGAAGCACAGCTGTCAAAACGCGGGAACGACATCACCGCATTTGCGGCCGGTGCCCGCTATGAGATCCAGCCATTCGCCCCGGGCGAGGCCGATTTCTCAGGATTTCCGTTCAAGCTGTGGCAGCGGCTGCAGAACCGCCTCTGGCGCGATGCTCGCACCGACCTCCTCGACTACGGCCAATCTGGCGGTTACCTGCCGCTGCGGCAGGCCATCACCGACTACCTTCGGATTTCGCGCTCAGTGAAGGTGAATGTCGGCCAGGTCCTCATCACTGCAGGCACCCAGCAATCGCTCGACCTGTGCGCGCAGCTACTGGCCGACGCGGGCGATACGGCGTGGGTAGAAGATCCCGGCTATTGGGGCGCGCGCCGGGTGTTCCAGGCGTGCGAACTGGCGCTGCGCCCGGTCAAGGTCGATGCCGATGGCATGTCGCTGTCCGAGGACGACCTCGCGACCGACCCACGACTGATCTACGTCACGCCATCGCATCAATACCCGACCGGCGTGGTGATGACGCTCGCGCGCCGCCGCGAACTGCTGGACGTTGCGGTGCGCAAGAATGCATGGATCCTGGAGGACGACTACGACAGCGAATTCCGCTACACCGGACGTCCGCTCGCCTCGCTGCAGGGCCTGGATACCGACAATCGCGTCCTCTACATGGGCACCTTCTCGAAGGTGCTCTACCCCGGAATCAAAATCGGCTACCTCGTGGTTCCCAACGCGCTGATCGAGCCATTCAAGATCGCGCTCTACGATCTGCAACGTCCTGGCCAGCTGATGGTGCAGGCTGCGCTGGCGGACTTTATTTCGCTTGGCCACTTCACCGCGCATGTCAGGAAAATTCGCCAGATGTTCGGTGCGCGGCGCGAGATGCTGCGCCGGACCCTGGCGACGGCGCTGACCGGCCAGCGCGCGAGAATATCAAGCGAGGAATCCGGCCTGCACCTGGTGGTGGAACTGCCTGACCATGTCGACGACACAGCGCTCGAAAAGCTGGCCATGGAATCCGGGATACATGTCAGGGCGTTGTCCACTTACTACCTTGCGCCACCAGTGCGCAGGGGCCTGCTGGTCGGCTATGCCTACGTCACTCCGGAAAAGATAACGCACTACGGAAAAGTACTGGCCTCCGTTATTCAGTCAGGGTGCGCTGAAGTGGTTCCACCAACGTGCGCAAAGTGGCGCTCGCAATAAGTCCAAATCCTCCCTATCATCGTTTCTATCAGAGATTCATTCCTAGAATATTTTAAAGAGAAAAAAATGGCCATCCGCGAAAACTTCACTTACACAGACATGGATCTGTGGCTTAACGAAAAGCGGGTTACGGAGATTGAATGCCTGGTCCCCGACCTGACCGGCGTCGCTCGCGGCAAGATACTACCGCGCGAAAAATTCACGCAGGAGCGTGGCATGCGCATCCCGGAAGCGGTGCTCGGCATGACCGTGACCGGCAATTATCCGCAGCAGAACGAAGCCTACGACCGCGCGATTTCGCCGATGGACCGCGACATGATCCTGAAGGCCGATCCGACCACGATCACGATGGTGCCATGGGCGGTCGACCCGACTGCGCAGGTGATCCACGACTGCTATTTCGCCGACGGCAAACTGGTCGACTTCGCGCCGCGCACCGTGCTGCGCCGCGTGCTCAAGCTGTACGCCGACAAAGGCTGGAAACCAGTCGTGGCGCCGGAACTCGAGTTCTACCTGACCGCAAAGAATATCGACCCCGACCTGCCATTGCGTCCACCGGTCGGCCGCAGCGGCCGCGCCGAGACCAGCCGCCAGGTCTACAGCATCGACGCGGTGAACGAATTCGATCCGCTGTTCGAGGACATCTACGACTACTGCGAGCTGATGAACCTCGACGTCGACACCCTGATCCACGAAATCGGCGCCGGCCAGATGGAGATCAACTTCCTGCATGGCGATCCGCTCGGGCTGGCCGACAAGGTATTCTCTTCAAGCGCACCCTGCGCGAGGCCGCGCTCAAGCACGACATGTACGCGACCTTCATGGCAAAGCCGATGGCAGGCGAGCCGGGTTCCGCGATGCACGTGCACCAGAGCGTGATCGACGTCAAGAGCGGACTGAACATCTTCAGCAGGGAGGATGGTTCCGCGGCGCCGCACTTCAAGCACTACATCGGCGGCCTGCAGCGCTACATGCCGTCGGCGATGGCGATCGTCGCGCCTTACGTGAACTCCTACCGCCGCATCGTGCGCCACACCGGGCGCCGATCAACATCCAATGGG
>NZ_QYUP01000077.1 GCF_003590855.1 Massilia cavernae
TCGTCGTCGACAGGGGTTTCTGATGCAATTCTAAACTGTTTCCTATGTTGGTTAATGAGGCAATCGGCCTCATTCCAACAGGAGCAGCATCATGACTCAAGCCATCACCCCGCTGCGCCAACGCATGATCGACGACATGCGGATGCGCAAGCTCGCACCCAAGACCAATCGGCCTACCTGCTGCACGTGCGGCGGCTGGCCGCCTTCCTGGGCCGCCCGCCCGACACCGCACGAGCGAGGATCTGCGCTTGTTCCAATTGCACCTGGTCGAACAAGGCTTCACGTCGAACGCCCTGAACGTGACGATCACCGGATTGAAGTTCTTTTTCGAAGTCACCGTCCACCATCCCGAACTGATGGCCAGGATGCATCCCGTACCGGTTCCCCGCAAACTTCCCCAAGTGCTCAGTCGGGACGAAGCCGCGCGCCTGATCGCCTCGGCGTGCAGTCCCAAGTACCGGGCGGCATTGTCGGTCGCTCGGCGCCGGCCTGCGCGCAAGCGAAGTGGTCGGGCTCAAGGTGACCGATGTCGACAGCGGGCGCATGGTCTTGCGCGTGGAACAAGGCAAGGGGCACAAGGACCGGTACGCCATGCTGTCGCCGGCGCTGCTCGACTGCCTGCGTGCCTGGTGGAGGACGGCACGTGCCGAAGGCAAGATCTGCACGGCGGCTGGTTGTTCCCCGGACAGAATCCGTCGACCCGCTCGGCGTACGGCAGCTGAACCGCGCCATCCACGCCGCCGCCGACCTGGCGCGCATCGACAAGCGCGTGTCCATGCACATCTTGCGCCACAGCTTCGCCACCCATCTGCTGGAGCAGAAGGTCGACATCCGGGTGATCCAGACCCTGCTCGGCCACAAGCGGCTCGACACGACCGCGCTGTACGCCCAGGTCGCCACCGATCTATTGCGCGAAGTATCAGCCCGCTCGACACCTTGCAGCCGGCATAGGGGGCGCCATGGAGCACCCCGACCTGGAGGTCGCGGACATCTTCCGCGCCCACGGTCCGGCCTGCGACAAGCCCAACGCGGACACCTGAGCCTGGGCCAGCTCAAGTCATGTCGGCCATCGAGCAGTGTCGCAGCGCGGCGCTGGGCGGGCACGCGCTGCGCTGCGACACCTGCGAACACGTCGACATCGCCTACAACTCCTGCCGCAATCGCCACTGCCCGAAGTGCCAGGCCGGCGCCGCGCGCCGCTGGCTTGAAGCGCGCCGCAACGAATTGCTGCCGGTCGAGTACTATCATGTCGTCTTCACCCTGCCGGCGACGGTCGCCGCGCTCGCCTGGCACAACAAAAGCGTACTCTACCGACTGCTGTTCGAGCTCGCGGCGCAGACGCTGTGTACCATCGCCGCAGATCCCAAGCACCTGGGCGCGCGCATCGGCGCCACACTGGTGCTGCACACGTGGGGTTCGGCGCTGACCCACCATCCCCATGTGCACGGCATCGTCCCCGGCGGCGGCCTGTCGCAGGACGGCGAGCGCTGGGTCGCCTGCAGGCGGGGATTCTTCCTGCCGGTGCGCGTGCTCTCGCGCTTGTTCCGGCGGCGCTTCCTCGAAGCGCTGGGCGCGGCCCATCGCGCCGGCCAGTTACGTTTCCTCGGCGAGCATGCGGCACTGACGGAACCGACCGCCTTCGCGCGCTGGATGGCGCCGCTGCGGCGTTGCGAGTGGGTGGTCTACGCCAAACGTCCGTTCGCCGGGCCCGAGGCGGTGCTGGCCTACCTGTCCCGCTACACGCATCGAGTCGCAATCTCGAACCGGCGGCTTGTCGCCATGGACGAGCGCGGCGTGACATTTCGTTGGAAGGACTACCGTGCCAAGGATCAGATGCACAAGACGATGACGCTCGGCGCCGACGAGTTCATGCGCCGGTTCCTGCTGCATGTCCTGCCCAGCGGCTTCCACCGGATCCGGCACTACGGGCTGTTCGCCAACGCGGGACGCAAGGCCAACCTGGCCAGGGCGCGCGCATTACTGCGCGTCCCGGCGCCCGCCGTCGACACACAGCCTGTCGAGCGCAATTCGACGATGTTCATTTGCCGGCACTGCGGCGCGCCGATGGCGATCACCGCCATCTTCTTGCCGATCAAAGCAATTCAGGCACCAGCACGGCACCAGGGAGCACCTCCATGAGCGACAACGACAACATAGGCTTGCGCCACAAGCGCGTCGACCGTCGGCCAAAACCGATGCGGAGCTCCTTTGCCTGTCCTGCCGCAGCGTCTCAATTTCAATCGATTAACCACCGAACAGGCGACGCCCCCCGTGACCGTTTCAGGTCTTATATACGCCATCGATGCCAACTCGCCCGCTCCAACTGGCACCTTCCCAGCCAACGGCGCCGGTCAAATCGCCATAGCCTATGACAAAGGCTGACGACAACTAAACTTCCCGCGGTTTCCTCCTTCGGGGCTTGCCCAACGCCGGCCGGGAACGCTTGCGCGCATCAATTCAGGTCTGTGGAAGCGGCCGACATCGGACAACCCTTAACGAAAGCTGACGTACACATTACCTACATTTCACATGCACAGAGGTCGTCGCGGCCTACGCGTTAAGATGGCGTGCATGTCCTCAACCTTACCGCGTTCGTATTGCACCTTATGGCGTCGCGGCGCGAAAGACTTGCTCGCCGGCGTTGGGTTGTTGAGCGCCCCCTTGGCTGGCTTCATCGCTTTCGCAGACTGCGCATCCGCTGCGAGCGCCGTACAGATATCGATCAACCTTTTCTTTCTCTCGCCTGCTTGCTCATCTGTTGGCGGTACGTCGAGCGGTCTTGTTAGCCGCTCTTAGCCACGAAAGGGCGTTTCGGCGATGCCGGTTGCCCCGGGGCGCACCAGGATGGTGGCGCCGGCCCACGGGTCGGCGGGATCCTGTCCGGCGCTGATGGAGGTGACCAGCAGCGTATCGAGGCCGGGACCGCCAAAGCTGCACATCGACGGCTTGGCCATCGGCAGCTCGAGCTTGCGGTCCAGCCGTCCGTCCGGCGTGAAGCGCAGGATGCAGCCATCGTCGTTGCCGCACACCCAATAGCAGCCGTCGCTGTCGATCGCGGCGCCATCCGGCCGGCCCGGATAGGCGCGCATGTCGACGAACAGGCGCTGACCCGAAGGCGTGCCGGTGCCGGTGTCATAGTCGAACGCCCACACCCGCTGGCGCAGCGGGTGCGAGTCGGACAGGTACATCGTGCGCCCATCCGGCGAAAACGCCAGCCCGTTCTGCGTCAGCAACTGCTCGACGAAAGCTTGGGACAGGCCCTCCTCCGCCGAATATCGGTACAGCTTTCCATTCGGGCGGGCGGCCGCCATATCCATGAACATGGTGCCGCTCCAGAAGCGCCCCTGGCGGTCGCAGCGGCCGTCGTTGAAACGCATGCCCGCGCCAAGCTCCGCAGGCCGGGCCAGGCGCTGATGGTTTACCGCGCCGCCCTCCTCCAGTGCAAGGCTGAACAAGCCGCTCTCCATGCCGGTGATCAGCCCGCCGCTTTCCTTCGGCGCCAGGCAGGCCACCATTTCATCGGCTATCCAGTTGCTGGCCACGCCGGTGGAGGCGTCCAGCCGCCAGATGGTGCGGGCCACGATGTCGACCCAGTACCATGCCTGCTCGGCCACACTCCACACCGGGCTTTCGCCGACCACGCAGCGCGCCGGCCCGATTCGTTCGAACGTCAATCTCATGCCGATGGCTCGCGGATTTCCTGGTAGCGCGGCACCAGCATCTTCATCACGCTCCACGCGATCAGGTAGGCTACCGCGCAGCCGGCGAACATGATGGTGTAGCCGGTCTTGATCTGGCCAAGCGCGCCGTAATAATCGAACAGCCAGCCGCCGATCTTGGTGATCAGGACGCCGCCGAGGCCACCGGCCAGTCCGCCGATTCCGACCACGGAACCCACCGAGCGCTTCGGGAACATGTCGGACACGGTGGTGAACAGGTTGGCCGACCAGGCCTGGTGCGCCGCGGCACCCACGCCGATCAACAGCACCGGCACCCAGAAGCTGATGTAGCCAAGCGGCTGAGCCAGCAGCACCGTCAGCGGGAACAGCGCGATCACGAACATGGCCTTCATGCGGCCGTCGTAGGGCGAGGCGCCCTTGTTGATGAACCAGGTCGGGAACCAGCCGCCGCCGATACTGCCGATCATGGTCATGCTGTACAGGATCGCCAGCGGCATCTGGATCGCGCTGCTGCTCATGCCGTACTGCGCCGACAGGTATTTCGGGAGCCAGAACAGGAAGAACCACCACACACCGTCGGTCATGAATTTGCCGAAGGCGAAAGCCCAGGTTTGGCGATAGCCGAGCAGCGCCAGCCAGCCCAGGCGCTTGCCGGCCGGTGCGTCGATGGGCAGGGAGGCGTCGTCGCTGCTGATATAGGCCAGTTCGGCAACGCCAAGGCGCTTCTGCGTTTCAGGCCTGTCGTAGAACACCATCCACAGGCCGAGCCAGACAAAGCCGATCGCGCCGATGATGATGAAGGCGGCCTGCCAGCCCCAGGCTGCCGCGATCAGCGGCACGCTGATCGGCGCCAGCACCGCGCCCACATTGGCGCCGGAGTTGAAGATGCCGGTCGCGAACGCCCGGTCCTTCTTGGGAAAGTATTCGGCCGTGGCCTTGATCGCCGCCGGGAAGTTGCCCGCCTCTCCTATCGCCAGCACGGTACGCGCAATCATGAAGCCCAGGATCGAGGCCGGCACCGCCGCCAGTCCCAGGCCGGTCAGCAACGCGCCCGCGCCTGTACCCATCGGCACCGCGGCCGCGTGCAGGATGGCGCCGAACGACCACACCACGATCGCCACGATAAACGCTGCCTTGGTGCCCAGCTTGTCGACCACGCGCCCGGCAAACAGCATCGAGATCGCGTACGCGAACTGGAAGGTGGCGGTGATGTTGGCGTAATCGGTGTTGGACCATCCGAACTCCTTCGACAAGTCGGGCGCCAGCAGGCTCAGGACCTGGCGGTCGAGGTAGTTGATCGTGGTGGCAAAAAACAACAGGGCACAGATGGTCCACCTGTAAGTGCCGATTGCTTGCAGGGTTGCGGTTTCTCGTGGCATGGCTGTCTCGTGGTTCTAGTTATGGTGATTCTTATTCCCGGGCCGGCGTCATGCGTCGGGACGGGCTTGTGTGAATCTGGCCGCAAGCACTTCCGCGCCGCGCGCCAGGATGGAGATGTCGCTGCCCACTGCGATGTAGTTGCAGCCGGCTTCGATGCACAGGCGGGCCAGCGCTTCGTCACCGGTCAGGATGCCCGCAGCCACGCCGCTGGCGCGGATGCGGCCGATGGCGTCCTGGATAGCCGCCACCACTTCCGGGTGTTTGGGGTTGCCGATGTGGCCCATCGCGGCGGACAGGTCGCCCGGCCCGATGAAGATGCCGTCCACGCCTTCC
Source organism: Massilia cavernae (assembly GCF_003590855.1). Classification (GTDB taxonomy): domain Bacteria; phylum Pseudomonadota; class Gammaproteobacteria; order Burkholderiales; family Burkholderiaceae_D; genus Telluria_A; species Telluria_A cavernae. The sequence continues at coordinate 5,394 of NZ_QYUP01000077.1, forward strand.
ACCGCGGCGATGGCCTCGATGTTCGACAGCGCATGCGGCGTCTCTACTTGCACCAGCACGCACAGCTCGTCCTCGCACACCTTCGGGTAGTCCTTGACGCGGCCATAGTCCGAAGCGCGCGCCGCGGCCGAATAGCCACGCACGCCCAGCGGCGGATAACGCGTCGCCGCCACCGCCTGGCGCGCCTCATCGGCGTCCTGGACGAAGGGAATCAGCAAGGTCTGCACGCCGATGTCGAGGTAGCGCTTGATGGTGACGGTGTCGTTCCAGGGCGGCCGCACGATCGGATGCGCCGTGCCCAGCACCGCCGCCTGCAGCTGTGAAAACACCATCGGCAGCTCGTTGGGCGAATGCTCGGTATCGAGCAGCAGCCAGTCGAAACCGGCGTTGGCCAGCACTTCGACAGTGACATTGTTGGACAGCCCGGACCACAGGCCCACCTGCAGCGGGCCGCCGGACTTGATGGCGCGCTTGAAACGATTGATCGGCAGGTTCATACGATTTTCTCTCCTCGGAAACGGGTTCAGGGAACTACGAATCGGGTGCCGGCATGGCGGCGCGGCGGCGGATCAGGTCACCGGAGCCGGGTTGAACAGCGTCAGCGCGTTGTGCAGCTTCCAGTGCTCGGCCCAAGTCTTGCGGCCGCTGGCGACGTCGAGCATCAGCGTGAACAGTTCCCAGCCGACGTCCTCGATGGTGGCCTCGCCGCTGGCGATGCGGCCGGCGTTCACGTCCATCAGGTCATGCCAGCGCCGCGCCAGGTCGTCGCGCGTGGCGACCTTGATCACCGGGACTTCGGCCAGGCCATAGGGCGTGCCGCGGCCGGTGGTGAATACGTGGATGTTCATGCCGGCCGCCAGCTGCAGCGTGCCGCAGATGAAATCGCTGGCCGGGGTGGCGGCGTAGATCAGGCCCTTGCGGGTGAGTTTTTCGCCAGGCGAGAGCACGCCGACGATCGGGCTGGAACCCGACTTGACGATCGACCCCATCGCCTTCTCGACGATGTTCGACAGCCCGCCGGCCTTGTTGCCGGGCGTGGTGTTGGCGCTGCGGTCGACGCCGCCGCGCTTCAGGTAGCTGTCGTACCACGCCATTTCGCGGATCATCGCCGCGGCCACTTCGGCGTCGGCCGCGCGCGCGGTCAGCTGGTCGATCCCGTCGCGCACTTCGGTCACTTCCGAGAACATCACGGTAGCGCCGGCGCGCACCAGCAGGTCGGTGGCGTAACCGACCGCCGGGTTGGCGGTCACGCCGGAAAACGCGTCGCTGCCCCCGCATTGCACGCCCACGACCAGGTCTGACGCCGGGCAGGTTTCGCGCCGGCGCAAATTGAGCTGTTCGAGCTGCCCGCGCGCGGTCGCCATGATCGAATCGATCATCGACTGGAAGCCCACGTGGCCGGCATCCTGCAGGCACACGGTGGCCGGCTCGCGGCCGCTCAGGATGGGAATGGAGCCCTTCGGGAACAGGCGTGCCGGCTGCAGCTTTTCGCAGCCCAGGCTGACCACCATGGCCTGGCCGCCGAAGTTCGGGTTCTGGCTGATATTACGCAGCGTGCGGATCGGCACGTCGGCATTCGGTGCATCGATCGCCACGCCGCAGCCATATGTGTGCTCGAGGCCGACGACGTCGTCGACGTTCGGATACTGCGGCAGCAGTTCGGCCTTGATGCGCTTGACCGCATGTTCGACCACGCCGGCCACGCACTGCACCGTGGTGGTGATGGCCAGGATATTGCGGGTGCCGACCGAACCGTCGGCGTTGCGGTAGCCCTCGAAGGTGAAGCCCTCCAGCGGTTCCGTCATCTGCGCGCTGCGGGTGGCGATCGGGAGGCCGCCCAGGTCGAGCGCGGCCGGCATGCGCAGCACCGCCTCATTGATCCAGCTGCCCTTCTTGATAGGACGGGCGGCAAAACCGATGGTGACGTTATAGCGGATGACCGGATCGCCTTCGGCCAGGTCGGCCAGGGCTACCTTATGCCCCTGCGGCACGGCCTCGTGCAGTTCGAGGCCGTCGGCGAATACGGCGCCAGGGCGCAGCCCGCCGTCGTTGACCACGATCGCCACGTTGTCGTTGGCGTGCATGCGTATATAGCGCGGAGTGTCGTTAGGTGTTGTCATCGCTTTGTCGGGGCCGGGCTGGCCCTCAGGTTAGTGGCTGTCGTGAGTGGGATTGCCCGTGATTTGCAGCGCTTCCGGGCTCGTTCTGTGGTTTTTAGTATGCCACCAATAAAAAAATCTGGCTAGTCCACCTTGAGAATTTGGTCGAACCAATTTAGAATGGACTGACCAAAACGCCACATGCGGTCAACCATGTCGAAAAAAATTACAGTTGAGCAGGACATTCAGCACCCCGAAACGCGGCTGTACCGGGTAGTCGCCAGCCGCATCGAAGCGCTGATCCGCGAGGAGCAGATCGGCCAGGGTTCGCGCCTGCCGCCAGAGCGCGAACTTGCCGCGCGCCTGTCGGTCAGCCGCGCCTCGCTGCGTGAGGCGCTGATCGCGCTCGAACTGGGCGGGCTGGTCGAAGTGCGCGGCGGTTCGGGTGTGTATGTCAGTGCGGCGCTGGCCGTTCCCGCCGCCGTCGAAGCCGGCCCGGGGCCGTTCGAAGTGCTGGCCGCACGGCGGCTGATTGAATCGGAAATTTGCGCGATCGCCGCCCGCGTGGCGACCGACAGCGCCAAGGACGCCATCCTGAAAGCGGTGCTCGACATGGAACAGAACCACGACAACTACGACAGCAACGAACTGGCGGACCGAGAATTCCACATGTCGATCGCGCGCGCCACTGGCAACAGCGCGCTGGCAGGCAGCGTCGCCCACCTGTGGGACCAGCGCGGCAACCTGTGGCACCGCCTGAAAGAACACTTCCAGACCGAACAGCTGCGCAAGGAGACGCTGAACGACCATCGCAGGATCCTCGAAGCGATCGTCGCACGCGACCCCGCCGGAGCGCGCAGCGCGATGCGCGGCCACCTTGAACGCGTTACCCGTACCTTCTCGCGCGGATGACACGGATACCCAGGCAACCATTACTGCAACAGCATCATCCCCACGCGCGACCCAGGCCGGAAGATACCGGCTCCCGTCGCAGTGGCACCGGACACGCGAGGTGTCTCGGAAACGCCCAGCCCCAGCTCGGAACTGAATTAGAAACGATAAATAGGAGATCACATGAAGTACCCAGGCAAATCAGTCACCAAAAAATCGCTCGTCCTGTCCTCGGTCTCGCTGGCGGTGCTGGCGATGACGCAGCAGGCCTCGGCCCAGCAAACCGAATCGCCGATTCAGCGCGTTGAAGTCACCGGCTCGAGCATCAAGCGCCTGGCCAGCGAAGCGTCGCTGCCGGTTACCACGCTCAAGGCCGAGGAACTGACCCAGCGCGGCATGACCACGCTGGCCGACGTGATGATGGCGCTGCCGCAATCGGCCTCGCTGGCGCCGTCGAACGCCGGCTCGGGCACCAATATCAACCTGCGCGGACTGGGCGTGAACCGCACCCTGGTGCTGCTGAACGGGCGCCGCCTGGCCAACGAGGCGATCGCCGACGGCTACGCCAACCTGGAAGTGATCCCAATGAGCGCACTGGCGCGGGTGGAAATCCTGCGCGACGGCGCGTCCTCCATTTATGGCTCGGACGCGATCGGCGGCGTGGTCAACTTCATCACCAAGCGCAGCTACGAAGGCGCGTCGGCCACGGCCCAATACGTGCAGCCGGAAAAAGACGGCGGCGGCGACGAACAGCGCCTCAGCTTCACCGCCGGCAAGGGAAACCTGGCGACCGACGGCTGGAACCTGTATGCGACCGTCGACGCGCACCAGCGCAGCGCCCTGATGGCACGCGACCGTGCCGAACTCTCGACTCCGGAAATCCTGGCCAGCATCGGCCGCGCGCCGACGCTCGCGCGCGGCGGCTATGCCTCGCCGGCCAACTTCACCACCACCGCCAACCGCACCGCAGCCAACCCCTACTACAGCAGAGGATGCCTGGCGCCGTACTCGATCCAGGGCGCGGGCAACACCTGTATCCTCAAAAACCAGGAATACGGCGCGGCGCTGTACGAAAACCAGCGCGTCACATTCTACGCGCGCGGCACCAAGCAGCTGGCGGACGACCACACCCTCACCGTCGACTACCTGCGCGGCCAGTCGCACATCATCTCGACCCGCAACCCGACCCAGAGCGTCGCCGTCAACGGCGTCGCCGCCACCCTGCCAGCTTCGAGCAAGTGGTACCCGGGCGGCAGCGGCGGCGTGCCGGCCATGCCTGGACTGAACGGCGCGCCCCTGTTCGTGACCTGGAGCGTGGCCGACCTGGGCCTTGCCGCAACCAAGGACACACAAGTCAACCAGCGCTTGTCGGTGGTCGGCGAAGGCCGCATCGGCAATTGGGATTACAAGGCCGGCCTGACGCACGGCGTCAGCACCCGCGAAAATGAATACCAGGACGGCTACGTCACCGGCGCGGGCCTGAACGCCGGCCTGCTCAACGGCTCGCTCAACCCGTTCGGCCTGCAGGACGCGGCCGGCCTGGCCTACCTCGAAAGCATCTCCGTCGACGGCGAGAAGAACCGCGACTCGCAGAGTACCTTCTCCGGAATCGACATCGGCGGCAGCCGCGAACTGATGCAACTGGGCGGCGGCTCGCTGGCGCTCGCCGTGGGCGCCGACTTCCATCGCGACACCACGCGCGACGAACGGCTGCCGATCGTCAATTCCGTCACCTATGTCAACGCCGCAGCCGCCCGCGGCGAAGGCGCGCGCAATGTCGCGGCGGTGCACGCGGAACTCGATATCCCGCTCACCAGGCAGCTCAACTTTAACGTCGCCGCGCGCAACGACTACTTCAGCGATTTCGGCAATACCTTCAATCCAAAGATCAGCTTCCGCTACGAGCCTTCGAAAGCCCTGATGTTCCGCGGTTCGGCCAATACCGGCTTCCGCGCACCGACCCTGTTCGACCGCTACGGCTACCGCACCGCCGGCGCCAACGGCTCCACAGCCGGCCGCTGGGACGATCCCGCACTGTGCCCGGGCGGCATCCCTGGACCGCGGCACCGGCACCGC
>NZ_QYUP01000078.1 GCF_003590855.1 Massilia cavernae
CAGCGGCACGATCTCGCCGTCGAAGCGGCCGCTGCGCATCGCGTGCAGCGCGCGTTCGTGGCTGGCCAGCGCGAACTTCTCCATCTGCGTGCGCGAAATATCCCAATGGTCGGCGATGCGCTGCGCCGCATAGAACTGGTTGACCGGCGCATCGCCGAAGCGCGCCTGCCAGCCGCGGCTCTCGGCGAACGGGGTGGTGAAGCCGAGCGGACGCCCGGCCAGCATGGCCGACGAAATCGGGATGCTCGACATGGTTTGCACGCCGGCCGCAACGACCACGTCCTGGGTCCCGCTCATCACCGCCTGCGCGGCGAAGTGCAGCGCCTGCTGCGAGGAACCGCACTGGCGGTCGACCGTGGTGCCGGGCACCTCGAGCGGCAGGCCGGCGGCCAGCCACGAGGTGCGCGCGATGTTGCCGGCCAGCGAACCGATGGTATCGACGCAGCCGAAAATGACGTCGTCGTACTGTTCGGCGGGAATCGCGTTGCGCTCGACCAGCGCGCGCAGCACGTGGGCGCCGAGGTCGGCGCCGTGGATTGCGGCCAATGCTCCGTTGCGCTTGCCGGTGGGCGAACGCAGTGCATCGACAATATAGGCTTCTGCCATGGTGGTCTCTTCAGCAGGGAGGGTTAGTTTGAAAAGCTGGCCGCAGGGCCGAGCGGCGCGCCGTCGGCCAGCAGGGCCGCCGCCACGCGCGCCTTGTGGAAGGCGCGGTCGCCCCAGGCGGCATCCAGCACCCAGGCGCGCTTCATGAACATCTGCAGGTCGACCTCCCAGGTATAGCCCATGGCGCCATGCACCTGGATCGCCTTGCGCGCGGCCGTCCATGCCGCCTCGGCGCAGGCCAGTTTGGCGTGCGACACGCGCAGTGCGCGGTTGCTGTCGCCATGCGCCAGCGCGACCACGGCGCGGTACAGCACCGGTTTGGCAAATTCGATCTTGGTGACGACGTCGGCCAGATGGTGCTTGACCGCCTGGAAGGCGCCGATCGGCTTGCCGAACTGTTTGCGCTGGGCTGCGTAATCGACCGCCAGGTCGAGCATGCGCTGGGCCAGGCCCAGCAGCTGGCCGCTGACGTTGAGAGCGCCGCGCTCGAGCGTTTCGTCCCACAGCGCCTGGCCGGCTGCGCCATCGGCCAGCAGCGTGTCCGGGCCCGGCTGCCATTCCACCTGCGCCAGCCGGCGCGAAGCGTCGATGCTGGGCAGCGCGGCCAGGCTGACCGCAGCACGCGGCACCGCATGCACTTCCGTGCCGTGCGCCAGCAGCAGCAGGTCGGCCAGCTCGGCGTCGGCTACCCAGGGGTTGACGGGGTGGCCGACCGCGATGCGGCAGTCGCCGGTGACCATACGCGCCAGCCACTCGGAACGCACCGGATGCCCGGCCGGCAGCGCCGCCAGCAGGCCGGTGGCCACGTAGGCGGTGTCGGACATCGAGTCGGGAATCGCGTAGTAGCCCAGCTCCTGCGTCAGCAGGGCCCAGTCGATGTCGCCCATGCCCATGCCGCCGTCGGCCTCAGGCACCGACAGGCTGAAGATGCCTTGCGCGGCGATTTTTGCGCGCAACGTCGGCGAGCGGCCAAGGTCGGTTTCCCAGATCTCGCGCAGCATCTCCGGCGGCGCCTCGGTCATGAAAAAGCGGCTGATCGAATCGCGGAATGCGACCTGCTCTTCGGTAAAGGTAAAGTCCATGGGTTCCCTCCGGCTCAGCTCTTGGGCAGGCCAAGCACACGCTCGGCGATGATGTTGCGTTGAATTTCGTTGGTGCCCGCATAGATCGGGCCGGCCTGGGCGAACAGGAAGCCTTCCAGCCAGTCGCCGTTGGCGGCGGCTGCTTCACCAGTCAGTTCGGCGCGCGCGCCGAGGATGCGCATCGCCGTTTCGTGCATCTCGAGGTCGAGTTCGGACCAGAAGATCTTGTTGGTGCTCGATTCGGCGCCGATGGTGGCGCCGCGCTGCAGCCTTCCCACCGTATGGTAGGACGACAGGCTGTAGGCCTCGGCTCCCATCCATGCCCGCATCACCGCCTCTCCGATCGACGGATCGCGGTCGGCCTGGGCGCGGTTGGCCTGGTACAGCTGCATCAGCTTGTGCGCGGTGTGCTGGAAGCGCGCCGGGGAACGCAGCAGCAGGCCGCGTTCGAAGCCGGCGGTCGCCATCGCCACCTGCCAGCCGCTGCCTTCGGCGCCCAGCAGGTTCTCGACCGGTACCCGGACGTCGTCGAAGAACACTTCGGCAAACGCGTCCTGGCCGTTGAGCGCCTTGATCGGGCGCACTGTGATGCCGGGCGAATCAAGCGGCACCAGCAGGTAGCTCAAGCCATGATGGCGCTGCGATTGCGGCTCGGTGCGGAATAGGCCGAACATCCAGTTGGCGAACAGCGCGCGGGTCGACCAGGTCTTTTGCCCGTTGAGCACGTAATGGTCGCCCTCCCGCGTGGCGCGGCTGCTGATGGCGGCCATGTCGGAGCCGGCGTTCGGTTCCGACCAGCCCTGCGCCCACATGTCGTCGCAGCGCGCCATGCGCGGCAGGAAGCGCTGCTTCTGTTCCTCGGTGCCGAATTCCATGAGGGTCGGCCCGAGCAGCAGGATACCGTTCTGGTTGACCCGCATCGGCGCCCCGGCCGCCCAGTATTCCTCTTCGAAGATCAGCCAGTCGATCAGGTCGCAGCCGCGCCCGCCCAGTTCCACCGGCCAGGTCACGCTGCTCCAGCCGCCGTCGGCCAGGGTGGCTTCCCAGCGCCGGTGCTGCTCGAAGCCCTCGCGCGTATCGTAGTTGGCGAAGGGCTCGGACGGCACATGTTCGCGCAGCCACGCGCGCACCTGCTGCCGGAACGCCTTCTGTGCTTCCGTATATGTTAGTTCCATGTCGTCGGCTCCTGGTGCTTAAAAGGTCGCATCGCGTTTCTCGACGAAGGCCTGGCGGGTCTCGGCCGAATCGGGGCTCATGTAGGCCTGCAGGGTGAAGCCCTGCTCCCAGCGGTATTTGTCTTCCAGGTTGCCGTCCTCGATGCCGTTCAGCGCCTCCTTGGCGATGCGGATCATGGCAGGACTCTTGGCGGCAATCCGCGCCGCGATCTCCAGCGCGGTCGAACGCAGCTCGGCGCGCGGCACCACCCGTTCGACGCCGCCGAGGCGCCACGCTTCAGCGGCCGGGATCATCTCGCCGGTGAAGAACGCGTAACGGGTCTTCTGCAGCCCGAACAGGCGCTGGAGGTGCGCCGCGCCGCCCATCGCGCCGCGGTCGACCTCGGGCAGGCCGAACGAGGCGTCGTCGGCGGCGATCACGATGTCGGCGGCGCCGCAGATGCCGATGCCGCCGCCCAGTACGAAGCCGTGCACTGCGGCGATGACGGGCACCGGGCTGCGGTGGACCGCCTTGAAGGTGGCGTAGTTGCCGGCGTTGACCGACACGATAAGTCGATCGTCGGCGTTCAGTTCCTTGATGTCGACGCCGGCGCAAAACCCGCGCCCTTCGGCACGGATCACGATGACGCGCACGGCGGCCTGCGCGCCGAGGGCGGTAATGCCCGCCGCCAGTGCGTGCCAGCCGGCGTCGTTGAGGGCGTTGACCGGCGGCCGGTCGAGCACGATTTCGGCGACGCCGTTGTCGTGGAGGGTTGTGGAAAACTGCGGATTCATGGTCGTTTCCTGGTATGTGTCTGGTTGATTAGTAGGCGCCGATGCGCGCACGGATGCGGCAGGCGTCGGCGACGATGGCGTCGACCACCTGTTGGCACGACAGCAGCTGGCCGATCAGTGCCACCACCTGGCCCGAGGACATCACGCCCTCGGCAGGCTTGCCGTCGACCATGGAGCGCTGCAGCAGCATCGGCGCGTTGGCCGCCATCACCACCTGGGCCACCGAGGCGGCGTCCTGGCGCATCGCCTGCAGCAGCACGCCCATGGCGTGGCGGCTGGTCATGCCGGTCTGTTTTTTCCACGCCAGCGCACTGCGCAGCGCGATCCACACCCGGCGCAGCGGCGCGGCGTTTTCCAGCGAGGCGAGGAACTCGTTGCCGATCATTCGCTGCGGCATGCCATCGACCAGGTAGGACACGCGCACCTGCTCGGCGTCGCGCACGGCCAGGTAGCGTTCCAGCGTCTGCACCGGCACCCCGCTGTCGGTGGTCATCAGGAAGCGCGTGCCCATCGCCACGCCCTGCGCGCCGTAGGCCAGCGCGGCGAGCAGGCCGCGGCCGTCGTAGAAGCCGCCGGCCGCCACCACCGGCACTTGGACGGCATCGACCACCTGCGGCAGCAGCACCGTGGTCGGCACCGCGCCGGTATGGCCGCCGCCTTCGCCGCCCTGGATCGTGATCGCGTTCGCGCCCATCTCGATCGCCTTCTGCGCGTGCTTCAGCGCGCCCACCGTCGGCATGCAGACGATGCCGGCGTCGCGCAGGCGGCCGATGGTCTTGCTGTCCGGGCCGCGGCCATAGCTGACCGCGCGCACCTTATGCTTGACGGCCAGGTCGAGCAACTGCTGGGCGTTCGGCTGGAACATATGGAAATTCAGGCCGAACGGCTTGTCGCCGGTCAGCTCCTTGACGCGCAGGATGTCGGCTTCGATCCGCTCGGCGGGGATGGTAGCGCCGGCCAGGAAGCCGAACGCGCCCGCGTTGCAGGTCGCCGCCACCAGCTCGGGGCCGGCCACCCAGCCCATCGCGGTCTGCACGATCGGGTAGCGGCAACCGAGCAGGTCGCACAGCGGGGTATGCAGCGCGGCGTTCATGCGGAGGCCTTGTTGGCGGCCGCCATCGATGCCGCGTCATGTCCGCCCAGGTGGCCCTGGCCGAGCAGTTGCCCGTGGGCGTGGGCCAGCTGGTGGTAGCCATACGCCATGTCGATTGTCGCGCGCAAGCCCTGCAAATCTTCGGCGCGGTTGAGCACCTGCTTGGTCAGCGCCAGGCCGAGGCGCGGCTGCGCGGCGATGCGGGCTGCGATCGCCGCGGTCTGCTCCTCCAGTTGCGCGGCCGGCACCACCCGGTTGACCATTCCCATTGCGTAGGCGCGCTCGGCGGACATGCGCTCGCCGAGGAACAGGAATTCCTTGGCGATGCGCGGATTGAGTTCCTGCGCGTGGGCGAAATATTCGACGCCTGGAATGCCCATGCGGACCACCGGGTCCTGGAAGAAGGCGTCGTCGGAGGCGACGATCAGGTCGCACACCCAGGCCAGCATCAGGCCGCCGGCCACGCAGGCACCCTGCACCATCGCGATGGTCGGCTTCGGAATGTCGTGCCAGCGCCGGCACATGCCGACATAGACTTCCTGTTCGCGCGCATAGTTGAATTCCGCGCCGGGCTTGTTGGCATGGTCCCACCACAGGCTGGCGCGCTCGAACGATTTGTTGACGTCGCGCGCCGGCGTGCCGATATCGTGGCCGGCGCTGAAATGCCTGCCGCTGCCGCGCAACACGATCACGCGTACCGTATCGTCGTCGACGGCGCGCTGGAACGCGGCGTCGAGCGCGTAGGTCATCTGCGAGTTCTGCGCATTGTTGAACTGCGGACGGTTCATCGTCAGCGTCGCCACGCCGTCGCAGGCCTGGTACAGCACCGGGCACTCGGTTTCGTAGGTTGCGTGGTCGGCACGCTGCACAAATTCGGACTGGTCGGGCATGGCTGGTCTCCGGGAAAGTCAGGCGCCCAGCGCGCTGGCGCGCAGCTGGTGCGGGTCGAGGCGTGCCAGCAGCTCCAGCTGGGCCGCGGTCGGCGCCGGCGTTTCGGGGATCGCATCCGGGATATGCAGCGGGAAGCCGGTCGCCTCCTGCACCTGCTGCGCGCTCACGCCCGGATGCAGGGACACGATGCGCATCTGGCGCTGCGGGCCGCCGAAATCCAGCACGCACAGATTGGTGACGATGCGGCGCAGGTCGATCTCATCGAAGCTGTAGCCGCGCGGCAGGCGCGCCGGGTTGTAGCCGATCGAGGCAACCATGTCGACTTCGCCGGCAACGAACACCTTCGGGCTGTGCTGCGGGATGAAGAAGGAATTGGCATGGCTGATCGAGTTGCCGGGGAAGCCGCGCACACCGAGCATCTGCACCTTGGGACGCCGGTAGTCGGCGCCGACCATCGAGATGTTGGCCTGGCCGAAGCGGTCGACCTGGGTCGGCCCGACCATCGCATGGCGCTTGCCGCTCCAGACATTATCGAAGATGCGCGAGAAACCCATCCAGGTTTCGCGCTGCAGCTGGTAGTCGCCGCGCGGACCGAGCGGCACCGGCTCGCTCACCAGCCAGGCTTCGGAGTCGGTCATCATCAGGTCGGGATTGGTGGATGCCATGCACAGGGAGGCGGCCAGCCGAGGCACCACGCCGATGCCGGTGGCCAGCACTTCGCCATCCTCGCTCCATGCCTGCGCCGCGGCGCAGACGATACGGTCAATCAGGGAAAAATCGTTCACAAGCATGTCCTTTCAATAGACCGTAGCCGGGAGTTTGGCGATGGCGGCGAGGCCGCCGACAGCGTCGATGTAGGCCGCTTCGCCAGCTTCGACGTAGCGCTCGGCGTAACGCGCCCAGCCGCCCTCTTCCCGCGCGCTGGCGGCGTACAGCCGCAGGTGGGCCTGATCGACGCCGTAGGCCGGCGTGCAGGAGGCAGGATGGGCGCCGCCCGGCAGGTGCACCACGCCGGTCGTAGCTGCGCGTTCCCAGTGGACGTAGCGCGCCTCGTCGCCCTGGGCGAAGAAGGCGTCGTCGACCAGCTCCTCGCACGACACATAGGTGCTGCGCGCGGCGCGGGCGAACAGGTCGTCCATGTAGATGTCCGGCCCGCGCACCTGGCACACGCCGCGCGCGCTGGCGCGGTCGACGTGCAGCAGCGCGGCGTCGAGCGGCAGCGCAGGCATCGCGACCCAGTCCTTGCCGTCGTAAGGCGAGCCGATCACCTTGATCTCGGGGTTGTAGCGGATGACGTCGGTGCCCAGGCCGATCCTGGTAGGGATGAACGGCACCCGCATGGCGGCCGCCTTCAGGCCCAGCATCAGCATGCCCTCGTCGATTTCCATCACCTCGAGTTCACCGGCCTGGCGCGCCTGGCGGAAGTAGGGTTCGAGCGGAATGGCGTCGAGCGAGACGAAGGCGAATACCAGCTTGCGGATCTTGCCGGCGGCGCACAGCATGCCGACATCGGCGCCGCCGTAGGCGACCACGGTGAGGTCCTTCAGCGGCGAGCGCAGGATTTCGCGCACCAGCGCCATCGGCTTGCGGCGCGGGCCCCAGCCACCGATGCCGATGGTCATGCCGTCTTTCAGTTGCGCGACGACGTCGCGCGCACTCATTTGCTTGTTCATTGCTGGCCTTTCTGTCCGACCGAAAAATCATGTCCCCACAGGCTGACCTGGGTGAACTCGTGGGTAATGTGGCTGGCCCAGTCGACCACCGTGCCGCCGTAGCCGTATTCGACGTCGAAGCCCGACGGGGACTTCATGTAGAACGAAATGACCTTGTCGTTGGTGTGCTGGCCGAGCGTCGACGATTGCGGCACCGCATGCGCGGCCATGCGGTCCATGGCGCGGCCGACCTCCGGCATCGATTCGACTTCGACCATCAGGTGCACGCAGCCGCTTGGAACCGGGAAGCCGGCAAGCGCCAGGCTGTGGTGACGGCCGTTATTGCAATGTAAGAAGTAGATCGGCAGGGTCGGGCCGGCGTCGCCTGCCGGCTTGAAGTTGAACATGTCGGCCAGGCCGAAGCCGAGCACGTCGCAGAACAGGCGCATGGTCTCCTCGAAGGCCACGGCCGGCAGCACCACGTGGCCCATGCCGATGTCGCCGGTGATGAAGCGCGCCACACCGACTGGCGAGGCGAAGTGGCGGAACTCCGACTGGAAGCCCCAGACGATCTCGTGGCGGTTGCCCGACGGGTCGTCGAACGCCGCCAGCTGTTGCACGCAGCGCTTGGCGCACAAGGCAGTGCTGCCAAGCGCAACCTCGACCCCTGCCGCGCGCAAGGCGTCGACGGCGGTGGTGAAACCGGCCTTGCTGGCCACTTCCCAGCCGGTGGCGACGTAGGCGTCCCGCTCGCCCTTCTGGACGGCGATGCGGAACTGGCGTTCGTCCATTTTCAGGTGCAGCCCGCCATCGGGCGCCGTGGACGCCATCATGCCGAGGACCTGTTCGGCATAGTCCCGCCACTTGGCGAGGTCGGTGGTTTCGGCGACGATGTAGGCCAAGCCTCTGATATCTGCCATGATGCGCTCTCTCCTTGGATAGCTGGTGTATGCATCGATTATTGTTCGCAGGCGGCGCTGAATCATCGTCCAATAAGACTACCGCCGGACCCGGGGCTGCCGTAGGCTGGCGCGCTCATCGATTGGAGTAGAATGGACCTGGAACACACCACGGGAGCGGGACTGATGCCTCACCCTGCCGATACGCACCCTACGCCGGAAGCCGGGCAAAGCGCCGCCGGGTTCGCGCGCGTCAAGCGTGCATACAAGACATTGAGCGCCGGCAACCGTACCTTGCTGCGTGCGTCCGCCGAAGATGAACTGCTGCGGCAAATGTGCCAGGTCATCGTGGAGGCGGGGGGCTACCGTCTCGCCTCGGTTGGCTATGCCGAGGCGGACGAGGACAAGAGTATCCGGTGGGCCGCCTACGTCGGTCCGGAACGGGATGCTGCCGGCACCTGGCACCTCACCTGGGCCGACACGGAATTGGGGCAAAGCGCAAGCGCCGTCGCGATCCGCACCGGGGAGCCTGTTATCGGCAGAAAAATCCTGACCGATCCCGCCTACGCCGGCCCCAGCTTCGCCCACTTGCGCGAGGACGCGGCCAGGAAGGGCTATTTGGCCACTGCGGCGTTTCCCTTGCGCGTCGACGGCAAGGTGTTGGGCGCCTTGAGCATGGCTGCCGAGGAAGCCGATGCCTTCGATACCGAAGAAGTCGCGCTGCTCGGGGAGCTGGCGGACGATCTCGCCTATGGCATTGCCAACCTGCGCGTGCAGGCACGGCACCGGGAGGCGCAGGCGACCATTGCGCACCTGGCCTATTACGACAGCCTGACGGGGCTGCCCAATCGCACGCTATTTCTCGAACAACTGGACGCTGCGATCCAGACCGCGAAGCGGGAGCACCAGTCGCTGGCGCTCTTGCACATGCACGTGAGCCGTTACCATGAAATCAACAAGGTCCTGGGCTACCGGGCGGGCGACGAACTGCTGCGCAAGATCTGCCGCCGCCTGAAAGCCGCATTGCCGGACGATGCCGTGATTGCGCGGGTGGGTGACGCCGAACTCGCCCTGCTGCTGCCACGCAGCAGCGCCGAGTACGCCACCGAGGTGGCGAGCCGGCTGAACAAGGCGCTGTACGAACCGCTCAAGGTTGGCAGCCTGATGCTCGACGCGAGGGTGCTCATCGGCATGGCGATGTTTCCTGGCCACGCCAGCGCAGCGGATAGCCTGATCCGGCGCGCCAATGCGGCCATGTACCAGGCCAAGCCTGCGCGCGGCGGCTATGCCATGTACGTCAGCGGGCAGGAGCAGGAAAGCGTCCGGCGCATGGCGCTGATGGCCGATTTGCAGCGGGCCATCAGGCACGACGAGCTCAGCCTGTATTACCAGCCCAAGGTCGATATGGCGTCGCGCCGCCTGTGCGGCGCCGAGGTGCTGGTGCGCTGGGAGCATCCGCAGCACGGCATGGTGGCGACGCAGGAACTAATTTTGCTGGTCGAACAGGCCGGATTGATTACACGCCTCACCACCTGGATCCTGGAAGCGGCGTTCCGCCAATGCCACACCTGGCAGAGCGCTGGGGCGGGACAGGAATTGGCGATCAACCTGTCGGCGCTCGACCTCTACGATTCCGGACTGGTCGACAGAATCGAGGGATTGATTTCCACCTGGGGCATCGCTCCCGGACTGGTCCAGTTCGAACTGACCGAAAGTGCCCTGATGGCCGATCCGGTCGGCGCGATGGAAACGCTGGACCGCTTGAAGCGGCTGGATGTCGACCTGTTTGTCGATGACTACGGCACCGGCTATTCAAGCCTGAGCTATCTCCAGAAGCTGCCGGTCGACGGCCTCAAGATCGACCGGTCATTTGTCACTCCCATGGCGGCAAACGGCGATTCAGCGACGATCGTCACCTCGACGATCGAACTGGGCCACAACCTCGGCCTGAAAGTGGTAGCGGAAGGCGTCGAAAGCGAAGCCGTATGGGAACGCCTGGCCCTGCTCGGCTGCGATATCGCGCAAGGTTACCTGATCAGCAGGCCGATGCCTGCGCAGCAATTCCAGGATTGGCAGCAGGCGTGGCGTTAGTCCAGCCGGAGGCTACGATATCCGCGCAGCCCATGCCTACAGGCGCAGTATGGAATCAACGTCGGAAGCCCTGGAATATTTGCTCTACCCCCGCCTGTGCAGCGGCGGCACGATAGAGCTGATCGACAGTTGCCTTGGGTTGAGGTTCATGGATGCCGAGCAACCAAACCATTCCAGCGACGCCAACTGCGACCACCAGCACCGTACGAAAACGAGGAATCGACATGATATTCACCTTAGAGGGGGAGGTTCACGAGGCACGCTCTTAAGGTACTGCCGCACTATGCGCGTTCAATCGTCCATTCGGACTACGCGCTGGCGAAGCGCTGAATTATTCGTCAGCCGGCGTTTCCCGCCTCGGCCGACGGCGCCGTCACCTAACTCCGGCCGAGATTCCCATCGGCCGAACGCGAACAATTCGATCTGTCCTAGTCTTGCTGGACGATTCTCGAATTACGCCTGCTGGCGCAAGATCCCACATAAGAGTACATGTGCTGAATTAGTTGCCCAAGCCATGTCTTGAACGACGTGCTTCCCTCGATCGATTTCAGTTTTTTTTATAATAGTCACAGGAGATAAGATGAATACAGCTTCTCAACCACTGTTTGATTTGTCAGGCCGCGTTGCGCTGGTGACCGGATCCGGTCAAGGCATGGGCCTGGGTATCGTGCGCGCACTGGCCACCCAGGGCGCACGCGTGATAATCAACGATTATTATGCCGATCGCGCAGAAACGAGCGCACAGGCGCTACGTGCCGAGGGCTTTCAAGTATGCGCCGCGCCGGGGGATATTACCAAACCGGAAGTGCGCCAACAAATCATCGATGTCGCGCGCAAGGAATTTGGCAACATCGACATCCTGGTACATAACGCCGGGGTTCCGCCAGGGATGCCAGACTCATTGCGCAAGTTCAGGGATTTGGAGGACAAGGACTTTGAAGTACAGCTCGATCTGAATCTGCGGGCGGTACTTGGCCTGACCCGTTTGGTTCTGGACGGCATGTGCGAGCGCAAGTTCGGTCGCGTCGTCATCATCAGCTCCGAATCGTGGCGAGTGGGGCTGAGCTATGGCCTGAGCAATTACGCTGCCGCGAAGGCCGCAGCGCTGGGCTTCATGCGTCAGTTGGCCCATGAGGTCGGCCGCAGCGGCGTCACCGCCAATGCCCTGTCCCTGGGTTGCATGAACAATTTCGGGTATGACGAAGTCGCCAAGGCACAGACCGCCGTGGGGCGCGCCGGAACGCCTGACGATGTTGGCGCAGCCGTGGCCTATCTTGCCTCTTCCGAGGCATCATGGATGACCGGACAGGTATTGGCGCTGAATGGTGGCTCGGTAACCGCTTGATCTCAGGTGAGCAGCTAAGAAGGGGGTGTATCTTTTCCTTTAGCTGCCTTCAGCTTGATCGACACGTCGTCGGGAGTCACAAAACCGATGGGACGTTTCTGGACGGGCTCGGCCGGCGCCATCAATTCGCGGATGGCGTCAAAAATCTGCTTCAACTGCACGCGCGTGTTGTGCTCGAACGTGTCGTGCTTCAGCGACACCAACTCGGTCTTGTTCTCCAGCTCGTCCAGGCGCAGTGCCAATTCCTTGTTCGAGACGATCACTTCACGCAGGCGCACGAAGGCTCGCATGATCTCGATGTTGACGGCGATGGCCTGTGGGCTGCCCAGCACCGACGAGAGCATTGCCACGCCCTGCTCGGTGAAGGCATAGGGCGCATAGCGCCGACCGCCACGGCCGCCGTTTGAGATCACAGATTGTGATCTCAAAGCCTCCCACTCGCCGGCATCGAGCTGGAACATGAAGTCCGCCGGAAAACGGTCGACATTGCGCTTGACTGCCTGCACCAGGCCACTGGTGGTGACGCCGTACAGTGCGGCAAGGTCGCTATCGAGCAGCACCTTCTGTTCGCGGATGAGGCGGATGTGGCTGGTGATTGATCCCACCGGCAGGTGCGCCGCCGGCTTGGCGCTCAAGCTACATCCTTTGCGTGGCCACTCAACTTGCGCATGGACTGCATGGCCGATCCCGCGCAATGCTTGCCCGTGACGGCAGAGATGAGGCGGATTACCGCTTCCTGTTCTTTTGATTCACATTGCGCCGAGGCACGGAAGCGCTCCTGCAGGCGCACGTTGTTGATCGGCTTCGCGTCCGAGACGGCGCATACTAAATCCAACATGAAGACCTCCGAGTGCAAGCGCGGTTTCTTGAAGTCGATCGCCACATGATCGTAGAATGATTATATTTACGACACGTCCTGGTCTAGAATCGGATACCCATTATGAAGGCCTTACCGAAGAGGCAACTTGATCGTCCTAAGGCTGCGGCACGAGCAGGCGACGATCGCATGGTGAAATTCGACTTAGGCCGGACAGTCAGCGTTCGGCGTCATGGCGGATCGTTTTGCGTGGAGGCCTACCGCACGAATCCAGGGACAGATGGAGTCGCGGAACTGGATGTAGACAGGAAAGCGCCTGCGATCACATCCCATGGAGGACCCTTGGAGCTTATCGCGAGAATGAGGAATGGGACGTCGGCGCGAACCATACCCGGAATCGCGTCGAATCTTGGACTAAGCCAGGACAAACTTTTCGATCTCTTACGCCTGCCTAAGGGTACGGTCAAGGGGCGCATCAGCGCGAATGGAAAACTTTCTCCAACCGAACAGGATCGCATGTACCGGGCCGAGAAAGTGTTACGGCAATGCCAAACAAGTACTGATGGACGAAGAAGCCGCGAAGACATGGCTTAGGCAGAACAACAGATCCCTGGGCGGCGAAGTGCCCCTTTCGCTACTGGACACCGAAGTAGGATATGAGCTCGTGCTGGACACACTTGGCAGGATCGAGCACGGAGTAGTGTCGTAATGGCTCGGTTTGCCCTTTCGCCGCAAAGACAACCGCGGTAGTCGCCAGACACTTCGTCTACGATCCGCGGTTGTAGTCCGCAGCGTGCACGACCCCCGTTAAAAACCCGCCAAAGCGGGTTCTTACTCTCTTAGCAGAAACTCATTCCCACTCGATAGTCGCAGGCGGCTTACCCGAAATATCATAAACCACGCGATTAATCCCGCGCACTTCATTAATGATCCGGTTCGACACCTTGCCCAGCAGGCTATGCGGCAGATGCGCCCACTGCGCCGTCATGAAGTCCAGCGTCTGCACCGCGCGCAGCGCGACAACGTACTCGTAGGTACGGCCATCGCCCATCACGCCCACCGATTTCACCGGAAGGAACACCGCAAACGCCTGGCTGGTCGCCTCGTACCAGTTCTTCGGCGCCTCGCCCGCATCGATGCTTTCCAGCGCAGGAATCTCGCACGGCGTCTTGCGCAGTTCCTCGATGAAGATCGCATCGGCGCGGCGCAGCAGGTCCGCGTATTCCTTCTTCACTTCACCCAGGATACGCACGCCCAGCCCCGGGCCAGGGAACGGATGACGGTAAACCATGTCATGCGGCAGCCCCAGCGCCACGCCCAGCTTGCGCACTTCGTCCTTGAACAGTTCGCGCAGCGGCTCCAGCAGCTTCAGGTTCAGCGGCGTTTCCGGCAGCCCGCACTACGTTGTGGTGGCTCTTGATGTCTGGCGCCTTCTTGCCTTGCCCGCCGCTTTCGATACGGTCGGGTAAATGGTGCCCTGTGCAGCCACTTGGCGTTGCTCAGTTGCCCCGCCTCAACCTGACAATTCCACGAACTCGCGGCGATGATCTTGCGCTTGGCTTCAGGATCGGCAACGCCCTTCAGGTGGCCCAGGAATTGGTCTTCCGCATCGATGCGCAGCAGCCTCACGCCCAAGGTTCTTGGCGAACATGTCATGACCATCTTGCCTTCATCCAGACGAGCAGGCCGTGGTCGACGAACACGCAGGTCAGCTGGTCGCCGGATGGCGCGGTGGATGTCAGTGCCGCGCACGCTCGAATCGACGCCGCCCGACAGGCCCAGGATCACTTCATCGCTACCCACCTGCTCGCGAATCTTGCAAACTGCTTCGGAGATATAGTCGGCAGTTTCCAGTCGCGACTTGCAGCGCGCAATCTCGTGCACGAAGCGGCCGAGGATGGCCTTGCTGCGAAGGTTGTGGCGTCCACTTCAAGATTGGAACTGCAGCGCGTAGAAACGCGCGCTCTTCGTCGCCATCGTCGCGATCGGAACCAGGCTTTCGGTATGCCATCAGCTTGAAAACTGGCGGCATGTCGAGCACCTTGTCGCCGTGGCCTTCAATCACACTTCAGCATGCCGTGCCTTCGTCGGTGACGAAGTATTGATGCCGTTTCAGCAGCGGCGTATGGGCCGCGCGCGCGTCTTCGGCATAGCCGATTCGCGCACGATGGGAGGTGCGCAGCCGCCCGTTTTTCGAACGCTTGCCACCCACAGTTTGGGCAGCCATGGTTTTGCATGCGTAGGCAGATGCCGAGCACAGGCACGCCCAGCTCGAAGCACCGCTGCTGCGGCGCGCGCGGCGAATCGCCTTCCAGCGTCGAGTTGTGGCTGCCCGACAGGATCACGCCCGCCGCGCCATAGTTGCGAACGAACTCGTCGCTGACGTCGTATGGATAGACTTCGGAGAACACGCCCGCGTCGCGCACGCGGCGCGCGATCAGCTGGGTTACCTGGGAACCGAAATCGAGAATGAGGATTTTAGAATGCATGGAGACCGATGAATGAGATAGCGCCGTGGCGGCGCGAAAACAATGAGGCAAATGCGAACGTGGGCAGGAAATCCCTGCCCACGCTTTAACTTTTACTCCGAACGGTAGTTCGGCGCTTCCTTCGTGATCTGCACGTCGTGCACGTGCGATTCGCGCATGCCGGCCGACGTGATCTCAACGAACTCGGCTTTCTCGCGCAGTTCGTCGATGGTTGCGCAGCCGCAGTAGCCCATCGACTGGCGCACGCCGCCTACCAGCTGGTAGACGATGGCAACCACACTGCCCTTGTAGGCAACGCGGCCTTCGATACCCTCCGGAACAAACTTGTCGACGCGCGCACCGGCTTCCTGGAAGTAGCGGTCGGCCGAGCCATCGGCCATCGCACCCAGCGAACCCATGCCGCGGTACGACTTGTAGCTGCGTCCCTGGTACAGGATCACTTCGCCCGGCGCTTCATCGGTACCGGCAAACATCGAACCCATCATGACGGTCGATGCGCCTGCTGCCAGCGCCTTGGAAACGTCGCCGGAGAAACGAACGCCGCCGTCGGCGATACATGGCACACCGGTGCCCTTCAGGGCTTCGGCCACGTTGGAGATCGCGGTAATCTGCGGCACGCCAACGCCTGCCACGATACGGGTGGTGCAGATCGAGCCTGGGCCGATGCCGACCTTGACCGCATCCGCGCCGTGTTCAACCAGCGCCAGCGCGGCAGCCGCGGTAGCGATATTGCCGCCAATGACGTCAACGTGCGGGAACTTGGTCTTGATCCACTTGACGCGGTCGAGGATGCCTTGCGAATGGCCGTGCGCGGTATCGACCACCAGCACGTCCACGCCGGCTGCAACCAGCAGCTCGATGCGCTCTTCGTCGCGCTGGCTGACGCCAACCGCCGCGCCGACCAGCAGCTTGCCGAACTGGTCCTTCGACGCAAACGGGTGCTCGGTCGATTTCTGGATGTCCTTGACGGTGATCAGGCCCTTCAGGTCGAACTCGTCGTTGACCACCAGCACGCGCTCGAGGCGGTGCTTGTTCATCAGGCGCTTGGCTTCGGCCGTATCGGCGCCTTCCTTGACGTACACCAGCTTCTCGCGCGGGGTCATCTTGGCGCGCACTTCCGCATCGAGCTCCTCCTCGAAACGCAGGTCGCGGTTGGTGATGATGCCGACCACGGTATTGCCTTCAACGACAGGGAAACCACTGATGCCATACTGACCGGTCAGCGCGATCACGTCGCGGATCTTCATGGTCGGAGGAATCGTAATCGGGTCGCGCAGTACGCCAGCCTCGAAACGCTTGACGCGCGCAACTTCACGCGCCTGGTCTTTCGGCTTGAGATTCTTGTGAATAATGCCGATGCCGCCTTCCTGCGCCATAGCAATTGCCAGGCGGGCTTCGGTAACCGTATCCATCGCAGCCGACAACAAAGGAATGTTGAGCGAGATGTTGCGGGTCAGGCGAGTTTTGAGGGAAGTTTCGGCTGGGAGAATATTCGAGTAAGCCGGAACGAGCAGCACATCATCGAATGTGAGTGCTTTCTGAAGTAGACGCATAGCATTTCCTATAGGCGCAAAAGCGAATTATACAGAAGTTCGCGCCAACCGTCTGCAGCAGCCAACATTCTTGCCGAAATCCGTCCGCCATCGTTGACACGCGCACCGAAGCATGAGGAAATCAGTCCAAAGCTTCTTTACGGAAATATTCAATGATTGCTGGTACCCCAACCTTTCGACGCCTGCTGGCTGGCGCGGCACTGCTCGCTGCGGCCGGCATGGCAAATGCGCAATATGTCTGGATCGACGAGAAAGGCATCAAGCAGTTCTCCGACCGTTCGCCGCCCTCGTCGATCCCCGACAAGAATATCCTGAAGGCGCCGGGAAGGCAGCCGGTGGCGCTGGTGCCGACCGACGTCGATGCGCAGGCGAAAGCGGCTGCGGACGCCAAGACGGCCGCCGCTGCCGCAAAGGCTGCGCCGCTGACGGTCGCCGAGCGCAATATGGACTTCAACAAGCGCGCCGCGGAGAAGGCGGAGCGCGACAAGAAGGCAGCGGAAGAAGCGAAGATGAAGGCGGCCGTTGCCGAGAACTGCACCGTCGCGCGCGACTACATGGCGCAACTCGATTCCGGCGTCCGCCTTGCGACGACCAGTAAAGGTGAACCGGCATACATGAGCGACGCGGAGCGCGCCCTGAACAAGGCCAAGACGGCCAAGGTGATCGCCAGCTGCAAGTAGCCCATCTGACAGAAAGCATCATCCGCCGAAGCGCCATCACTCCTGCGCTTCGGCCGCCTTCTTGTGTGCCCGCCTGCGCCGCGAATCCTTCGGATCAGCCACCAGCGCCCGATAGATTTCAATCCGGTCCAGCTCGCGCACCACGGTATCGAGTGCCTTCTTCTTCCCGAAAATACCTACCGGCTGCACTGCCAGGTCGATGCCCGGAAAATCTTCCAACACCCCACTCTTCGCGATCGCCTGCTCAATCGTGCTGCCCACCTCCACGCTCACGTCGCGAAAAATCTCGCACGCGGCCGTCGCATAGCACACCTGCACATTGACCAGATCAGCCATAAACGGTTTCCGCCCGCTTGCAGAACGAATCGACCATACTGTTCGCAATCATCCCGAACACGGGTCCGATCAGCTGCTCGAGGATAATACTTGAAAACTCGTAGTGCAGGTCGAATTCGACCTTGCACGCATCGGCGCGCAGCGCCTTGAAAGTCCAGGTACCATCCATCACCTTGAATGGCCCGTCCACCAGTTTCATTTTCATCTGGGTGGGCCGCATGTTGTGATTGCTGGTCGTGAAGCTCTGGTGAACGCCGTGGAAATGGATCGCCAGGCAGGCGACCAGCGTGTCGTCAGTACGTTCCAGCACCTTGACCCCGCCGCACCACGGCAGGAATTTCGGATAATCCTCAACCTGCGCTACCAGATCGAACATCTGTTCCGCGCTATACCCCAAGAAAACTGATTTGTGAACTACTGCCATTAGTCAACCGTTTGTTATGATGTTGGATATGTTGCATTAGTAGTTTAACCGAACCGCGCAATTTCGCTATTTCATGAGTATTGTTGATAACAAAAAAGCCTTCCACGACTACTTCATCGAGGACCGTTACGAGGCCGGCATTGTGCTGGAAGGATGGGAGGTCAAAGCCATCCGCGCCTCGCGGGTCCAGATCAAGGAAGCCTACGTCGTCGTGCGCGGCGACGAGCTGTACCTGTTCGGCGCACACATCAGCGCGCTGGAGGCGGCATCTGCCTTCAGCCACCCCGAGGCAATCCGCACGCGCAAGCTGCTGCTGCACCGGGCCGAAGTGGACAAGCTGATTGGGAAGGTAGAACGATCGGGCTACACCCTGGTACCGCTGAACCTGCACTACAAGGGTGGCCGGGTGAAGTGCGAGATCGGCCTCGCCAAGGGCAAGAAGCAGCACGACAAGCGCGCGACGGAGAAGGACCGTGACGCCAAGCGCGAAGTCGCGAGCGCGATGAAGCAGAACAAGCGGTAAGAGCGGACGTACCACGTACCGTAGGGTGGATTAGCGCAGCGTAATCCGCCATGAGTCGCCGAAACGCATGCCACGCGGATGCGCTCCGCTTATCCGCCCTACGTTTATGTAGGCCGTAGGGCGGATAAGCAAAGCGCATCCGCCGAATCAGCCTCACATCACCTTGCGACTAATCCTCCAGCACGCAAGACTCCCCACCATCCCCACCAATACCCCGCACGCCAGCTTAAACGCGCTGCCAAACAACGCCGGTGCCACCAACCCCGACACCAGCGCAAACGCCATCATCTGGATAAACGCCAGCATCGACGAGGCCAGCCCGCGGTTCTCCGGGAACAGCCCCAGCGCCCCGACCTGGATTGCCGGCATGGCCACCGCGAGTCCGAATGTATAAACCATCAGCGGCAGCACAGCCCAAGGCACCTCCGCCACAAACAGCGCGTTATATCCGACGTTGACCACAGCCGCAGCGGCCATCAATCCAAACCCGATCCACACCATGCGCGTCGGCCTGATCTTGTCCGCCCTCTTCCCGCCCCAGGCCGAGCCGATCACCATCCCGCTAATCAAGGGTACGAACAGCCACGCGAACGCCGTCTCCGGCAGGTGCAGGATCTCCATCACGAAGTTGGCCGCGGCCCCCGATATACACGACAGTCCGCCAAACGCCAGACCGACGGACAGCGACAGCAGCAGGAACTGCGGGTCTTCAGCACCTTCAGTAGTTCCTGGCGATCCCACGCCATGGAAGGCATGGCGCTGCTCCTTCGGCAGGCTCTCGGGCAGCATGCGGTACACCAGTGCGATCAGCAGCGCGCAAATA
>NZ_QYUP01000079.1 GCF_003590855.1 Massilia cavernae
CTTGAAGCCGGCCATGGCACGGCGCTGTCTTCCCCTGCTGGCGCTGTGCGCGGCCGCCGCCTTGTCGGCGTGCGCGGGCGGCAGCGGCATGGCCACCACCGGCGAAGCGGAAATCAAGACCGCGTCCGACCAGACGCTGGCCGAGAAGCGTTCCAGCATCCGCCTGCAACTGGCGATCGGCTACTACCAGGACCGCAAGTACGAGGTGGCGCTCGACGAAGTCAAGCAGGCCATCGCGGCCAATCCGGAATCGGCCGACGCGCATGGCGTGCGCGCGCTGATCTACGATGCGATGGGCGAAGCCGCGCTGGCCGACCAGAGCTTCCAGCGCGCCCGCCAGCTGGCGCCGCGCAATCCGGAACTGGCCAACAACTACGGCTCCTTCCTGTGCCAGAACGGCAAGCCGGAGCAGGGCATCGCCCTGTTCGAGCAGGCCCTGAAGAACCCGGCCTACCAGTCGCCGGTCAACGCTTTGCTGAACGCGGGCTCGTGCAGCCTGCGCATGAAGAAGCTCGACGCGGCCGAGCGCTACCTGCTCGACGCGCTGCGCTACGACGCCGACCAGGTGGCCACCAATGCCAACCTGGCGCATGTGTATTTCGAGCGGCGCGACCTTACGCGCGCCGGATTTTTTATTAACCGCCTGAGGGAAGTCGCAAAGATCGACAACCTGCCGGCCGACACGCTCTGGCTTGCGATCCGTATCGACCGCAAGCTGGGGAACAAGGCGGGCGAGGCGAGCATGCTGTCGCAACTGCGCCGCCGCTTCCCGGCGTCGCCGGAGCTGGCAGCCTATCAGCGCGGTGCATTTGATGAGTGAGACAGGGACGACGATGAGTGGAGAGTGGGCAGATCAGCCGGCAGTGCCAGACAATCATGGTATTCCGGGCAAGACGCTGGCAGCCGCGCGTGAAGCGTTGGGCTGGTCGGTGGAACAGATCGCGGACCAGCTGAAGATGGCGGTGCGCCAGGTGGTTGCGCTGGAAGCGGGCGACTACGCCGCGCTGCCCGGCCCCGCCGTGGTGCGCGGCTTCGTGCGCGCCTACGCCAAGGTGGTCAAGCTCGATCCGGTGCCGCTGGTGGCGCAGATCGCGCTGGACGCGCCCGAAGCCGGCATCAACGGCAGCGTGCGCCCGAACAGGCCAACCTCGTTCACGCAGACGCGCTTCCCCAGCCACGGCAAGCGCGGCAAGCTGCCGGTGATGCCGATCGCGATCGCGGTTATCGCCGCTGCGGCCGCCGTCGGCGCCTGGCAGTTTGGCTTTGTGCCCGGCATGAACCGCGGCGCCACCCAGCCTGCCGCGACCGGCGACGCCGGCATCGCCACCTTGCCGGTGCCTGCCAACGGCAGCGCGGTGACGGCGCCTGCCATGCAGGATCCGTCGGTGCCCCTGATTTCGGTACCGCCGCCGGCCACGCCGGGTACGTCGGGCGGCGCTTCCGCGCCGGTCACCAATTCGCCGGTACAGGGCGTGACGCCGCCGCCGGCTGCCGTTGCGCCGGCTCCTGCCGCGACCGCTCCAGTCGTCACGGCGCCTGCGGCCACCGCGCCAGCCGCGGCCGCGCCGGGCGCCAATGCGCTGGTGCTGCAGGTTCGCGAGGATTCCTGGGTTGAGGTCCGCAACGCCAGCGGCAAGCCGCTGATCCGCCGCATGGTCAAGGGCGGCGGCAGCGCCACCGTGGACATCACCGACTCATCGACGGTCATCGTCGGTAACCCGTCGGCCGTCACGGCGACCCTGCGCGGCGCCGAGGTAGCGCTGCCGCCGCAGCCGGGCAAGACCTTTTCACGAGTTAAAGTTCAGTAATCATGTCCTTTTCGAATCAGGCTATTCCTTCGGGCCCGCTGGCCCGCCGCGCCAGCCGCAGCGTGCTGGTCTCGCACGGCGAGCGCAAGGTCTGGGTGGGCGGCGACGCGCCGGTGGTGGTGCAGTCGATGACCAACACCGACACCGCCGACGTGATCGGCACCGCGATCCAGGTCAAGGAGCTGGCGCGCGCCGGTTCCGAGATGGTCCGCATCACGGTCAACAATCCGGAGGCGGCGGCCGCGGTGCCGCTGATCCGCGAACAGCTCGACAAGATGGGCATCGACGTGCCGCTGGTGGGCGACTTCCACTACAACGGCCACACGCTGCTGCGCGACTTCCCTGAGTGCGCGAAGGCGCTGTCGAAGTACCGCATCAATCCTGGCAACGTGGGGCAGGGCGCCAAGCGCGACACCCAGTTCGCCCAGATGATCGAAGTGGCGGCGCAGTACGACAAGCCGGTGCGCATCGGCGTCAACTGGGGCAGCCTGGACCAGGCGCTGCTGGCCCGCATCATGGACGAGAACGCGCAGCGCGCGGAACCATGGAGCGCGCAGGCGGTCATGTACGAAGCGCTGATCACCTCGGCCATCGAGAATGCCGTGCGCGCCGAGGAACTGGGCCTGGGCCGCGACAAGATCATCCTGTCGTGCAAAGTGTCGGGCGTGCAGGACCTGATCGCGGTGTACCGCGAACTGGCGCGCCGCTGCGACTACCCGCTGCACCTCGGCCTGACCGAAGCGGGCATGGGCAGCAAGGGCATCGTGGCGTCGACCGCGGCGCTGTCGGTGCTGCTCCAGGAGGGCATCGGCGACACCATCCGCATTTCGCTGACCCCGGAACCGGGCGGCGACCGCTGCAAGGAAATCGTGGTGGCGCAGGAGATCCTGCAGACCATGGGCCTGCGCAAGTTCACCCCGATGGTGATCGCCTGCCCGGGCTGCGGCCGCACCACCTCGACCACTTTCCAGGAACTGGCCGACAACATCCAGACCTACCTGCGCGACCAGATGCCGGTGTGGAAAGAGACCTATCCGGGCGTCGAGGCGATGAACGTGGCCGTCATGGGCTGCATCGTCAACGGCCCCGGCGAATCGAAGCACGCCAACATCGGCATCAGCCTGCCGGGCACCGGCGAGTCGCCGGCCGCGCCGGTGTTCGTCGACGGCCAGAAGTTCACGACCCTGCGAGGCGAGCGCATCGTCGAGGAGTTCCAGGACATCGTGCTCAATTACGTCAAACAGAATTACGGTAAAAAAGAATATGTCCAAGCCTGAAAAAATTACAGCCGTCAAAGGCATGAACGACATCCTGCCGGCCGACGCGCCGCTGTGGGAGCTGTTCGAGAACACCGTGCAGTCGGTCCTGAAAAGCTATGGCTTCCAGAAGATCGTCACCCCTATCGTCGAAGACACCGCGCTGTTCGCGCGCGCCATCGGCGCCGTGACCGACATCGTGGAAAAGGAAATGTACTCCTTCACCGATTCGATGAACGGCGACGCGCTGACCCTGCGCCCTGAAGGCACGGCCGGCGTGGTGCGCGCGGTGATCGAACATAACCTCGTCTACGAAGGCCCGAGGCGCCTGTGGTACCAGGGCCCGATGTTCCGCCACGAGCGTCCGCAGCGCGGCCGCTACCGCCAGTTCTTCCAGATCGGTGCGGAAGCCGTCGGCTTCGCCGGCCCGGACATCGACGCCGAACTGATCATGCTGTGTCGCCGCCTGTGGGATGACCTGGGCCTGGAAAACATCCGCCTCGAACTGAACTCGATCGGCGACGCGTCCGAGCGCCAGCGCCACCGCGCCGACCTGATCGCCTACTTCGAAGCCAACGAAGACCAGCTGGACGCTGAAGCCAAGCGCCGCCTGCACACCAACCCGCTGCGCATCCTCGACACCAAGAACCCTGCCATGCAGGAGCTGGTGAACAAGGCGCCGAAGCTGCTCGACTACCTGGAAGGCGAGTCGGTCGCCCACTTCGAGGGCGTCAAGCGCATCCTCGACGCCAACAACATCCAGTACACGGTCAACCCGCGCCTGGTGCGCGGCCTGGACTACTACAACCGCACCGTGTTCGAATGGGTGACGGACGAACTGGGCGCGCAGGGCACCGTGTGCGCCGGCGGCCGTTACGACCCGCTGATCGAAACCTTCGGCGGCAAGCCGACGCCGGCGGTCGGATTCGCGATGGGCATCGAGCGCCTGGTCGAGCTGATGAAGCTGGCCGGCGAGCCTGCCGTGCCGTCGCTGTGCGACGTCTACATGGTGCACCAGGGCGAAGCGGCGCAGACCCAGGCGTTCATCCTGGCCGAGCGCATTCGCGATGCCGGCCTCGATGTTGTGCTACATTGCGCGACTGCGGCGGGTGCGGGCAGCTTCAAGAGCCAGATGAAGAAGGCCGATGGCAGCGGCGCCGCGTACGCGGTCATTCTCGGCGAAGACGAGATGGCCAAGGGCGTGGCCGCGATCAAGGCGCTGCGTGGCGCCGAGGGCGAGCAGCAGGCCAGCGTGCCGTTCCTCGAGGTGGTCGACTACGTGGTCGACCAGATCATCGGCTGCTGCGACCACAGCGGCGAAGAAGGCCACGTGCACCATCATCACTAGGCAAGCGGCAGTACTTTTTTTGATCCATTAACTATACTTATAAGCA
Organism: Massilia cavernae; assembly: GCF_003590855.1. Lineage (GTDB taxonomy): Bacteria > Pseudomonadota > Gammaproteobacteria > Burkholderiales > Burkholderiaceae_D > Telluria_A > Telluria_A cavernae. The sequence continues at coordinate 4,459 of NZ_QYUP01000079.1, forward strand.
CATGGCATACGATCTCGAAGAACAAGAGCAGATAGCGTCCCTGAAAGCATTCTGGAACAAGTTCGGCAACCTGATTACCTGGGCGGCCATCATCATCCTCGGCAGCTATGCGGCCTATAACTACTGGAACTACTACCAGCGCAACAACGCCGCCGAAGCCTCGGGCCTGTACGAAGAGATGACCAAGTCGATGGCCGCCAAGGACAACACCAAGGTCCAGCGCATCGCCTCCGACATCGAAGCGAAGTACGCGCGCAGCGCCTACGCCCAGATGGGCGCGCTGGCCGCAGCGAAAAGCGCGTTCGACGCGAACGACCTGAAGACCGCGAAAGCGCGCCTGCAGTGGGTGGTCGAACACGGCGACGACGAATACCAGTCGGTCGCGCGCCTGCGCCTGTCCGGCGTGCTGCTCGACGAGAAAGCCTTCGACGAGGCGCTGAAGGTATTGTCCGCCGTCGAGCTGCCGCAATTCGCGGGCGCGGTTGCCGACCGCAAGGGCGACATCCTGGTAGCGCAGGACAAGCTGGCCGAGGCGCGCGCCGCCTACCAGGCTGCGCTCGACACGATGGCAAAGAACGATCCTGGCCGCCAGCTGGTGCAGCTGAAGCTCGAAGCGATTGGCGGCGCCGCGGCGACCCCGAAAGCAGCTGCGTAATATCCCGTAATGGCAGCCCGCGCGCGCCGTCAAGGGTGCGCGCGGGCTTTGCGCCCTCTGGTGGCAACGAACACAAGATCAAGGTAAATGAATATGCGTATTACCCAGAAGCTTCTCGGTGCAGGTGTGCTGGCTGTCGTGGCCGGCTGCTCGACGCTCAATTCGATCAATCCATTCGCGTCCAAGCCGAAGGGTAACCTGCCGGCGCCGCTGGTCGAACTGAAAGGCACGATGGCCGTGCGCACCGCATGGAAGCTCGATATCGGCAAGGCCCAGGATTACCTGTTCTCGCCTGCGGTGGTCGGCAACACCGTGGTTGCCGCCAGCAACGACGGCTCGATCGCGCGCGTCGAAGCGGAATCCGGCCGCCAGCTGTGGCGCATCAAGGCCGAGAGCCCGCTGACCGCGGGCGTCGGCACCGACGGCAACATGCTGGTCTTCGGCGCCAACAAGGGCGCGGTGCTGGCCTACGACATGGACGGCAAGGCGATGTGGAAGTACCAGGCCTCGTCGGAAGTGATCTCGTCGCCGGTGGTGGGGCAGGGCATCGTGGTGGTGCGCTCGATCGACAACCGCATCGTCGGCCTGGACGCCAGGACCGGCGAACAAAAATGGACCGTGCAGCGCATTTCGCCGCCGCTCACCTTGCGCAACGCGCCGGGGATGGTGGTGGTGAACAAGGACGTGATCATCGCCCAGCCGGGCGGCAAGCTGATTTCGCTGCTGCTGGCGACCGGCGCGCCGCGCTGGGAAGCGACGGTCGGCGAGGCGCGCGGCGCCACCGAACTGGAACGCGTGACCGACATCGGCGGCACGCCTGTCGTGTTCGGAAACGAAGTGTGCGCCGCTGCCTACCAGGGCCGTGTAGCCTGCTTCGAACTGGCCAGCGGTTCGCCGCGCTGGAACAAGGAACTCTCGTCCGAAGTGGGCGTGTCGGTCGACCAGCGCTTTGTGTTCGCGGTGGACGACAAGGGCGCGGTATCGGCCTTCGACCGCGAAAGCGGCACCAGCGTCTGGAAGAACGACAAGCTCGGCTTCCGCCGCGTGTCGACCCCCGTTTCCTACGGCCGTGCCGTGGCGGTGGGCGACTACCAGGGTTACATCCACTTCCTGTCGCGGGAAGATGGCGCATTTTTGGCACGCGCCGCAACTGACGGAAGCCCGGTGATCTCGGTTCCCCAGGTCGCTGGCTCGAATCTGATTTTTCAAACACAATCTGGGACTGTGACCGCAATCGCGGTCGAATAAAATGAAGCCGGTAATAGCACTAGTTGGTCGACCCAACGTCGGGAAATCGACCTTATTCAATCGCCTCACCCGCTCGCGCGATGCGCTGGTGGCGGACCTGCCTGGCCTGACGCGTGACCGCCACTACGGCGAAGGCCGCGTCGGCGAGCGTCCGTTCCTGGTCATCGACACGGGCGGTTTCGAGCCCGTGGCCAAGGAAGGCATCGTCAAGGAAATGGCGCTGCAGACCAAGCAGGCCGTGGCCGAAGCCGACGTGGTGGTGTTCATCGTCGACGGCCGCCAGGGCCTGACGCCGCACGACAAGACCATCACCGACTTCCTGCGCAAGTCCGGCCGCAAGGTCATGCTGGTGGTGAACAAGGCCGAGGGCATGAAGTACACCTCGGTGGTGGCGGACTTCTATGAACTCGGCATGGGCGACCCGTACGTGATCTCCGCCGCCCACGGCGACGGCGTGCACGACCTGGTGCAGGAAGCGCTCGACACGGCCTTCGCCCAGCGTCCTGAGGACGCGGAAGAGCTGGAGCCGGCCGAACGCGGCATCAAGATCGCCATCGTCGGCCGCCCGAACGTGGGCAAGTCGACCCTGGTGAACACCCTGATCGGCGAACAGCGCGTGATCGCGTTCGACATGCCGGGCACCACCCGCGACTCGATCGAGGTTCCGTTCGAACGCGACGGCAAGCACTATACGCTGATCGACACCGCCGGCATCCGCCGCCGCGGCAAGGTGTTCGAAGCGATCGAGAAGTTCTCGGTCGTGAAGACCCTGCAGTCGGTGTCCGAAGCCCACGTGGTGATCCTGCTGCTCGACGCGCAACAGGACATCTCGGAGCAGGACGCCCATATCGCCGGCTTCATCCTCGAATCCGGCCGCGCGCTGGTGGTGGCGGTGAACAAGTGGGACGGCCTCGAGTCCAGCGACCGCGACGAGATCAAGATCGACCTCGACCGCAAGCTCGACTTCCTGTCGTTCGCCAAGACCCACTTCATCTCGGCGCTGAAGGCCACCGGCATCGGCCCGCTGATGAAGTCGGTCGACTCGGCCTACGCCGCGGCCACCGCCGACCTGTCGACCCCGCGCCTGACCCGCGCGCTGATCGAGGCGGTGGAAAAGCAGGAACCGAAACGCAAAGGGTCGACCCGGCCCAAGATGCGGTATGCTCACCAGGGCGGGCAAAATCCGCCGATCATCGTCATCCACGGCAATTCGCTCGAGGCGATCACCGAGCCATACAAGCGCTACCTCGAGAAGCATTTCCGCGACACGTTCAACCTGGTCGGCACCCCGCTCCGCATTGAATTGCGTACTGGCAAGAACCCCTTTGCCAGAACGCAGAAATAAAGACGGTCGGCCGACAAGAACCGGCAAAACAGGTTACAGTAGCTTGGAGACACCTTTCGCCTTTTTATAGAATGGTGTTTCCGGCACTTGAAAAAGAACGAGTCGCCTCCAATTCCTTAATACAACAAACACACGGAGCTGTTATGAGCAACAAAGGGCAATTGTTACAAGACCCATTCCTCAATGCATTGCGCAAAGAGCACGTACCCGTTTCGATCTACCTGGTCAACGGCATCAAACTGCAGGGCCACATCGAATCGTTCGACCAATATGTAGTACTGCTGCGTAACACCGTTACCCAGATGGTCTACAAGCATGCCATCTCCACCGTCGTGCCTGCCCGCGCTGTCAACCTCAGCCTTGAATCCGAAGCTGAATAAGACGATGGGCGACAAGCCACCGGCGTTTGCCCGCGCCGACTGCAGCCTGGAACTGTCATGCGCGCGGCGCTAGTCGGCGTCGACTTCGGCGCTGGCGACTTCGACGCCAGCCTCGAAGAGCTGTCGCTGCTTGCCCAATCCGCCGGCGCGGAACCGATCACGACCATCACCGCCAAGCGTTCCAGCCCGGACGCCGCCTACTTTGTCGGCAGCGGCAAGGCGGACGAAGTGGCGCATGCCTGCGTCGACGACAAGATCGAGATCGTCATCTTCAACCACGCGCTGTCGCCGGCCCAGCAGCGCAACCTCGAAAAACGCCTGAACGTACGGGTACTCGACCGCACCAGCCTGATCCTCGACATCTTCGCGCAGCGTGCGCAAAGCCACGAGGGCAAGCTGCAGGTCGAACTGGCCCAGCTCCAGCACCTGTCCACGCGCCTGATCCGCGGCTGGACCCACCTTGAACGCCAAAAGGGCGGTATCGGCCTGCGCGGCCCGGGTGAGACCCAGCTGGAGACCGACCGCCGCCTGATCGGCGAGCGCGTCAAGGCCCTGCGCGCACGCCTGGCCAAGCTGCGCAAGCAGCACGAAACCCAGCGCCGCTCGCGCAACCGCGCCGGCACCTTCTCGGTGTCCCTGGTCGGCTATACCAACGCGGGCAAATCGACGCTGTTCAATGCACTCACCAAGGCCGGCGTGTACGTCGCCAACCAGCTGTTCGCGACGCTGGACACGACCTCGCGCCGCGTCTACCTGGGCGAGGAAGTCGGCAACGTGGTCATCTCCGACACGGTCGGCTTCGTGCGCGAACTGCCCCACCAGCTGGTGGCGGCATTCCGCGCCACCCTGGAAGAAACCATCCACGCCGACCTGCTGCTGCACGTGGTCGACGGCGCCAGCCCGGTGCGGATGGAACAGATCGATCAGGTCAACCTGGTGCTGAAAGAGATCGGCGCCGACCATATTCCCCAGATCCTGGTCTGGAACAAGATCGATGCGGCGGGCCTCGATCCGGCGGTCGAACGTGATGAATATGATAAAATCAGCCGCGTTTTTATCAGCGCCCGCAGTGGCGCCGGCCTGGACTTGCTGCGCGATTCGATCGTCGAATCGGCCAAATCCGCGCCAGGTCTGACCTATATGTATGAAAACAAAGAGCAGGACGATGCCGGCCTGGAGTCGATGGAAGACATCGACCCAACCGAAAGTATTCTAACCTCCACCAACGTCGGACCACGATAGCATGCTTGTCTCACTTCTTAAACGCGTTGGCATCTCGCTGACGCTGAACGACCCGCGCTGGGGCCGCAAGCCCGAAGGCGACAACAACAAGGCCCAGGAAGGCAAACGCCCGGGCGAAGGGCCGCCTGACCTCGACCAGATGTGGCGCGACTTCAATGCCCGCCTGAATCGCCTATTCGGCGGCAAGAACAAGGGCGGCGGCGACGGCGGCAATGGCGGCGGCAGCGGCTACGTCGGCGACATGAAAGGCGCAGGCTTCACGGTCGGCGCGGCCGCCGCGGTGGTGGCGCTGATCTGGCTGGCCAGCGGCGCCTTCATCGTGCAGGAAGGCCAGGTTGGCGTGGTCACCACGTTCGGCCAGTACAGCCACTCGACCACGCCGGGTTTCAACTGGCGCTGGCCGTATCCGTTCCAGGCGCATGAAACCGTCAACGTGTCGCAGGTGCGCACCGCCGAAATCGGCTACCGCTCCAACGTGCGCAACAAGCGCCCGCAGGAAGCGCTGATGCTGACCGACGACGAAAACATCATCGACATCCAGTTCGCCGTCCAGTACACGCTGAAGGATCCGGTGGCGTGGCTGTTCAACAACCGCGACCAGGACGAAACCGTGCGCCAGGTCGCCGAAAGCTCGATCCGCGAAGTGGTCGGCAAGAGCAAGATGGACTTCGTGCTGTACGAAGGCCGCGAGAAAGTCGCCAACGACGTGCAGATGCTGATGCAGACCATCGTCGACCGCTACAAGCTGGGCGCGCAGATCACCAACGTGACCATGCAGGGCGTGCAGCCGCCGGAGCAGGTGCAAAGCTCGTTCGACGACGCCGTCAAGGCAGGGCAGGACCGCGAACGCGCCAAGAACGAAGGCCAGGCCTACGCCAACGACGTGATCCCGCGCGCACGCGGTAACGCATCGCGCCTGCTGCAGGAGGCCGAAGCGTACCGCTCGATGGTGACCGAGAACGCAACCGGTAACGCATCGCGCTTCGCGCAGGTGCTGACCGAGTACCAGAAGGCGCCGGGCGTAACGCGCGACCGCCTCTACCTCGACACCATGCAGCAGATCTTCACCAGTGCCAGCAAGGTCATGGTCGACGCCAAGTCGAACAGCAACCTGCTGTACCTCCCGCTGGACAAGCTGATCGCCCAGAGCGCGGCCAATGCTGCAGCGGTGGGCAGCAAGTCCGGTCCTGTGACGATGCCGGTCGAAACGCCGGCGCCGCTGGAACAGGTAATTCAGCGCGACAGCCGTAGTCGCGAGTCTTCACGTGATCGGGAGAGCCGTTAATGAACCGCTTGGTAACCATTTTAGTCGCGGGCTTCATTGGCTTGATGATCTTGTCGTCGACCGTGTTCGTGGTCGACCAGCGCAGCTACGCGATCGTATTCGCCCTGGGCCGCGTGGACAAGGTCATCGTCGAACCTGGCCTGCAATTCAAGCTGCCGCCGCCGTTCCAGAACGTGATGTACCTGGACAAGCGCATCCAGACCCTGGACACGCCTGACGCCGACCGCTTCATCACCGCCGAGAAGAAGAACATCCTGGTCGACGCTTTCGTCAAATGGAAGATCGCCAACCCGCAGCGCTACTTCATCAGCTTCAGCGGCGATGAAAGCCGTGCGCGCGACCGCATGTCGCAGATCGTCAAGGCGGCGCTGAACGACGAGATCACCAAGCGCACCGTGCGCGAAGTGATTTCGGGCGAGCGCGGCAAGGTGATGCAGGCGATCCAGGCCAAGGTAGTGGCCGAGTCGAAGGAGATCGGCATCGACATCGTGGACGTGCGCCTGAAGCGTGTCGACTACGTCGAGCAGATCAACACCTCGGTGTACGAGCGCATGAAGGCCGAGCGCGCCCGCGTCGCCAATGAACTGCGTTCGACCGGTATGGCCGATTCGGAGAAGATCCGCGCCGATGCAGACCGCCAGCGCACCGTGATCCTGGCAGAAGCGTTCCGCGAAGCCGAGAAGATCAAGGGCCAAGGCGATGCGAAAGCGTCGCAGATCTATGCCGATGCGTTCGGCAAGAACCCCGAGTTCTACAAGTTCTACCGTTCGCTCGAAGCCTACCGCGCCGGCTTCAAGGACCGCAACGACGTGATGGTGATCGATTCGAATTCGGAGTTCTTCAAGTACTTCCGCAATCCGGGGGCATCGTCGGCCGCGCCTAAGAAGTAAGTAAGTCAGCTTCAAAACCGTCGTGCCCGCCGATGGCGGGCACGACGGTTTCTGCAATAGCAAAATTGGTGAGGAGCGTAGTGGTCTGGTATCCCAAATCCAACCCTTTCTCCCTCATCCAACCCCAATTTCGTTGTAAAAATTATCGATTCGCGCTATGTTCGCGCGCGCTCCGTGTCGCGCATTTCCCCGACTTCTAACGAAACTCCCACACAAACTGCGTCTGCTCATGCCGAATTGCTTTTGCCTGAGAATATTGCCGATGTCTTGCCGTCCGAAGCGCGCAAGACGAAGAGAGCTGCGTCGGCTGATGCTCGATAATTTCCGCTTGTACGGTTACGAGCTGGTGATGCCGCCGCTGCTCGAATACGTCGAGTCGCTTCTCACCGGCGCCGGCAAGGACACCGACCTGCGCACCTTCAAGCTGGTCGACCCGCTGTCGGGCCGCATGCTTGGCCTGCGGCCGGACATGACGACCCAGGTGGCGCGCATCGACGCCCACCTGCTGAACCGCGACTCGGTCACCCGCCTGTGCTACGCCGGCAGCGTGCTGCACACCCGTCCATCGGGCCTGCACGCCACCCGCGAACCGCTGCAGATCGGCGCCGAGATTTACGGCCATGCCGGCCTCGAAGCCGACGCCGAGATCCAGGAGCTGGCGCTTGCCTCGCTGGCGATGGCCGGCTTCCCTGAAGTACGCCTGGACATGTCGCACGTCGGCGTGCTGCGCGCGATCATCGCGGAAGACGCGGCAGCGGCCAAGGACGAAGCGGCGCTGTCGGCGCTGCTGCGCGCCAAGGATTGCCCGGGCCTGGCCGCGCTGACCGCGAACTACAGCGAGTCCACCCGCGCCGCGCTGCTCGCGCTGCCGAACCTGTACGGCGACATCGACGTGTTGACCCGTGCGCGCGCAGTACTACCGCAGCTGCCGGGTGTGACCAAGGCTCTGGCCGAACTGGCCGCGCTGGCGGGATGCGCCGTCGGCCGCGCCGAAGTGGCGATCGACCTGGCCGACCTGCGCGGCTACCAGTACGAAAGCGGCGCGATGTTCGCGCTGTACGTCCCCGGCCTGCCGAATGCGGTGGCGCGCGGCGGGCGCTATGATCACGTGGGCGAAGCGTTCGGCCGGGCACGTCCCGCGACCGGCTTCTCGCTCGACTTGCGCGAACTGGCGCGGCTGCTGCCGACCGCCGAGCGCAAGCACTCCATCCGCGCGCCGTGGGGCAATGCCCCCGAGCTGCGTGACGCAATCGCTCAACTGCGCAAGGCAGGCGAAGTCGTTATCCAGAGTTTCCCGGGTCACGACAATGAGCAGGACGAGTTCGAGTGCGACCGCGTACTCGTCCTCGACGACAGTAACTGGATTCTCAAAAACTTAGGTTAAGTGTGATGTCAAAGAAAAACGTGGCAAAGAACGTGGTTGTCATCGGTACCCAATGGGGCGATGAAGGCAAGGGCAAGATCGTCGACTGGCTGACGGATAACGCGCAAGGCGTGGTTCGCTTCCAGGGCGGCCACAATGCGGGCCATACGCTCGTCATCGACGGCCAGAAGACCGCGCTGCAGCTGATCCCGTCGGGCATCATGCGCGCAGGCGTGGCCTGCTACATCGGCAACGGTGTGGTGGTGTCGGTTCCTGACGTGATGCGTGAAATCGACAAGCTCGAAAAGGCCGGCATCGAAGTCGCCTCGCGCCTGAAGATCTCCGAGGCTTGCCCTGCGATCCTGCCGTACCACGTCGCGATCGACGTGGCGCGCGAAGCGGCACGCGGCGTGAACAAGATCGGAACGACCTGCAAGGGCATCGGCCCGGCCTACGAAGACAAGGTCGCGCGCCGTGCGATCCGCATCGCCGACATGCTCAACGAGACCCGTTTCGCCGAGAAGCTGCGCGAGAACCTAGACTACCACAACTTCGTCCTGACCAATTACCTGAAGTCCGACGCGGTCGACTTCCAGAAGACCTTCGACGACGCGATGGCACTGGTGCCGCGCCTGCGTCCGATGGTGGGCGACGTATCGTCCGCGCTGTACGCGGCGCACAAGGCCGGCGGCAACCTGCTGTTCGAAGGCGCGCAGGGCTCCCTGCTCGACGTCGACCACGGCACCTACCCGTTCGTCACCTCGTCCAACTGCGTGGCGGGTAACGCCGCAGCCGGCGCCGGCGTCGGCCCTGGCATGCTGCACTACATCCTGGGCATCACCAAGGCCTACACCACCCGCGTGGGTTCGGGCCCGTTCCCGTCGGAGCTGCCGACCGATGCAGGCGTGGGCGAGCACCTTTCGCGCATCGGCCACGAATTCGGCACCGTGACGGGCCGCGCCCGCCGCTGCGGCTGGTTCGATGCCGCGCTGCTGCGCCGCTCGGTGCAGATCAACGGCGTGACGGGCATGTGCCTGACCAAGCTGGACGTGATGGACGGCCTCGAGTCGATCAAGCTGTGCACCGGCTACAAGATCGACGGCCGCGAAGTCGACATCTTCCCGGTTGGCGCTGAAGACGCGGCCAGCTGCGTGCCGGTATACGAAGAGATGGCCGGCTGGAAGGAAAGCACCGTCGGCGCCAAGTCGCTGGCCGAGCTGCCTGCTGCCGCGCGCGCCTACATCAAGCGCATCGAAGAGCTGGTCGGCGTACCGGTCGACATGGTATCGACCGGCCCTGACCGCGTCGAGACGATCGTCCTGCGTCACCCGTTCGAATAATAAAAAAAATAGGAGCATCCATGACCACGCCACCATCGACCGACAAAGACCTCTGGGTGTCCTGGGACGAATACCACCGCCTGATCGAGCGCCTGGCGCTCAAGGTGTACGAATCGGGCTGGAAGTTCGACCAGGTGCTGTGCCTGGCCCGTGGCGGCGTGCGTCCGGGCGACGTCTTCTCGCGCATCTTCGACGTACCGCTGGCGATCCTGTCGACCAGCTCGTACCGCGAAGAAGCCGGCACCAAGCAGGGCGACCTCGACATCGCCAAGTACATGACGATGACCAAGGGCCCGCTGTCGGGCAAGATCCTGCTGGTCGACGACCTGGCCGACTCCGGCGTCACGCTGGATAAGGTCACCAAGCACCTGAAAGAAAATTTCACCGGCGTGACCGAAGTGAAATCCGCTGTCATCTGGGTGAAGGGCACCTCGTCGATCCGTCCTGACTACTATCTGGACGACCTGCCGCACAACCCGTGGATCCACCAGCCATTCGAGGACTACGACGGCCTGCGCCCGCACCAGCTGTCGGCCTGGCTGAAAAAGTTCGACAAGCAGGCTTAATCCGCCGGCTTTCAAAATGAAGCCAGAGTGTTCGTCGCGATGCGATGGATACTCTGGCTTTTTTGCGTTCGAACGTATCACCGGCGGTGCCGCTTCTGGCCGGAGTTTGTCAGATTCTGGCGCGGCCAACTTTACGTTTGGGTGTCGACGATTTTTACAGCGTGGACCAAAATCCTTTCCAGTGACTCGCTGCTAAAAGATCAACATGCTGTAAATAAAGAGAATTTCATAATTCGCCCTCAGCTGGCACGCCCTGTGCTACTTGCTAATTGCTTATCGGAAGTAGTGCAATTATGTTTTGGGGGAATCCGGTAATCATGCCTCTTCCACTTATCCTAACAATTATAGATAAGGAAACTAGTCAATGAATCCGATCATGAAATCCAAGCAAATCCTAGCCATGCTGGCTCTCGCTGCGGCGTCCTTTGCAGTGCCTTCGCATGCCATGGTGGTGCAATCCGGTACCAGTACCGGCAACTTTATTTTGGATGGTAACGGTGGAGCACCGATCGTCGGCAGCGACTTCGTTCTCGGCCCGACAACCCCCGGCAAGTGGGGACCGCCGGTTTTCGGCACTGGCGCAGTAGTCACCTGGAGCTTGATGCCAACCGGCACGAGTTGTGCCGCTGAAGGCGGCGGATGCACGATCTCCGCGCTGGGCGACTTCATGCCGGCGAGCTTCCTGACCGCGATCACCGCCGCATTCAACGCCTGGTCGGCGGTCGCAAACATCGTATTTGTGCAAGTGGCCGACGACGGCTCCGCCTTCAACGCGCCTGGTGTGGCTGGGGATATCCGTCTTGGTGGGCATGCATTCGACGGTCCCTCAGGCACCCTTGCTCATGGCTTCTTCCCGCCTGTAAACGGGAATACTGCCGCTGGAGACATTCACTTCGACACCGCAGAATTGTGGAAACTGGGCTTCGGCGGTCCCGGCTTCGATGTATTCCAGGTCGCGGCGCACGAGATCGGTCATGCGATTGGTCTCGAGCACACCGCTGTCCCAGCGTCTCTCATGAACCCGTTCTACACGGAAGCGTTCTCCGGGCCACAGGCGGACGACATTGCTGGCGCGCAGTTCATTTATGGACCTGTTAACGCGGTGCCGCTCCCCGCGACATGGCTACTCTTTAGCCTTGGGCTCATGGCCTTGGGAATCGCTCGCCGCCGTGCCTGACATTTGACTGGGGCAAGGAACGTCGTTCTTCGCCGGGCACGCCGAAACCATCAGCATTCGGCGTGCTCGCAATTAATTATCGAGGTTTCTACCTACCTATCCATCAATTGCCTTATTCTACGGTTTCAGAACACTGGGTCACTCATTTTATCGATGCCATTCTTGTATGGCTGAATTTTTAGAGATACTCCACATGAAACTGATAGCAGCATTGATTCTGTTTGCAGCATGCATGTTTACGGGGGATGTTTCCGCTATGTGGGCACGGCTTAGCGACGTCGAACTTGTCGATCAGTCCGACATCATTGTTTCTGCCACGCTCGTTCGTGCCGAGCGGCGAGCCATGCCCGGATCAGCCGTGTCACGCGAGATCGGCGTGCTCCAGATCCGCCAGGTTCTCAAGGGCCCTGCCAAGCTTGGCGAAGTGCACATTGCGCTGCCATCGGGCGACTCTCCATTGTCCAGTTCCGACATTCGCTATACCACTGGCCAGAAGGGCCTTTGGTTTCTCCGGCCACATCCGCTTGGTAGCGACCGGGTCATTTACGACGCCGGCCATCCGCAGCGCTTTCTTCCGGAGGAGGCAGCCATTCCCCGTATCGCGTACTTTCGCAATTTGATTAATTCGCGAAAAACGCAGTAACTCGTCGAACAACGGCAAGCGCGACGCTACTGCCGTTCCTGACATCGCCTGTCGTCTTACGTCAAGACGGCCGATAGCAATATTCATGGCTTAAAACCAACGAAAGTGTTCCATTTGTCCGCAACGGTAATTACGCTGTCGCATATACCTTCCTGTTCGGAATATCGAGGCGTTATCATTGGACACATTTTCTTGCCTAGTGACCCATGACTCAAAGCTTCTTCCAAACCTTCATCCTCCTCCTGCTCGTCACCGATCCCTTCGGCAACGTCCCCCTGTTCGCCAGCGCGCTCGCTCCAGTGGAGAAAGCGAGAAGGGCGCGCATCGTCGTGCGCGAGTGCGCCATCGCCTTCCTGGTCCTTCTGGTCTTCATGTTCTTCGGACGCCACTTCCTGACCGCGCTGCAGCTGTCCGAAGCCTCGCTGCGCATCGGCGGCGCGGTGATCCTGCTGCTGATCGCGATCCGCATGATCTTCCCGCACCCCGACGGCGTGCTTGGCAAGACCGATGGCGGCGAACCATTCATCGTGCCGCTCGCGATCCCCGCGCTGGCAGGTCCTTCCGCGCTGGCCACCGTGCTGCTGTTCACGTCGAACAGCACGGTAGAGATCATGGCCCACGTCGCCGCGCTGGCGGCCGTCGCCGTAGTCTGGCTCGCAGTATTTCTCGGCGCCGAACGCCTGCAGAACGCCCTCGGCCCGCAAGTGATGACAGCCTTCGAGCGTTTGATGGGCCTGATCCTGACCGCGATGTCGGTGGAGATGCTCCTTGGTGGTATCAGGGAATTCGTCAAAACGCTGTAAGCAACCCAAACCAAAAAGCGATATGGCCTCGATCAGCCTGTTCCACCACACGAAGCGCCACCCGTCCGCGATCCTGTTGCTGGTGCAGTTGGCGGGGATGATCCTCTATCCGTATTTCGAGGATACCGAAATGGCGCGGGTCGGCCTCAATGCATTCGGACTGATCGTCCTGCTGGCGACGGTCGGCATGGTCCGTCGCACGCCTGGGCATGTGTGGATCAGTGCGACAATCGCCGTACCCGTCATCATCCTGCTGATCCTGCAGATGGGTTACGGCATGAAGCACCTGCTGCCGTGGTCCTCCGCGCTCGAAGCGATGTTCTATTTTTACGCGGCCGGCAGCCTGGTGATGTACATGATGGAGGACCGCCGCGCCACAGCGGATGAACTGTTCGCGGCGGCCGCTGCGTTCACCTTGCTCGCCTGGGCCTTCACCCACCTGTACATCCTTGTCCAGGCTGTCTACCCCGGATCGTTCGGCGCCGCGGTCAATCCCAACGAGCTGCGGACGTGGACCGAACTGAATTACCTCAGCTTCGCGCTGCTATCGAGTACAGGCATCGGTGACGTCATCCCATTGAGCTCGCACGCACGCGCCCTGGCCAGCGTGGAGATGCTGATCGGCCTGATGTACCTCGCCGCAGTGGTGGCAAGGCTGATCGGCTTTACCATCACATCGCACAAAGAAACCCGGGACTGATGTGAGCGCGCTGGCTCGCCTGCAGGCGTTGATCCGAACCGAGTTGGCTCACCTGACGACGATACAGTCCAGCGACCGCGCATGGCAGTTGCCGCTTGCGGCGGCGCTGTCAACGGGTATCCCGCTGCTGGTCGCCGCGTATTTCGACCACTTGGCTTTCGGCCTGGTCGGCTCCATCGGCGGCCTGGTTTTCCTCTACCTTCCAAACACGCCGATGCATCACCGCATGGTGCAGCTGATGGCGTGCGCGTTCGGCCTCGCCGCCTGCTACTGTCTTGGCTTGCTCTGCCACTTCGTCCCGTACCTGGTGGTGCCGATGCTGGTCATCCTCACAATCCTGGTGACGATGATCTGCCGTTTCTTCGGCATGGGACCACCGGGCAGCCTGTTCTTCGTCATGGCTGCGTCGGAGCCGGGCGCGTAGCGCCCGCAGCCGTCCAAGTGAAAAAATGTGTTGAACTTGGTTGTTGGTTCACGGTCAAACTTCATAAGTGCCGCAGTAAGCGATTACGCGCTGGGGCATGATTCACCAGTACCGCTTTTTCCAATCCGCAGTCGCCATCGGCGAGGTCGAAAGATATCCTGCGGATTGAATGAGAAGCTGGGCTGCTTTCAGTCCGGCTTCCGTCTGGGGCATCAGACGCCAGCAGTGGGAATCCCCTTCCGTTCACGAAGGGGAGGATGTCAACACGCCGCTGACCATCCAGCTGGCGGAAGCCGCGGTCATGAGCCATGGTTCGGCGTCGGCGCTGATTTCGGCGCGGTTCTTCGATACTGTGGTGGGCTGCATGGTTGCCTTGGCCGGAGGCAACTGCCTGCATAGTCCACGGTTCCGCGAGGTGGTGGGTGGATTGATCCGGCATTTCATCCCGAAGCGCTTCACTTGACCGGCAAATCGCCTTCATTCTTTTCGGGTGATGTGGCCAGACTGAATCTGAACATCTTTCCGTTTGGTCGACGCACACGAAAGGGGCAGGTCATGCAATCATCGCAAAAGGAAAAAATTCCGTAAAACTGGAAGGCCAGGATTGCAGCTCGCAGCAACTCGAACTTCGGCGACGCGACGGGATATGGAAGATCAAGTGGTGAGTTTTTTCTCGGTGCGCCCGGCTCGATGTTTTGCCGCTTTTTTGCAGGGCTGGAAGGCGACATGTTCGTCGCTCCGATTGGGGTTATGTAATCAAGGGGGCGGACGTGACCTATTGCGGATGGAAGCGGAGGGAGGTTCATGCGAACAGATTTTTCTTCTTGGCCACCGGGCACACGGTCATGGTCGATGAAGTTGCCGAAGGTGGTCCTGTTCAGCCCACAGCCATGAAGCATTCCATAGTGCTCGAACATATGGCGCGCCAAGATGAACCCTGAGCTTGTTTTTTGCTAACCCGCAGGCGCTATTTCGAAAGAATTGTGCGCCGCACAATTACTGTGGGATTACCTGCGTTCAGCGCTTGAGTTTGTTCAAATTCAGACGCAATACCCAGGTTTGCGCGTGATCTTGACAGGTTGTAATGTCGTTGAGCGCCGCTTGAAGACAGTGATTTGTAATTCCGGATACGTTGGTCGAATTTAAAACATGGAGGCACCCTTGCAGATAGCTTACGGGCGTCCAAAAATTCCGGCCCACGCAGATAGCAATGGGCTTCTGGTAGCGATTAAATTATTGGTAAATCACATTGGAACGAAGCCCGCGGATGCGGGCTTTTTTTTCGGCTTTTCTCTAGGGAACGCACCTTACTTCCGAGCATTGACGCCACGTTGTCGTATCCCGGGCCGCAAACGCCTGCTGCTTGAGGACATGCAGCTGGTCCCGCACCTGCGCCGCTTCCTCGAATTCGAGATTCTTCGCGTGTCAACCATTCAGCTTCTTCTAGGCGCTTGATCTAACTTGCTGATCTTGCTTCTCGCTCACTTGAACTCGATTTCTTCGCAAGTTTCCTTCTCTGCGTCCAGCCGTTTCGCGTGCCTGCTGCGGACTGTAGACGCCGTCGATCATGTCCCTGATCTGCTTCTTGATGCCGCGCGGCGTGATGCCGTTGGCCTCGTTGAAGGCGATCTGCTTCGCGCGCCGGCGCTCGGTCTCGCCAATCGCCAGCTTCATCGAATCGGTGATCTTGTCCGCGTACAGAATCGCCACGCCGTTCAGGTTACGCGCCGCGCGGCCGATGGTCTGGATCAGGCTTCGCTCGGAACGCAGGAAGCCTTCCTTGTCCGCGTCCAGCACCGCCACCAGCGACACCTCCGGCAAGTCGAGGCCCTCGCGCAGCAGGTTGATCCCGACCAGCACGTCGAAGGTGCCGAGCCGCAGGTCGCGCAGGATCTCGACGCGTTCCACCGTCTCGATGTCGCTGTGCAGGTAGCGCACCTTGATGCCGTGGTCGCCCAGGTATTCGGTCAGCTGCTCCGCCATGCGCTTGGTCAGCGTGGTCACCAGCACGCGTTCGTCCTTCGCGATGCGGTCCTGGATCTCGGACATCAGGTCGTCCACCTGCGTGCGCGCCGGCTTGACGATGACCAGTGGGTCGACCAGGCCGGTAGGTCGCACCACCTGTTCGACCACGTTGTCCGCATGCGTTTTCTCGTAGTCCGCCGGCGTCGCCGACACGAAGATCGTCTGCCGCAGCTTGCCCTCGAACTCTTCGAACTTCAGCGGCCGGTTGTCCAGCGCCGACGGCAGGCGGAAGCCGTAGTCCACCAGGTTGGTCTTGCGCGAACGGTCGCCGTTGTACATGGCGTTGAGCTGCCCGACCAGCACATGCGACTCGTCGAGGAACATCAGCGCATCCTTCGGCAGGTAGTCGACCAGCGTCGGCGGCGGTTCGCCCGGCTTGGCGCCGGACAGGTGGCGCGAGTAGTTCTCGATGCCCTTGGTGAAGCCGATCTCGGCCATCATCTCGAGGTCGAAGCGGGTGCGCTGCTCAAGGCGCTGTTCTTCGATCAGCTTGTTCTCCTTGCGGAAGAAGTCGAGCCGTTCGCGCAGTTCGGCCTTGATGGTTTCGATCGCGCGCAGGACGGTCGAACGCGGCGTCACGTAGTGCGAGCCGGGGTAGACGGTGAAGCGCGGGATTTTCTGGCGCACGCGCCCGGTCAGCGGGTCGAACAGCTGCAGCGATTCGATCTCGTCGTCGAACATCTCGACGCGGATCGCCAGCTCGGCGTGCTCCGCCGGGAAGATGTCGATGGTGTCGCCGCGCACGCGGAAGGTGCCGCGGCCGAAATCCATTTCGTTGCGCGTGTACTGCATCTGGATCAGGCGCGCGATGACGTCGCGCTGCGCGACCTTGTCTTTCGCGCGCAAGGTCAGGATCATCTGGTGGTATTCGTTCGGATTACCGATACCGTAAATGGCCGACACGGTCGCCACGATGACGACGTCGCGCCGCTCCATCAGCGATTTGGTGCACGACAGGCGCATCTGCTCGATATGCTCGTTGATCGACGAGTCCTTTTCGATGAACAGGTCGCGCTGCGGCACGTAGGCTTCCGGCTGGTAGTAATCGTAGTAGCTGACGAAGTACTCGACCGCGTTCTCCGGGAAGAACTCGCGGAATTCGGCGTACAGCTGCGCAGCCAGCGTCTTGTTCGGCGCGAAAACGATGGCGGGACGGCCCAGACGCGCGATTACGTTGGCCATCGTGTAGGTCTTGCCGGAACCAGTTACACCGAGCAGTGTCTGAAACGAGAGGCCGTCTTCGATGCCTTCGACCAGGCCTTCGATGGCGGTCGGCTGGTCGCCGGCCGGAGGGAAGGGCTGGTGCAGCTTGAACGGCGAGTCGGGGAACGTGACGATGGTCGGTTCCGCGGCGATTTCGAGGGGTACTTCTGCCATGTTTTCAAACCTTTGTTAGAATGGAACTCCGCGCGCGGCCCAATGGATATAAGGGTCGCTGTCTATACAACCCAGCCGACTATCAAGTTTATCACGATGACTTCCCCAGCTTCCGCCAGCATCTTCAGCGCCATCGACATGGCTCCGCGTGACCCGATCCTGGGTATCACGGAAGCCTTCAATGCCGACCATAATCAAGCCAAGATCAACCTTGGCGTCGGCGTCTATTATGACGATAACGGCAAAGTGCCGCTGCTGGAGTGCGTACACAAGGCGGAGACCGCGCTGCTAAGCCAGCAGGCGCCGCGCACCTACCTCCCGATCGATGGGCTGCCTGCTTACGACAAGGCGGTACAAGAGTTAATCTTCGGGGCTGACAGCCCGGTCATTCAACAGCGCCGCGCGGTTACCATGCAGGCCATTGGCGGCACCGGCGCGCTGAAAATCGGCGCCGACTTCCTGAAGCGCTTCGCACCGGGCGCGCAAATTTTCATCAGCGATCCTAGCTGGGAGAACCACCGCGCGCTGTTCGAGAGCGCCGGCTTCGTGGTTAGCAATTACGCCTATTACGACGCGGTCACCCGCGGCGTGAACTTCCCGGGCATGATGGCGTCGCTGCGCGCGATGCCGCGCGGTTCGATCGTCGTGCTGCACGCCTGCTGCCACAACCCTACCGGCGCCGACCTCAGCGATGAGCAGTGGACCGACGTGATCGCCGCGGTCACCGCAGGCGGCCTGATTCCCTTCCTCGACATGGCCTACCAGGGCTTCGGCGCGGGCATCCAGGAAGACGGCGCGGTCGTGTCGCGCTTCGCCGCGATCGGCACGCCGCTGCTGGTGTCGAACTCGTTCTCGAAGTCGTTCTCGCTGTACGGCGAGCGCGTGGGCGCGCTGACCGTCGTTGCTGCGGATGCCGACGAAGCGCACCGCGTGCTGTCGCAGCTTAAGCGCGTGGTCCGCACCAACTACTCCAGCCCGCACATGCATGGCGGTAAAACGGTGGCCAGCGTCCTGACCCACCCGGAACTGCGCGCCCTGTGGGAAAGCGAACTGGCCGGCATGCGCGTGCGCATCAAGGAAATGCGCAACCAGTTCGTCGAAAAGCTGAAGGAAAAGGCGCCATCGCACAACTTCGAATTCGTGCGCGAGCAGGTGGGCATGTTCTCGTACTCGGGCCTCACCAAGGACCAGGTCGAACTGCTGCGCAAGGAGCACTCGATCTACGCGGTGGACACCGGCCGCATCTGCGTCGCCGCGCTGAACTCCAAAAATATCGATCGCGTCGTTGACGCCATCGCGAAAGTGCTCTAAACTCTTGCTTCTTTCGGGTTGAGCCGGGCCTCGCTAGGCGTAAGCACGATCCGATAGGCTTCAGAAAGTATGAAAGTAATCGCGCGGTACAATGCCAGACATTGACAACGCAACGGCTTGAATACATAATGTTGCCTCTTTTCCCTGATAGCTCAGTCGGTAGAGCGACGGACTGTTAATCCGCAGGTCCCTGGTTCGAGTCCAGGTCGGGGAGCCAGAATTCGAAGGGCCACGTTGTAAAAACGTGGCCCTTTTTGCTTTTGCCTTGCGGTTTTGTCTACGGATTCCTATGATGCCGGGCTCGATATTTACGCAACGATGCAGTATCGGTCCAGAGCACCCACCATAGAAATTCGATTAATGAAAAAAACCTTACTTGCCTGCGTACTTGCAGCCGCATCCTTCACCGCACACGCACAACAAGTAGCTGCACAGCCGCTGCGTTTCGTCATCGGCGCCGGCCTTACTTTCGGCGGCGACCGCCTGGCCACGACTTCCTATACCAACGGCACCAGCGCCAACATCCGCGCCGGCAGCGGTCTGCAACTGGCGGCTGGCGCGGAATACCGCCTGAGCCCGCTATTCTCGCTGCAGGGCACTGTTGGCTACCACATCCATTTCACGCCGGAAGCGAGCAACGGCGACGCCGATTTCTCGCGCATTCCTGTTGAACTGATCGCCTACTACCACGCCAACGAGAAGTGGCGCGTGGGCGGCGGCATGCGCTTCGTGCGCAACGCCAAGCTGAGCGGCAGCGGCTTCGCCAGCGGACTCGACGAGTCCTTCGACGACACCACCAGCGGCATCGTGGAAGCGGAATACCTGTACAGCCCGTCGCTCGGCTTCAAGCTGCGCGGCGTCAGCGAAAAGTACGACTCGCGCCGCTACGCGATCGGCTCGGCCAAGGCAAACCACCTCGGCATGTTCGCGAACTTCTACTTCTAAGAGTTTGAAATCTGGCGTGGAGTGAAAAAAATTCTCGCCAGCACTCGCCAAGTTGGAAATGGGCAGCTATAATGCGGCCTCTTTTCCCTGATAGCTCAGTCGGTAGAGCGACGGACTGTTAATCCGCAGGTCCCTGGTTCGAGTCCAGGTCGGGGAGCCAGAATAATCGTTGAAACAAAAGCCTTCTTCGGAAGGCTTTTGTCGTTAACACGCGCGGAACGCGCCAGGCTGGCGCCACCGTCGACATGTACACGCTATTTGCTCAGAATTCTTGCGCCTTGCCTAGACTGGTACTTTGCGCGCAAACGGCCCACAATTCACTCTCCTTATGACTGAACAGGTGGACTGCAATAATGACAATCGAAATATCTTCAGACGCCACGAACGCGGCAATCGGTTCCATTCAACGCTATTTTGCGGAAAACATGGATGAGCCAATCGGCAGCCTGGAAGCCGGTTCTTTGCTGTCGTTCATCTTGAAGGAAATTGGTCCGCTTGTTTACAACAAGGCGATTGCGGATGCGCAGGCACGCCTTCAAGAGCGGGTCGCAGAGCTTGACGTCGAGGTGTACGAAGAAGAGTTTTCTTACTGGGCGAAGGGTCGCAACGGCCGTCGCTGATGTGCTTCCTTTTGAATTTGGCTGACTAGAACGATAGAGCCGCGCAAAGCTCGGCCATCGTCCCGGCCTGATACACAAGACTTAGTCCATGCGCCGCGGCAGTTCGATTTCGTCCTTGCGCGCCTGGAGCTGCTCGCCCAGCGCCATAAGGTCAAGCTTGGCCTTGCGTGCTTTCGGGAACATTTCGCCTTCTTCTTCGCCGACATGGTGTTCGATCAGTTCGCCGAGCACCTTGACCTTGGCATCGTACAGATCATCGGTCGGTTCCATCGACACGATCTGGGCGATGAGGTTCTTGGCCGATGCATGTTCCACGGTGGCTTCATCGACCATGTCATCTGCGCCTTTGACCGCTTCGCGGACGGCAGGGTAGAAAATTTCTTCTTCCGCAGTCGCGTGCTTCATCAATTCATTGCAAATCTGGAAGGCCAGCTTTTGCTTCGTGGCATGGGCGCGGTCCCCCAGCCCTTCGTACTGTTCGAACATGGCCTTGACCTTCTCATGGTCGTCCGTCAACAGGGCGATTGCGTCCGTAGGCTCGGTGGATCGGGGAATCTGCTTGCTGCGTGCCTTGCTTGGTGTCGGGGTAGTGCGCATGATGGCTCCTGGAAGTTACACGAGTGCGTGATATCGCAGGCATCACTCTGGCCCGCTATCCCGCCACCGTCTGTGCGTTATTCAACACGGACACTGTTGTTCGATTTTTCGCCGCGCAGTGGCGGCACTGGATAAATTGCCGGAGGTGGTTGCCAAACCGCTACGGGATGGGCAGAGTGTCTGTTTTAACTGCTTGCCTGAACCATGACACTTCATATCCAGACCCCGTTGCTCGAATCCGGCGCCATGTCGGCGCCACGCGGCCAGATCGTATGGCTCAAGATGGAGGCGATGCAGCCGCCCGGGTCCTTCAAGATCCGCGGCATCGGCCATGCGTGCGAAGAATACGTCCGCCGGGGCGCGACGCGCTTCATCTCTTCATCGGGAGGCAACGCCGGCATCGCCGCCGCTTATGCCGGGCGCAGGCTGGGCGTTCCGGTACTGGTGGTGGTGCCCGAGACCACGACCGAGCGCGCGAAGCAACTGATACGGCGCGAGGGTGCGGAAGTGGTCGTGCACGGCGCCTCGTTCCAGGAAGCGAACGCGCTGGCGCAATCGATGGTGACCCCGGCCGACGCCTTCATCCACCCCTTCGACGACCCGCTGCTGTGGCAGGGGCATGCCAGCATGATCGACGAAGTAGCCGCTGCCGGCATCAAGCCCGACGCGGTGGTGCTGTCGGTGGGAGGGGGAGGTTTGATGTGCGGCGTGATCGAAGGGCTGCGCCGCAATCGCTGGGAGTCGGTGCCGGTAGTGGCGGTTGAAACGCAGGGCGCGGATTCGCTGTCCAAGGCGCTGAAAGCTGGCCAGCTGATCGAGCTGCCCGGCATCACCAGCATCGCCACGTCGCTGGGTGCGCGCAAAGTGGCGCTGCAGGCATTCGAATGGGCGCGGCAGTACGGCGTGCGCAGCGAAGTAGTGTCGGACCAGGCTGCGGTAGACGCCTGCGTGCGCTTCATGGACGACCACCGTGTCGTCGTCGAACCGGCATGCGGCGCCGCGCTTGCCGTCGCTTACGACGCACCGACGCTACTTGGCGGCTACGAGAATGTATTGGTAATCGTCTGCGGCGGCGTCACTGCTACAGTCACCCAACTAGAGAAGTGGGCTGACGACGGGGTTTGACGTCAAGGCCCGCCGTCCGCCCCAACTACCCCGTGTCCGGCCGACGCCAACTGCCCACCACCTGCGTCGCCCGGCACCTTGCGCGTCCCTTCCCACACTACATAGTCGTCCACCGAATACAGCTTGCACGGCTGCCCGCTGCTCTTCGCACAAGCCGCCAGCGCACGCTTCTCCGGCGCCTCGCCTTCCTCGCCCCAGCTCCAGGCCCCGTTCGGCGACACCGCAAACGCCCGCGGCGTCATCTTGGTCAAATACTCGCGATACGCCGCGCGCCCATCGTCCGTCAGGTAAGGCACCGCATCGATCTCATCGACCAGCGCATAATCCGTGCGCGGCAGCGTTGGCGCCTCCGCCACGCTGTATACCTCCTCGGTCGGCATCCCGATCTCCTGCAGGAAGCGCTGGGTATCCGGCCACCACACTTTCTCGCCATCGCGGCTGGCGATCATCCCGTGCGAATCGCGCTTGAACGGCCCGAAGGCCACCAGGCGCGCCTGACCACCCGACCTCACGAACGCGTCATGCATGCGCGCCGCAAGGTTGGGGCCGAACAGCGAGTCGTTAAACCCGTACATCCACAGGCTGGCGATCTTGTTGTGCGCGCCATAGTTGGCAAACGCGTTCACCAGTTCCGCGCGCCAGTCGCAGTTGGCGCCGTCGTCGCGCAGCCCGCCCGCGATATTGATCAAGCCACGCACACCCGGAATCGCCTCCGTGCCCATCGCGATGGTGGCAAGGCCGCCGTACGACTGGCCCGCTACCACGATACGGTCGTCGTCTACCCACGGCTGCGTGCGGGCGTAGTCGATGGCGGCCCTGATGTCGTCGGCGTGGCCGTGGCCGTTGGCGCGCATGTCGCAGCCATGGTCGACGTACTTGCCGGTGGAGTTGGAGAAGCCGCGGCGCATCGGCACTATCACGGCGTAACCGCGCTTGACGAAGGCGGTGGCCATGAACACGAAGCGGTCGCGCGCCTGGTTGCGCGGTTCGCCGGCTTCCTTGCCGTGGTTGATGACCAGCAGCGGGAACGGCCCGTCGCCGGGAGGGCGGTAGATTGTCGTCTGGAGCATCGCTTCATCGCGGCCGCCGGCCGGGATCATGATGACTTGCTCATTCAGGCGCGGATCGAGCGGCAGTTCCTGCTCGACCGACAAGGCCGGAAGCAATGCGAGCACGGCAACGCCTGCTGATGCGATGCGGCGTGCGGCGGTGCGGAGACGAGGCGTAGCGGTAAAAATAACGAACTCCCGGACATCGATTTCCGATTGGAATGTAATGATTCTAGGCACGCGATTTTTTGGGAGCAATACCCGATTGATAATTCTGTGCATCGTTTCCGGAAATATTTTGTTACAACGCGAGCTTCGTTATCGGCTTGTCAGTGCCTTCAAGGAAAGCCTGTAAACAAGACAACGCGGCGCGCCTTGTTGGCTGCTTCTTTTACAATTTTCAAACGATTAATAGCCCGGAGAGGGGAGTGCCATGATCAGGATCGGCGTGATTGTCGGAAGTACACGGCCAGGACGAAAGGCTTTGGACGTGGCCAAGTGGGTGATGGAAATCGCCAAGCTGCGCAACGACGCGGCCTACGAACTGGTCGACATCCAGGACTTCAACCTGCCGCTGCTGGACGAACCGGTGCCGCCGGCGATGGGGAAGTATTCCCAGCCGCACACCAAGGCGTGGGCTGCGAAGATCGCCACGTACGACGGCTTCGTCTTCGTGACGCCCGAATACAACCATGGCATTTCCGGCGCGCTGAAGAACGCGATCGACTTCCTGTTCGCCGAATGGAACAATAAGGCTGCCGGTTTCGTCGGCTATGGCAGCGCGGGCGGTGCGCGCGCGGTGGAAAGCCTGCGCCTGGTGATGGGCGAAATCAAGATCGCCGATGTGCGTGTGCAGGTGATGCTGTCGCTGCATTCCGATTTCGAGAACTACACAACCTTCAAGCCTGGCCAGCATCATGAGAAAACGGTGACGGCCATGCTGGACGAAGTGGTGTCGTGGGCGGGCGCGCTGAAACCGGTCAGGGAGCGCAAGGCGGCTGGCGGATAGCCGCTTGTTATAATCGGGCCACTTCATTTCCCGAGCAGGTGTGCGCCATTCGCGCCTGCCTGCACCGACCCGATGCCTGCACCGACCCGATGCCTGAACCATCCCCGCCAAAGCGCGCCATGTGCGCGGCCTGCCTGCGTCCTGGCGCGACCTGCATTTGCCCGTTTGTGACGCGGGTATCGGCCGCGGTCGAGCTTCTGGTGCTGCAGCATCCAATGGAAACGGGCAACGCGAAGGGCAGCGCGCAGCTGCTGCACCTGTGCCTTGCGGGCAGCCGGATAGCAAGCGGCGAGACCTTCGCGGAGGGCGCGCTGCATGAGCTGCTGTACGGCGGCGGACGCAGGCCCGTGCTGCTGTATCCGGAGACGCCGGATGAACGGTCGCTCGGCCTGGTTGCGCCGCCCGCTTTCGACAGCCGCTGGCGCGACGATCCTGCGTCGCTGCGGCTGGTGGTGCTGGACGGCACATGGCGCAAGAGCCGCAAGATGCTCTATCTGAATCCACTGCTGCAAGGGCTGCCGCGGCTGCCGCTGAGCCAAGTGCCGCCCTCGCTATACCGAATCCGCAAGGCGCATGCGCCCGACCAGCTGTCGACGCTGGAGGCAACCTGCTACGCGTTGATGCAGCTCGAACAGGATGGCGAACGGTTCCAGCCCGTGCTCGACGCCTTCGAGCGCTTCGTCGGGCGCTATGAGGAGGCTGCTGTGCAACACGCCATCAAGCGCGCTTGATTAGCGTGGGGCGGCGGCGTAGAATACTGTATGAATGTACAGTCATGAGGTGCTTCCATGCGAGGTCCCGACGAAAATGTAGAAGAGCACGTCATGCTGCCTCCGCGTCCGCTCGCGGCAAGGAAGGGGCGCGGGGCGGTATCGAACATCCAGGGCCGCTACGAGGTCAACGGCCGCGAATCGTTCGACGACGGCTGGGTACATGACGACGAAGACGACGAACCCGCGCCATTCAAAACGGTAGTCACGGACGAATTCGCCAAGACCATCCTCACCCGCAACGCCTCGCCCGACCTTCCCTTCAACGTATCTCTGAATCCCTACAGGGGGTGCGAGCACGGCTGCATTTATTGTTTCGCACGGCCCACGCACAGCTATCTCGGGCTGTCGCCGGGACTGGATTTCGAAAGCCGCCTGTTCGCCAAGGTCAATGCCCCGGACTTGCTGCGGCGCGAGCTGGCCAGGCCCTCGTATGTGCCGGAACCGATTGCCGTTGGCGTCAACACCGACGCCTACCAACCGTGCGAGCGCGAGTTCCGCATCACCCGCCGGGTGCTTGAAGTGCTGGATGAGTGCGAGCATCCTGTGGCGATGATCACCAAGAATTCACTGATCGAGCGCGACATCGACCTGCTGGTGCCGATGGCCGCGCGCAACCAGGCCATCGCCGCCATCACGCTGACCACGCTGGACCCTGACATTTCGCGCACGCTGGAACCCCGCGCGGCGGCGCCTGCGCGGCGCTTGCGGACGATCCGCACGCTGGCCGAGGCGGGCATTCCTGTTCGCGTGAGCGTGGCGCCTGTCATTCCGTTCGTGACCGAGCCTGAGCTTGAAAAGGTGCTCGAGGCCGCGTGCGAGGCTGGCGCGGTCAGCGCGCACTATGTCGTGCTGCGGCTGCCATGGGAAGTCAACCCGCTGTTTCAGGAATGGTTGCAGGCCCATTTCCCCGACCGCGCGCAGCGCGTGATGAACCGCGTGCGTGAAATGCGCGGCGGTAAGGATTACGACAGCGATTTCAGCCAGCGCATGCACGGGGAGGGCGTGTGGGCCGACCTGATCCGTCAGCGCTTTGAAAAGGCGGTCAAGCGGCTTGGCATGAACATGACCAGCGGGCGTTTCGCGGAGCTGGATACCTCGCGCTTCCAAAAGCCGCTGGTGGTGCCGACATCGGTTGGCAAACAGACGGGTAACGCAACCGGACAGTTGGACCTGTTTTCCTGAGCAGGGTCGTGACAATGTGCGGATTTTTGAGATGTATGCGCGCGTTGCTCATTGCGCTTCGGGGCCGTAGGAAGGAAATAGTATGCTCACCCTCAGGCCTTGTCCGCCCGGGCCGTCGTGCAAGGTAATGCCGGCACCGTGCAATGCGACGATGTCATGGACGATCGCAAGGCCCAGGCCGGTCCCAACCGGATTGGTTTCCATGGCCGCTTGCACACGGTAGAAGGGCGTAAAGATCTTGTCCCGCTCATGTTCCGGTACCCCAAGCCCACTGTCGATGACTTCGAACAGCGTGCCCCGGCCTTCGTCTAGCACTTCGAGCCGCATGGATACGCGCCCGCCCTGCGGCGTGTAACGGATCGCATTGTCGAGCAGGTTGGACACCAGTTCGTGCAGCATCAGGCCGTGGCCGAAGATGATGGCTTTGCTATCGGGCGCCTCCAGCGACAGGTCGATGTTCTTGTTGACGGCCGCGAGCGCCAGTTCCAGCCCGACCTGCTGCACTATCTCGTTCAGCGACACCGGCCCCATGGCGGCAACTTCGCTGCCATGCTCGATGCGCGCGAGCGTCAGCAGGCGATTCGCAAGGTGAATCGCTGAGTCGGTGGTGACAGAGATGGAGGAAACGATCTCGCGCATTGCCGCCACGTCGTTTTCGCGCAATGCCAGTTGCGCCTGCGTCTTCAAGATGGTCAGGGGCGTGCGCAGCTGGTGCGAGGCATCGGCGATGAAGCGGCGCTGGCTGGCGATCAGGTTCTGCAACCGCGTCATGGTGTGGTTCATCGCCGCCACCAGCGGGCGCACTTCCCTGTGCACCAGCGCCTCGTCGACATCCGACAGGTCCGAGACGGCGCGCGTTTCGACCTCGTGCTTGAGACGCATCAGCGGGCGCAATACCAGCCTGACGGCAAACCAGATGAGGGTGCCGGTGGCTAGCAGGAAGGCGGCTTGCCAGGCCAGCGTCTCGGCCAGGATCTTGCGCGACAGGGCTTGGCGCGCATTCAGCGTTTCGCCGACCTGGATCAGGGCGATGCCGCGCATCGAATCGTCGTAGACCGGCTGCAGCAGCGCGGCGATGCGCACCGGCTCCCCGTTGTAGTCGGCGTGATAGAAGCGCACCAGCGCCGGGTATGCTTCCGAGCGCGGCACGTTGGCCGGCACCGGCGGCAGGTCGTCGTAGCCCGACACCAGCTCCCCATCGAGCCCGCTTACCTTGTAGAAAATCCGTCCCAGCGTATCGGTTTCGAAGCTGTCGAGGGCGACGTAGGGCACGTCGGCGACCACCTTTCCGTCCTTGATGGCGACCCGCTCGGCCAGCGCACGGGTCGACGCCAGCAGCGAACGGTCGTAAGCCAGGTCGGCGGCGTCGATGGCGTTGAAATACACCGACACCGCGTTCAGGCAGGTAAGCAGCAGCAGCGGCACCAGCAGCCAGCGCAGCAGTTGCGAGCGCAGGCTGCCCAGGCGTGCCGGGCCGCCGTGCTTGTTCCGGATGACGGGTGGCAGCGTAGTCACGTCAGGCCGTGCTGGCGTCGGCGCCGCGTACCTGCAACAGGTAGCCGATGCCGCGCAGGGTCACGATCGCCGCCGCATCCGGCGCCGCCGATTCGAGCTTCTTGCGGATGCGGTGGATATACAGTTCGATCGCATCGATATTGGCATCGGCCTCCAGCGCGAACACTTCATCGAACAGCTTTTGCTTGGACACGGCCCGCCCTGAGCGCGTGATCAGCGCCTCGAGTACCGCATGCTCGCGCGGCGTCAGCGCCAGTGGTGCGCCGGCATAGGCGAACATGCGGCTCACGGTATCGAAGCTGAGTGCGCCACAGGAATGAACCAGCGCTTCGCCGCCATGGCTGCGCCGCAGCAGCGCCTTGACCCGCGCTTCGAGCTCGGTCAGTTCGAACGGCTTGGAGAGGTAGTCGTCCGCGCCGGAATTGAGGCCTTGCACCCGTTCTTCCAGGCCGCCGCGCGCGGTCAGGATCATGACCGGTGTCTTGCCGCGGGCACCGGGACGGGCGCGCAGCCGGCGCAGCACTTCCAGACCGTCCATCTTGGGCAGGGTCATGTCGAGGATGACCAGCGCATATTCCTGGGTGTGCAGCAGGGCGTCGGCATCGGCGCCGTTAAAGGCGCATTCCACCGCAAGGTTGGAGTCGTGCAGCGCCTTCGACAGCCAGCGCGAGAGCTCGATATTGTCTTCAACTAGCAAAATCCGCATGTTTTATCAGCGTGGGCGTTTGGATGGAGGAAGTGTATGCCCAGTTTCGATATTGCCGTTAGTAGATGTAAGAATAATTTTCCACCGGCGTGGCAGTTCGGAAACATCGAAAGCGTTGAAAGGCAATTGAAAGGAAAGCAGCCCTATAGTGACCCCCAGAGACAAAGCAGTCCACTACAAAATCGGGCTAACGACCCTAGAGCAAGGAATGCATCATGACCAGATTTTCCCTCGCGTCCGTCGCCACGGCAACGCGGGCACCCTCCCGTGCCATGCACTTTCCCCATCCCCCTGGGCGGCGCCGCGCCTCGACAAGGTCGCCGCCGCAGTAGCTCCCGCCATTGCCACTGAATAAATTTCGGCTCATAGACCGACAAGATCAAGGGGACAAAAAAATGAAAGTGCTTATCGTCGAAGACCAGGAACGCCTCGGCCGCTTCCTGAAACAGGGACTGGCCGAGCATGCCTATACCGTTTGCTGGGTGGGCTCCTGCCAGGAGGCGCGCGATGCGTTGTGCGAAACCGCCTACGATGCGATTATCCTGGACCTGGGACTGCCCGACGGCGACGGACTGGAGCTGCTGCGCGAATGGCGCAAGAGTGGCTTCAACGAGCCGGTGCTGATCCTCAGCGCGCGCGACAATGTAGAGGACCGCATCAAGGGGCTCGATCTTGGCGCGGACGACTACCTGCCCAAGCCATTCAGCCTGGAGGAGCTGCTGGCCCGGATACGTTCGCTGATGCGGCGCCACTCGTCGGCCAAGGACACCGTGCTGGAGCATCGCAACGTGCGCCTCGACCTGCTCGGCCACATGGTGCATATCGATGGCCAGACCGTGGACCTGACCAGCCGCGAGTTCGCGCTGCTGGAGATCTTCATGCAGAACGCCGGCCGCATCCTGCCGCGCACCCTGATCTCGGAAAAGATCTGGGCGGCGCACTACGATGTCGATACCAACCTGCTGGACGTGTATATGAGCCGCCTGCGCACCAAGGTCGACACGATTCCGGACCGGCCGCTGTTCCGGACCATCCGCGGCGTCGGCTACCAGCTGGTATGAGCGTGGCCGCGCGTTCCGCCATGGACAAGCGCCTTGCGCCGTTCGCGCTGCGTTTCAGGTCGGTCAGCGTCCGGCTGGCGATCTGGTACACGCTGGCGACGGCGGCCACGCTGAGCTGCCTGTTCGCCGCCGGCTACCAGCTGTTGGAACGCCACCTGATCCACGGCCTCGACCTGTTGACCACCGCCCAGTTCGAACAGGTCAAGTCGCACCTGCACCTTGAAGACGACAAGCTCGATCCGGCGGCGCTGGAGGAGCGGCTGCGCAAGGTGACCGACCATGCCGCGGTGCTGTTCTATATTGATGTACACAGCCCGGGCCGCGGCACCATCTTCCAGTCGACGAACATCCGGGGACGCGTGATCCCGGACGTCAAGGGCGAGCGCTTTTTCAACAGCCATGTGGAAGGTATCGGCGACGTCAGGGTTGGCGAGTTCATTCTCGGCCCGATCGACGTGAATGTCGCCACGCCCTTGCGCACCGTGCACAACGTGATGGAAGGCTATGCGGAAGTGTGCCTGGCCCTGTTTGGCACGATGCTGGTGGCCAGCGGCGTGATCGGATACTGCCTGAGCCAGCTGGCGCTGCGGCCGATCCGCAAGATCAGCGAAACCGCAAACCGTATCCGGTCCGACAACCTGAGCGAACGTATCGAGGTCTCCGAAGTGCGCGACGAAGTATCGGACCTGGCGCACATGTTGAACCAGATGTTCGACCGGCTCGAATTCTCCTTCAACAACATCCGCCACTTTGCGGCCGAAGTGTCGCATGAACTGAAGACGCCCCTTTCGCTGCTGCGCCTGCTGGGCGAAAAGATGCTGCTGGACGGTACGGCCAGCGCTGCGCACCAGGAATCGATCCAGGTCCAGCTGGAGGAACTGGCGCGGCTCGACCAGATCGTTGAAGAACTGCTGTTCCTGTCGCGCGTGGAAGCACGCGGCGTGCACTTCCAGATGGTCGAAGCCAATCCGGCGCGCTTCCTGCACGCCTTCGCGCAGGATGCCAAGGTGCTGGCCGAACACCACCAGGTGCGCTTCGCATATACCCATGACGGCGAAGGCCCGGTGCAGTTCGACGACAAGCGGATGCGCCAGGTGCTGCTCAACCTGTTATCCAACGCCCTGCACATTTCTCCCGCTGGCTCGCACGTCACGCTGCGATCCATGCTGGCCGACGGCAAGTGGGTATTGCGAGTCGAGGACGAAGGCCCCGGCCTGCCAGCCGACAAACACGAACAGATGTTCGAGCGCTTCGTGCGCCACCAGCCGCAGGAAAGCGGCTACAAGGGCAGCGGCCTGGGGCTGGCGATCTGCCGCAGCATCGTCGGCCTGCACAAGGGGCGGATTTTTGCCACGCATGGTCCGAACGACCGCGGGCTGCACGTGGTCATCGAGATTCCCGCACTCGCGGCCTAGTTCCTGGCCAGGTACCAGCTATACGCGGCGAACGCCGGTACGCACACCAGCGGCAGGCATAGCAGAACGGCGGATGCCATGGCTTTACCCCCGTCCGGGCGCCGCTACGGTCGTGACGGCCGCTGGCCGCGCCGGCACTGCTGCGCGGGACTTCATCGGGGCGGGTGTCATTGTCTGCACGGGGAGGGCCTTTTTTTCGAGATTGGCGGGACGCCTGGCGATGGCGGGGGACAGGCGAACGATGAGCCAGCGAGCTGAATCCTCCCTGTCATTTACCTGAATATTTATTCAGTTTGCTCCGGCGCGGCCGCGCTTAAAACTCGTTCAGGATGGCTTCAGGTTGCCTTCAGGATTGGCTGTCAATGTGGCGATTGTCTTCAACCCGACTAGTCAAAAAGGATCCGTACATGAAACTGAACCCCCGCCTTACCCCGATCGCCCTGCTGGTAGCGGGCCTTACCTTGTCCCAGGGTGCGCTGGCTTTCGACGGCTGGCACCTCGAAAGCGCGACCCCGATCCCCGGCACCGGCTCGAGCTGGGATTACCTTTCCATCGACGAGGCGCGCGGCCGCCTGTTCATCGGCCACCGGAAAGAGGGCCTGAAAGTGTTCGACCTGGCCAGCGGCAAGGTGATCAAGGTGGTCGACCACACCGTCGCCGGCTCGTCCAACGGCGCCACCCTGATGCCGGAATTCGACCTCGGCATTTCCAACAACGAGGACGGCTCGATCACCCCGTTCAAGCTGTCGACGCTGGAAGCCCGGCCTTCGATCAAGCTCAGCTCGGAGCTCGACACCAGCCACTACGATCCGCTCACCAAGCGCCTGCTTGTCAACGTGGCCGGCGACAAGGATGGCGGCACTGACCTGGTCGTGCTGCAAGCGCCCGCGTTGAATGTCGTCGGCACCATCCGCGTGCCGTCGATCAAGCCGGAGCATGCCGACTCCGATGGCAAGGGCAACTACTTCCTGACCGCGCGCGACCAGGACAAGGTGTTCCGCATCGACCTGAAGAACCTGAAGGTCACCGCGACCTGGTCCACGCCCGGATGCGGCCAGACCAACGGCTTGGCGATCGACCCTGCGACCGACCGGATTTTCCTGGGTTGCCGTGGACGGGGCGAGGTGAAGCCTTCGTTCGCGGTCATGAATTCGACCAACGGCGCCATTATCTACACCCATGAAGTCGGCGGCGGCAACGACGGCGTGATCTACGATGCCGACCTCAAGCGGATTATCCTGTCGAACAGCGTCAACGCGGTCATCAACATCTTTGAGCAGCAGGGCCCCGACAGCTACCGTCCGGTCGAGTCGCTCGGCACCCGTGCCAGCGTGCGCACCATTGCGCTGCACAGCAAGACCAAGAAGCTGTATTCGTTCGCCGCCGAAGGCAGCGCCGACCACGCCAGGAAGATCACCACCACGGTATCGCCGTTCTATGCCAATACCTTCTTCCCCAACACCTTCACGGTGATGACCTACTCCCGCAAGTAAGCTCGTTGGCGGCGCCGCGTGTCATGCGGCGCCATTGCCTTTCCCTCCCTTCTCAGGCAGTTCCCGAACCGGCCGGCAGCAGCGTTACGCTGGTGCGGCGGTTCACAGCCTCGAACCAGAGATACAATACCGGCGTGATGAACAGGGTGATGACCTGGGAGACCAGCAGGCCGCCCACCACCGTCACGCCCAGCGGCTGGCGCAGTTCCGCGCCGGCGCCGATGCCCAGCGCGATCGGCAAGGCCCCCAGCAGCGCACACAGCGTGGTCATCATGATCGGCCGGAAGCGCAGCTCGCAGGCCGAGCGGATCGCCTGCTCGGGCGTGGCCCCGTGCCGGCGCTGCGCGTCAAGCGCGAAGTCGATCATCATGATGGCGTTTTTCTTGACCACGCCGACCAGCAGCAGGATGCCGATCATCGCGATGAAGGTCAGTTCGAGCCCGCACAGGCGTAGTGCCAGCAGGGCGCCCAGCGCCGCCGACGGCACGCCGAGCAGGATCGTGACCGGATGGATCCAGCTTTCATACAGCATGCCTAGCACCACATAGATGGTGGCGACCGCAACCAGGATCAGCCACAGTTGGGTCGACTGGGCCTTGTCGAATACCGCCGCAAGGCCGGCAAAGGCGCCGAACACGGACTGCGGCATCTTGACCGCGGCGCGCGCCGCCTCGATTGCCGTGCCGGCGTCGGACAGGGATTTCCCTGGCCGCAGGTCGAACGAAATCGTCACGGCCGCCAGTTGTCCCTGGTGATTGACCGCCATCGTGCCGGGCTGGCGACGTACCCGCGCCAGTGCCGACAACGGCACCAGCGTGCCGCTGTTCGCGCGCACATGGATGGCGGCGAGGTCGCTTTCGTCGCTGCGCCTGGCCTCGGCCACCTCCATGATCACCTTGTAGCTGTCTTCCGGTGCGTAGATGGTCGACACCTGGCGCCGTCCGAAGGCTGCATACAGGCTGCTGCGGATGCCGGCCAGTTCGACGCCCAACTGCGCTGCCTTGTCGCGGTCGACATCGATCAGGACCTGCAGGCCGTTCTTCTGCGAGTCGCTGTTGACGCCGACGAACACCTCCGATTCGCGCATCGCCGCCATCAGCCGGCTGGCCCATTCGTCCAGGTCGCCGCCGCCAACCGCCTGCAGCGTGTACTGGTAAGTCGACTTGGAGCTGCGCCCGCCGATCTTGAGGTTTTGAACAGGGCTGAACAGCACCTGGATCCCGGGCAGGAATGCCGTGTCCTTGCGCAGGCGCGTCAGTACCTCGCTCATCGGCGGCCGTTCGCCGCGCGGCTTGAGGGTGATGGTCAAACCGTTGGTATCGTGGTCGACCTTGGTCGCGATCGACTCGATGGCCGGGTCGTCCAACAGGCTGGCCTCGATCCGCGTGACCGCGTCGAGGCGGCCGAGGAAGGACATGTCCTGCGGGCCTTCGACGGTAGCCTGGATCTGACCGATGTCCTCCTGCGGGAAGAAGCCCTTGGGTGCGGCGATATACAAGGCGGCTGTCAGGCCGAATGTCGCCAGCGCAACCGAGAGCACCACGCCGCGGTGGCGCAGCGCCCAGTCGAGCCGCGCCAGGTAGCAGCGCTGGACCCAGGCGAACGCGGCCTCGAAGCGCTTGCCGCCGCCGTGGCCGCTATGTTTTCCGATCAGCAACGGAGCCAACAGCGGGATCAGGGTCAGCGCGACGCAGGCCGATACCAGGATCGCCAGCGATACGACGATCGCGAACTCGTGGAACAGCAGGCCGATCGTACCCGGCATGAAAAAGATGGGAATGAAAACGGCAACCAGCGACACCGAGATCGACACGACGGTGAAACTGACTTCGCGCGCGCCGCGCAAGGCCGCCTCCACGGGGCGCAGGCCTTGTTCGATGTACCGGATGATATTTTCGAGTACCACGATGGCATCGTCTACCACGAGGCCGACCGCGATTGTGATGCCCATCAGCGATATGTTGTTCAGGCTCAGGCCGAGCAGCGACATCAGCCCGAAGGTGCCGAGCAGCGACAGGGGCAGGCTGATGGCCGCGATCACCGTGGCCGCCACGCTGCGCAGGAACAGTAGGATCACCATGATCACCAGCGCGATGGTGAGCATGATCGTAATATGGACGTCGTGCATGGCGTCGCGGATCGACAGCGAACGGTCGCTCAGCAGCCGCACCCTGACCGAGGCAGGCATCTTTTCCTGCAGGCGCGGCAGCAGCGCGCGGATGGCGTCGATGGTGGCAACGGTGTTGGCGCCGGGCTGGCGCTGGACGGTGAGCAGGATCGCACTGGCGCCGTCGATATTGCTGCTGTTTTGGGCGTTCTCGATGCTGTCCTCGACGGTGGCAACGTCGCGCAGGCGCAAGGTATGGCCGTTGCGGGTGGCGATCACTTGCGCGCCGAAATCGCTCGCTTTCCTCAGGCCGCCGGCCATTTGCAGCATCAGCATCTGGCGCTTGCCGTCAAGCTGGCCGACCGGCGTATTGGCATTCGCGCCCTTGAGTGCCGCCGCCACTTCATCTATCGTCAGGTCTGCCGCCGCCAGGCGTTGCGGGTCGATCCCGATCCGCACGGCGTATCGCTTCTGTCCGGTGACGGTGACCTGTGCCACGCCGGGAACCGCCGACAGGGACGGGACGATCAGGTTGTCGGAAAAGCCGTTCAGCTCGGAAAGTTGCAGCGTCGGCGAGGAAAGACCGATCAGCAGGACCGGGGCGTCGCCCGGGTTGAGCTTCTTGTAGGAGGGCGGCGAGGTCATTTCCGCCGGTAGCGAACGCGAGACCCGGAACAGCGCGGCCTGTACATCGCCGGCGGCGGCGTCGATATTGCGCGAGGCTTCGAATTCGAGGGTGATCTTGGTCTCGCCCTGGACGCTGGTGGAGGTGGTGCCGGTCAGGCCCGGAATCGATGAGAATTCCTTTTCCAGCGGCGTGGCGACCGACACCGACATGGTCTCCGGGCTTGCCCCGGTCAGGCGGCCGGTGACCTGCAGCGTCGGGGTGTCGTAGTCGGGCAGGGCGGAGATCGGCAGCTGCTTCCAGCTCGCGATGCCGGCCACGCTGGCGCTCAGCCACAGCAGCATGGTGGCGATCGGGCGCCGCATGCAGAATTCAGGAATGTTCATTGGCGTCCTCCCATACCGG
Source organism: Massilia cavernae (assembly GCF_003590855.1). Classification (GTDB taxonomy): domain Bacteria; phylum Pseudomonadota; class Gammaproteobacteria; order Burkholderiales; family Burkholderiaceae_D; genus Telluria_A; species Telluria_A cavernae. The sequence continues at coordinate 39,860 of NZ_QYUP01000079.1, forward strand.
CCCGCGCAATGCGCACCGCTTTACCCTCGCGCACCTTGGCGCCCCCGTCGATCACAACCCGTTCGCCCTCGCCCAAGCCGGTGACGATGGCCTGCTGCTGGCGGATCCGCAGCATGGCGACCGCGCGCCGCTCGGCCTTGCCGCCGCTGCCGATGACGTAGACGAAGTGGCCGTCCGGCCCGTCGAGCACCGCATGGGCCGGCAGCACCGAGGCGTCCGGCACCGTACCTAGTCCCACCACCACGCGCGCGAAGGCGCCGGGCCATAGCGCATGGCCGGGATTGGCGAAACTCGCCTTGACGGCGATGGTGGCGCTGGCTGGATCGACGCTGGAGTCGATGAAGGTCAGCTGGCCAACCCGGCGCTGCGGCGCCGCGGCCGCCGCTCCGTTCGGCTCGTCCAGCGTCACCGTGGCCTTGCCGCGCCGTTGCGCATCGCGCAAGGCGTCCAGCTGCGGCTCCGGCAAGGCGAAGGCGACGCCGACCGGATCGAGCTGGACCAGCGTGACCAGGGGGGCGCCGGCCCCGGCTTGCACCAGGCTGCCGGGGTGGACATTGACCGCGCCGGTCCGGCCGTCGATCGGGGCGCTGATCCTGGTACGTTCGAGCTGGATGCGGGCGCTTGCGATCTCGGCCTGGGCCGCTGCGCGCTGCGCCTGCAGCTCCGCTACCCGCGCCTCCAGCGTTTCGGATGCGTTGGCGGAAATGAATCCTGACTGGACCATCTGGAGCGAGCGCTCCAGCTTGCGCTGGGCGTCGATCAGCTCGGCCTTGATCTGAGCGGTCTGGGCGCGTGCCCGCGCCAGCTGGGCACTGTGGCTGCTGTCGTCAAGCATGAACAGCAGCTCTCCGGCGCGCACCAGCTCGCCTTCCCGGAAGTGTACCGAGCGTATCGTGCCGGTCAGCTGGGACCGGATGTCGACCTGGCTCAGCGCCCGGACATGTCCTTCGAGGCTCAGTTCCAGTGCCTCGCCGCGCGGGTGGACCACGGCCGTGCTGACCAGGGGGGCGGGTTTGGGGGGCTTGGGCGGCGCTGCGCCGCCCGCTTGCGCCATCCATGCGAGGAGGGCGGCGCTGCCCGCGGCAAGCACCAGTGCCGATGCGGCGGTGGTTTTTTTCATCAGAATTGCTCCGAGAAACCCTGTACTTCAGGGCAGGGAGTGAAAGGAGCCGGGCGCGAAGCGCCCGCAGCCGTCCAAGTGAAAAAATGTTTTGAACTTTGATGTTGGTCCACGGTCAAACTCCATAAGTGCTTCAGTATGCGATTACGCGCTGGGGCATGATTTACCAGTACCGCTTTTTCCAATCCGCAGTCGCCTTAGGCGAGGTCGAGAGATATCCTGCGGATTGAATAAGAAGCTGGGGTCTTTCAGTCCGGCTTCCGTCTGGGGATCAGACGCCAGCAGTGGGAATCCCCTTTCGTTCACGAAGGGGAGGATGTCAAGTAGTCTCTCTTTTTTATGACGCGGTCATTCGGACCGCGCGTGATTATATACAGACGCGAGGACGCCACTGCCGATTATATCGGCCCCGCAACCGCCTCAGGGTTCGATCCACAGCTTTCCGCCGTCCGTGCGCACCCGCGTTCCCATCTCCGCGCAAAGGCCGGTCATGCGCTTGGCGATGTAGCCGAAGTGCGCGCCGCCCGCGAGCCTGGCCTGGCAGTCGGCAATCAGCACCGGATGCAGGCCGATCCGCCGGAGGGCAGCGCGGCCGAGCTCCAGTTCGAACAGCAGCTGGTGGTCGTTCCTGAACTCCGGGTCTATATAGTAGTCATCGACCAGGTCGCCCGCCGCATACACGATCGGGCAGCCCCGTACAGCTCGATGCCATGGAAGACATGCGCGCTGTGCCCGAACAGTATCCTCCAGCCCATGTCGATGGCGGCGTGCGCGATGCGCCGGAACTTGCGCGAAGGCTCGGACACCATGTTCGGGCCCAGTGCAGCGACAGGATCGGCCAGTCGGCCTTCGCTTGCTGGATGGGCTCGAGCAGCTTGCGCATCAGCGCCAGCGCGGCCGGTTCGTCGTCGAGGTCCACATAGGTGGTGCCGGGCCGGCGCACGCCGGCTGCAAAGTCCACCTGGTGGTCGCAAAGGGCGGCCATGCCGAAGCGCAAGCCGTTGCGCTCAGCGAACACCGGCGCCCGCGCCTCATCGATGGAATTGCCTGCGCCGGCCCACCCGATGCCCCTGGCGCGCAGGTACTTCATGGTGTCGAGCAGGCCTTCGACGTCGTAATCGAGGGCATGGTTATTGGCCAGGCTGACGAGGTCAACCCCGGCGTCGGTCAGCGCATGCACGGCAGCAGGCGGCGCCCCGAAGTAGAAAGCCTTCGGCGCCCCATGCCATTCGCGGGTGGAAGACGTGATCGCGCATTCCAGATTGACGATGGTGAGGTCGGCCTTGCTCATCAGCGGCGCGACGCCGCTCAGCGGATAGTGCGGGCCGAAGCGCTGGATCGCCTTGCCGACCAGCCGCCCGAGCATGACGTCGCCGCCCAGCATCAGGCGCACCCGCGGGTCGGGGCCAGGGACGGAATCGGATAACACGGCGGCGTTCAATCATAGGGACGTTGGCCCATGATTTCAAAAAATGCCCCTCCGCGTCAAGCGGAGCACGGCGAATCGGGCCTTACAAGGCGCACTGCACCGCCCTGGCGCCCAGCAGCGCCACGACCACCTGCGGGTCGATGCCGATCAGATAGCCGCGCCGCCCGCCGTTGATATAGATCTTTTCCAGCGCGAGGATGCTTTCCTCCACATAGACCGGCATCGCCTTTTTTGTGCCGAACGGGGAAGTGCCGCCCACCATGTAGCCGGTATGGCGCTGCGCCACCTCCGGCTTGCACGGTTCGACCGACTTGCACGGGATGGCGCGCGCCAGGTTCTTGGTCGAGACCTTGCAGTCGCCATGCATCAGGACGATCAGCGGGCGCGCCGCCTCGTCCTGCATGATGAGGGTCTTGACCACGTCGTGCTCCGGCACGCCAAGCTCGCGCGCCGACACCGCGGTGCCGCCATGTTCTTCGTATTCGTAGGGGTGTTCGGTGAAGCTAACCTGGTTCTTTCGCAGGAACTGGGTCGCCTGCGTCTCGGAAGTATGCTCTTTGCGGGCCATGCGTGTTACGCTAAAGGTTCATTGAGGAGTCTTATTATGCAGCAAGAGATTCGCTTTGCCACCTTCAATGTATTCAACCTCGCCCCGCCGGCGCGAGGCTGTACGACAACCTGCTGCCCTCCACGCCCGCGGAGTACGAGGCGAAGATCGCCTGGACTGCGCGCCAGATCGACATGCTGGACGCCGACGTCATCGGCTTCCAGGAGATCTTCTCGCAGGCGGCGCTGAAGGATGCGTTGTCGCGCACGACCAAATACCGCAACGCCCACCACGTCGGTTTCGATCCCGACCCGGCCGCCGAACGCCTGACGCCCAGCGTGGCGCTGGTCTCGCGGTTGCCGCTGGCCGGCGAAGGCACCGCCTATGGCCTGTTCCCCAGCGGGGTCGCCCTGCCCGCCGGCATGCGCGACCCCGACGCTTCACGCGGCCGGTGGTGCATGCGCCTGTCGTCGTGTCGCCCGACTGCACGCTGGACGTGGTGGTGGTCCACCTCAAGTCGCGCCGCCCCGACTACCGCAACGGCGACGCCGGCGACGATACGCAGGCGTACGCCATGGCCTGCCTGCGTTCGCTGGTACGGCGCGGCACCGAGGCGGTCGGCCTGCGCGTTCTGCTCAGCAGCCTGGGCAAGGCCAACAAGCGTCCGCGCGTGGTGCTGGGCGACTTCAACGACGTGGCCGACTCGGTCACCACCGCCATCGTGCAGGGCGTCGGCGCGCCGCTGGGCGACCGCATGTTCGACGCCTACGACCTGCAGCGGACACAGGACCGGTTGCGCCACGTGGGTTTCAGCAGCATGCACGAGGGCCGCTACAGTACCATCGACCATATCCTGCTGTCCGAGGACTTCAACACGGCGCTTCCCAACGCCATCGGCGAAGTGGTGGAAGTGAACTACCTGAACGACCACCTGGTGCTGGAACTGCCCGAGGCCTCCGACCACGGCCAGGTGCTGGCGCGCATCCGCCTGTTCGACGAGACGCACGGGCTCATTGATGCAGGCCTGTGAGGCCCGGGTTGCTTGAAAGCGTGGCCTCGTCGGCGCTCATGACGAATGCGCGTTCATGTCGGGCCTGAAGAAGCGGAAGGCGTTGCGGCCGCCCTGCTTGGCGTGGTACATCGCGATGTCGGCGTGCTGCATGAGGGTGTCGACATCGGTGCCGTCGCCCGGATAGATGCTGATGCCGATCGAAACGCTCACGGAAGCCCGCACCGTGCCAGCGTCCACCGGCTGCAAAATCGAATGCATCACGCTCTCGGCAACATGGGCGGCCTGGTCCACCCCGCCGATGTCGGCCAGGATGATCACGAACTCGTCGCCCCCGTGGCGGCTGACCGTTCGATTGCCTCGCGTCCAGGTCCATCCGGCTCATGCATATCCGGCGACGATTGCTGGCTGGCACTCAAAACATTTCCTTTGATGAAGAGGAGCGCTGTGTCACGTTCTGCGCGCCGGAATGCCAATTCTCGACGGCTGCGCAAGCCCGCCGCTTGCGACAGCACAAAGTGGTGCGGCGCGACTGATTCCGCTGTTCAATAGATAAGCATCCTGCGACGTTTTGTCCCGGCTTTTTGCATTTCATCGCGCCGAAAGCGCCTCCTGTCGCATTCCGATGGCGGGCCGGCGCCGCTTTTTCTAGAGTGTCAACATGCGCTTGGGGCTCCATCCTGGTTTCCAGGGCGGAGCACATGCGCCTCCCGCCGCCGTTCAACTGAACACGATAAGAAAATCGAAAATGAAACTCGAAAACCTGCCCCGGCCGCCCCTTCCATCAAAACCACCACCAGGAAGCGCTGGCGCGCGCCCGCGATCGCGCTGGCCGCGGTCGCCATCGCGCCGGTGGCTGGTATGCGATGAAGCCGCCGGCCAAGCCCGCGGCGCCGGCCGCCGCACAGGCAGCCGCCGGCAAGGATGGGCCGAAGATTGAGGTATATGAATTGTCGGCGCGCGACGTGGCCGCCATCGGCACCGGCGAACTGCGCGTCAATCTCCCGCTTTCCGGCTCGCTCATTCCGCTGTCGCAGGCGACCATCAAGTCCAAGGTGTCGGGCGTGGTCACCGGCGCCACCGTGCAGGAAGCATGGCGGTATCCGCCGGCCAGGTGCTGGCGCCTCGACCAAGCCGACCAGCGCGCACGCGTGGCGCAGCAGCAGGCGGCGCTGGACGAAGCCAACGCCCGCCTCGACATGGCGGTCAAGAACAACGCCAATAGCCAGGCCCTGCTCACCCAGAACTACATTTCGCAGAACTCGCACGACACCACCTCCAACGCGGTGGCGCTGGCGCGCGCCAGCGTCAAGTCGGCCCAGGCCCAGCTCGACCTCGCACGCAACGCACTGAAC